>JAACFJ010000099.1 GCA_009937505.1 Gammaproteobacteria bacterium
ACTGCTCAGGTTCGTCCGAGACGACCGCGATGCGCTGGATGCCCTCGGCACGAACCGACTGTGCGGTTCCGGCCACGCTGATCGGCCCGTCGACGGGCTGACCGCCGGTCATCGCGACCGCGTCGTTGTAGAGGATCTTGAACGTGATGTTCGTGCCGGCCGCGACCGCCTGCCGGATCGCGAGCGAGCCCGAATGGTAGAACGTGCCGTCGCCGAGATTCTGGAAGATATGCCGGTTGCCGTTGAACTTCGAGCGCGTGATCCAGTTGACGCCTTCGCCACCCATCTGGATGAGGCCTTCCGTATCGCGGTCCATCCAGCTCGCCATGAAATGGCAGCCGATCCCGGCGAGCGCGCTCGAGCCCTCGGGGAGCCTGGTCGAGGTGTTGTGCGGACAGCCCGAACAAAAATACGGCATCCGGGTTGCACCTTCGATGCGGATCGCGGGCACACGCTCGTTCAGCAGCCTGTCGGCACGTTCGCTCAGATTGAGCCCGCGGAATGCCTGGTCCAGTCGCCTTGCGACGATGCCGGCTACTTCGATGGGGGACAATTCACCGACCCAAGGTACGAGCGCCTGTTCGTTTTCGTCGAACTTGCCGACCATGCGTTCCGGTTTGCGGCCGGGCCGGTCGTAGAAATACTCCTTGAACTGGCTTTCGATGATGCCGCGCTTCTCCTCGATAACGAGGACCTCGCGCTTGTTCTTCACGAATTCGAGCGCGCCGTCGTGTTCGAGCGGCCAGACCATACCGACCTTGTACACGTCGATGCCGATGCGCCGCGCCTCATCGCGATCGATGCCGAGGAGCCGTAACGCCTCCATCAGGTCGAGGTGTGCCTTACCGGTAGTCACGATGCCGTAGCGCGCGTCGGGGACGTCGAAGACCCTGTGGTCGATCGGGTTCGCGGCCGCGAATGCCAGCGTTGCGTCTTTTTTCGCTTCGAGGCGCTGTTCTATCTGCGGTCCCGGCAAATCGGGCCAGCGATAGTGCAGGCCGCCGGGCGGCATCTCGAAGTCCGGGATTACAAATTGCGGGTAGCCGGGTAGCTGCACCGACATCGCGGACTCGACCGTTTCGGAAATCGCCTTGAAACCCACCCACATTCCGGAAAAGCGCGACAGAGCGATGCCCCAGAGGCCGAATTCGAGATACTCGGCGACGCTCGCCGGGTTGACGTGGGGCATCATAAAAGTGAGGAACGCGACGTCGGACTGGTGCGGCATGGACGACGATACGCAGCCGTGGTCGTCGCCCGCGACAACCAGCACGCCCCCGCGCGGCGAACTGCCGTACGCGTTGCCGTGCTTCAGCGCATCGCCAGCCCGGTCGACCCCGGGCCCTTTTCCGTACCAGAGCCCGAATACGCCGTCGACCTCGCGATGAGGGTCGGTTTCCACCTGCTGCGAGCCGAGCATCGCCGTCGCGGCAAGATCCTCGTTCACAGCCGGCAGGAATTCGATGTTGTTCTCGTCGAGGAACGCTTTCGCGCGCCACAGCTCCTGGTCCAGCCCGCCGAGCGGCGAGCCCCGGTAGCCGCTGACGAAGCCCGCCGTATTGAGACTCGCGGCGCGGTCCATCGTCCGCTGCATGAGCGGTATGCGCACCAGCGCCTGCGTACCGGTCAGGAATACGCGGCCGGATTCGCGGCGGTAGCGGTCGAGGAGCTCGTAGTTGTCGAGCGGAAAAGACGAACGGATTTCGCGTGCTGCAGTCGCCATGAAGGGCCCGGATTATTGAATTTAACGCACCAGTGTCGCAGAAAAGCGGTGCGAGGGTTTACCAAATATTCCGAGTATTTGAGATTATTCGAAAACTTATGCCTTTTTATGCCGATTTAGAGGCATAATTATTCAAATAGCCGGGGCTGACTGTATTCCCATGCTGAACCGAAACGATCGCCTCATCCTGCACGAACTGCAGCGCGACAGCCGCCTTACCACGCAGCAACTGGCGGAGCGCGTGGGCATGTCGGCTTCGGCAACGTGGCGCCGGGTGAAGAGTCTCGAGGATGCCGGGATCATCGATCGATATGCGGCCATCGTCGATGCGAAGAAGGCCGGATTCTCGCTCGCCGCAATCGTGCAGGTATCGCTGGCGCGTCACGAACAGAAAAATGTCGAGCATTTCGTGCGGGAGGTGCGCAAGCATCCGGAAGTACTGGAGTGCTTCGCGACCAGCGGCGAAGCCGATTTTCATCTGCGCGTCGTCGTCGAGGACATCGACGCGTACAATCACTTCCTGGACGATTTCATATTCCGGCTGCCGGGTGTCTCCCAGGTGCGGTCGAATATCGTGCTGAAAGAGATCAAGGCCGATACCGCTCTGCCGTTTCGCCGCTGACCCGTTGCCGTTTCCGTCCGATGGGTACCGGCAAATCTCGCTGCCGAATTAGGGTTAACACCCCATATCGTCCATTGCACGCCGATGCCAAAGTTCATGGGTCAGACGACTCCGCGCCCCCGATTCGCACTGCAGCCGGGTTTTCGCGCCTCGTGAGCCGGCGGGATGTGGCCGGCTGGCAGCATAGTCGCACACGACCATGGACGGAATGGGGACAGATCATGAATTTGCCGGGACGTATCAGAATGTACATGCCGCATCGGCGCCTTGCCGCCTTCGGACTCATCGGCGTTCTGGCGGGAGCACCGTCAGTCGCGGAGGTCAATCACGAATTCCTGTTTTTCCCCAGTGTCGATGGTTTCGACACGTTCTCTGAATCGGTTCCGTCGGTCAAAGATTCGTTTACCCGGGCCTCGCTCGACTTGCTCTACGGTTTTTCGGGCGACCGGTTTCGCTTCCTGGGTGAGTTCCTCTTGTCGTCGAATGAGTCGGAACTCGAGCGGTTGCAGGCAGGCTTGCGGATGGGCGACGAGACATTCGTGTGGGCCGGCCGTTTTCACGCGCCTGGCAAGTTCTGGACCAGCGAGTACCACCACGGCCAATTCCTGCAAACGTCGATTACACGCCCGGCCCTCGAGGAATGGGAGGACGATGGCGGCACGTACCCCTCACACATAGCCGGGCTGCTACTGGAGTCCGAGCATCAGCGCCATGATGATTCGGCGATCGGCCTCGCGGCATCGGTGGGTTTGGCACCGGTTCTCGAGGACAACGGGCTGGCTGCGCACGAGATCTTCGAGGGCAAGTCGGAACATGGCCTGTCTCTGAGTTTCAGGGCCAGCTACCGGCCAGAGTACCTGTCGTCTTCCCAGTTCGGGATTTTGGGCGGATGGAACGAGATCAACGTCGAGCCGGGGACGATCGCAGTACCCGACGAACTCGGCAATATCGATCAAGCCACGCTGGGCGTGTTTACGGACTGGTACTGGAATGACCTTCGTTTGCTGGCGAGCTTGGTTTACTTCGCCAATACACTCGAGTTCCCGACGCAGAATACTGACGACAATTATTTGCTCGGGTATGCACAGCTCGAATATGAGGCCAATAACGTCATTACTGTCTTCGGGCGAGTCGATGGCGGCATCGACCAGGACGACTCGGCTTATCTCGGACTGTTCGAGACCTTCATAACCGAGCGCTACATGCTCGGTGCGAGGTGGGATGTCGCCGAGTTCCACAGCCTGACGCTCGAAGTCGCGGATACGACATACGGCGCGAGTGCCACCGGTTCCAGGGACTTCAACGAATTTCGCCTGCAGTGGAGTGCCGTATTTCCGTGATCCGTCGTCGTGGACACTGGCTAGTCGTTTGTGTCGCCTGCCTCATCACGGGGGCGGGGACGCCGGGCGATACGGTGGTACTCGTGACGGGAGCGGCCTGTCCGCTGACGGACATAAACGCGCTGGACCTGCGCAAGGCGTATCTCGGCGTAGTGGTCAAGGTGCAGGGACAGCAGATAAGGCCCGTGCTCATGCGGGGTGACGAGAGGCTTGAGCAGGTGTTCTACCAGTCTGTCGTCGCGATGTCGAAAAAATCCTACGAACGCCGGCGCCTGTCGCTGACGCTCAAGTACGGAACGCCGCGGCTTGCAGAATTCGATGACGTTGTTGCCGTTTCCGAGGCGCTACGAAGCATGGAGTGCGGCGTTACCTATTTGTGGAAACGCGACGCCAAAGTGTTGGCGGGCGTGAAGACGGTCAGGTTGTTATGGCAAGGCACCTGAACACAATCCCTGGGCGACTCGTGCTGATGCTGTTGCTGATTCACGCGCTGCTAATGCCACCGCTGTTCTACGTAATAAGCAGCACGGTGGAGCGCACAATGAAGGATAGTTTCATCGATAACGTGCGCAACTTCGCCCAGGTATTCGTCGATCGTTTCGACAGGCTCGAGGCGGACGTAACCGAGCAGCGAATTATCGAACTTCTGGACAGTGCAATGCTGAGCGGGCAAGGCAGCTATGCGGCAATCGAGGTCGGCGGCCGGACTGTTGGGAGCTCGTTGATGAATGTCCAGGACGCGGGATTGTTTCGCGAGGATTTCGCGTTCGGAGAACACGATGACGACGTGTACTACCTGTCGTTGCCCGTCAGCGGCCTCGCTGAACCGGCAGTCCTCAAGCTCGGTTACGATGAGTCGCCGATACACGAGGACCTTGTGGCTGTCCGCCTCACATTGATCTACGTGCTTTCAGCGTACCTGCTGCTTACACTCGTGGTCGCAGGGTTCATGAGTGCCACCATTGTCAGTCCGTTACGCTGGCTGCAGACAGTCAGCCGGGCGATCAGTTCGGGTGACGTGGATCGGGAACTGAAGCCCGACAGCAGACTGGAGGAGATCTCCGCGTTAGCGGATGATCTCGAGAGGATGCGCCGCAACCTGGTCGGCATCAATGCGCGACTCAAGGAAGAAATTGCAGAGCGCGCGCAGG
The DNA here is from genome assembly GCA_009937505.1 of Gammaproteobacteria bacterium. Classification (GTDB taxonomy): domain Bacteria; phylum Pseudomonadota; class Gammaproteobacteria; order Steroidobacterales; family Woeseiaceae; genus UBA1847. Next base: position 4,837 of record JAACFJ010000099.1, read on the forward strand.
CTGAGGCCGATCGCCGGCAACTCGAAGAACAGGCTCATCACCACGAGCGGCTCAGGTCGCTGGGCACGCTTGCCGGTGGCGTTGCACACGAATTCAACAATGTACTGCAGCCCATGGTGCTCTACCTGGAGCTGGCCCTTGAAGATCTGCCGGCAGATTCTCCGATCGCCGAAAACCTGCTGCGCGTGCAGGAGCTCGCGCGCCGCGCGAAGGGGTTGAGCCAGCAGATCCTGACGTTCAGCCGCGATGATTCGGATCCCCGGTTCGTCACGGAGAATCTGGCGCCGATTGCGGAAGAGGCGGTGACCATGATCCGGGCATTGTTACCGGCAACAGTGGACTTGCGGATCGACATCAATCCCGACTGCAGCCCCGTAAAGTGTGCGCCGGAACAGATACAGCAGCTCCTTGTCAACCTCTGCAATAACGCGCATCAGGCCCTGTCCGACGATGCCGGCTATATATCCGTGTCGCTGGGTGAAGTGCAGGTGTCGGACCAGTTGGCGAGCCGGCATTCGCAACTCGACGCAGGACAATACGTGTTGCTCGAAGTTCAGGATACCGGCATGGGCATGGACCCGGCGACGCAAGAGAGAATTTTCGAGCCTTTCTTCACCACACACGAGGTCGGGAAGGGTACTGGACTGGGATTGTCGGTCGTTCACGGCATCGTAGAGCGACATGACGGCGAAATCACAGTCGAGAGCAAGCCCGGCAAGGGCACACGATTCAACATCTTTTTGCCGTGCGACGGGCGCGGCGAGCAGTCTCGGTAGAGTAAGAGAGGATGTCATGGCCAGGATATTGATAATCGACGACGAAGAGGACGTGCGGATCGCGTTGAAGCAGGTTCTCGAACGAGCAGGCTACGAAGTGTCCGTGGCCGCGGACGGGCCCGAGGGTCTCGACCTTATGAAGGAGGAAGGTGCCGACCTGGTCATTACGGACGTCATCATGCCCGGCATCGATGGCATCGCAGCCGCGAAGAAGATTCGTGACATGTACCGCGACACGCGAATCATCGTCATGTCGGGCGGCGGCATGATTGCGCCCGCACCCTACGAGCCGGACGCCATTTCGACCCGATCCTATCTCGCGTCGGCGAGCAGAGCGGGCGCGGACCGCACGATTACAAAACCGTTCGATCGGCACGAATTGCTGCAAGTCGTGCAAAAATTGCTCGAGGAATCCTGAGTTTTTCGGGCCGCCGAAATGCGCCGGGTCCGATCACTGATTGATGAGACCGCTCTGGATAGCGTACAGGGTGACGGCCGAGACGCTGTGCAGGTCCAGCTTGTTCATCATGTTGGTGCGGTGTTTTTCCACCGTCTTCGGGCTCAGCGACAATACCTCTGCAATCTCCCGTGTCTTGAGGCCCTCCGCAATCATTTTCATCACCTGACGTTCACGCCTGGTAAGCACATGCCATGAGGGCTCCAGGCGTTTCTTCCTGACTCCGGAGAGGTAGCCGGCAATAACCCGGTCGCATATCGAGGGGCTAAGGTAATTCCTGCCGCTCAACACGCTGTTGATTGCAATCACGAGTTCGTCGCGACTGTCGTCCTTCAGTACGTAGCCGTCGGCGCCAGCCTTCAGAGCCGCGTGGATATAGCTGTCTTCTTTATGGAAAGTCAGCGCGATTACTTTTACGTCCGGATGTGCGGACTTGACGTGACGAATCGCATCGATTCCGCTGGTTTCCGGCATGGCCAGATCCGTCAGGACCACGTCCGGATGCAAGGCGGCTATCTTCGATATCCCGGATTGTGCGTCGTCCGCGGTACCCACCACGTGCATTCCGCGCTGCGCGGAAAGCAACGACTGCAACCCCTCCCGCAAGAGCGCGTGATCGTCGACGATCAGGATCTTTGTGTCTGTCTCACCCACATCCAGTTCCGCGTCCATGTTTTGGCGGCGATTCCCGGGCCCTGGCCACCGAACCGTACCGATGCGACCGTAGGTGGCCGGAGCGCCAATACTAGCCTGATACCCGGTGCAAATTGTCCAAACGGCGATGCTGCCACCTGTACTTTCGGGTGGAATTATCGTCGGTCCATTGCCATCGTTCCGGCCGCCAGTATACGGTGAAGCTGCACCGTTGACATTGACGGTTGGACACCATTATGCAGCTTGCGACCCGAAAATGGCGCACCCTCGTTACGGTCCTCCTGGCCGGGGTAGTGCTGCGCGCCTTCATACCGGCGGGCTACATGCCGGCGGCGCCGGGCAAGGGACTGCTTTTCGAGCTGTGTCACGATGGCCTGCCGGCCGGCTTCATGCAGGCGCTCGGCGGCCACGATCACCATGAGGGTCACGCGGGCCATGGCGGCCACGACGACCATGCTTCCGGCGGCGACTGCAGCATCGGGCACATTCTGTCGCTCGCGTTTATCGACGAGGCCGACACGACACAGCCGGCGATTCAGCCGCCGCTCGGTATCCTCATTGCCGCGCCGCTGCAGCGCCTGCTTCGCGGCCACACCGTTGTCTATTCCGCACGCGCGCCGCCCATTCCGTAACACGCACTGTCACCAGAGAATAATTTCATAACAGATGCGACCGGCCATGCCTTGCAGGCTGCCGGCGTTACGGAGCCAGAACAATGTATTCAAAAGAATCGGCAGCCACCGTGCTGCTCGGAGTGCTGCTATCGATGCAGGTAGCTACAGCAGCCGATACCAATCCTGCCGGGGCCAGGGACGAGCAACAGTCCATCGACGAGATCGTCGTGTCCGGCCGGCACCTGTCATCGCAAGACGCGAGTATTGTCGTCGAGCATGAATTCGTGGTTGACGTGGCGGAGGCGCTGAGCCGCCTGCCGGGCGCCAATCGTAACCAGAACGGCCGACTGAGCGGCATCGCGCAGTACCGCGGGATGTTTGGCGATCGCGTCGCGGTCAGCGTCGACGGTCTCGGCCTGATCGGTGGCGGACCCAATTCCATGGACCCGCCGCTGTCGTACGTGTCGCCGATGATCACAGGGAAATTGACGCTGAAGCGCGGCATCCCGGGTGTCGCCACAGCTCCCGAGTCCATCGGTGGGCATGTCGATGCGGCGATCGCGCGCGGCGATTTCTCGACCGGCGAGCGCTTCGATTTCGGCGGTATGGCCGGTGTGCGTTATGCGGACAATGGCGACACGACCTCGCTGGCCGGTCGACTGACAGCGGCGAACCGGGCCCATCGCTTCTCGCTCGTCGGCCAGGCGGACCGTGCTGACGACCTGCGCACGCCGGCAGGTCGCATCGTGCCCTCGCAGCTGTCGCGCGATCGCCTGGACGCGAGCTATGCGTACCGGGACGACCGCAACGAGTTCCAGGTATTCGCGGGAGCGCTCGACACGGAGGATACGGGCACGCCGGCGCTGGCGATGGACATTCGCTATATCGATTCGGAGCTGTACGGGATGAACTTCATCCGGGAATTGACGCCCGGGCTAAGCCTGCACGGCAAGGTCGGCTACAACGACGTCGACCACGTGATGGACAACTTTTCGCTCAGGCCGGCACCGGAATCACCGATGCAGTACCGCCAGAACCGGGCGCTCGGTGACGGCGTCGTCTTCGCGCTGCACGCGGATTACGCGATGGGCGAGTTGGCGCTGATGGCGGGCGTGGACGGCCGCACCGAATCCCATGACTCCCTCATTACCAATCCAAACAACGCGATGTTCTTCATAGAGAACTTCAACGACGTGCAGCGCGATGTCGTCAGCGCCTTCGCGGCGATCGGGCGGGGCGAAGCAGATTCGGGTTGGGAGTTGGGCCTGCGCTGGATCGACGTCTCGACCGATGCGGGTGAGGTGGCCTTCGGCGGCCTGATGGATATGATGGGGATGAATGCCGGGCAGCTTGCAGCGGCCTTCAATGCTGCCGACAGGAAGCTGTCGTTCGGTAATCTCGACGCGGTATTCAAGTACTCGCATCGACTGACGCCGGACCTCGCGTTCAACGTCGATATCGGCTCGAAGACCCGCGCACCGTCCTACCAGGAGCTGTATCTCTGGCTGCCGCTGCAGGCGACGGGCGGACTCGCCGACGGTCGCAACTACATCGGCAACCTGGGGCTGTCCGCTGAGCGATCCAACGAGATCGTGCTCGGACTCGACTGGAGCGGCGATCGCTTCTCGATCAGCCCGCAGGCCTATTACCGTGATGTGAGCGACTACATCCAGGGCGTACCCGCGACCGTGATGCCGGCCAACATGCTGGCGGTCGATGCCGAAATCTACGGGCTGGATCTCGGCTGGCGTTACTCGCTGACCGAGCGCGTCGGCGTCGAAGGCAACGCGAGCTACACGCGCGGCCGCCGTACAGACGTTGCCGATAACCTCTACCGCCTGCCACCCCTGAACGCGAGCCTCGCACTGAATTACGTCGAGGGTGGCCTGTCGCTGCGCGGCGAGCTGATCGCGTTCGATCGCCAGGACCGCGTGTCTACCTATAACAGCGAGCTGCCGACGGCCGGCTATGGTGTCGTGAATGCGGCGGCTTCGTGGCAGCTCAGTCGCAGGTTGCGCGTCGATGTGGAGGCGAGCAACCTGTTCGATCGCGGCTACCAGGACCACCTCGCGGGCGTCAACCGCGTACGTAACGTGGACCTGCCGCCGGGCGAGCGCCTCTGGGGCGCCGAGCGCACGTTCACGCTGGGTGCGGTCGTAACGTTCTGAGTCGTTATTTTCCGGGGTGGCGGTGCATCACGGCCGGTGCAGTGCCGTCGCCCCGAACAGGCCGCGATCGACGAATTCGCGCATGGATGCGTGTGCGGAGCCCTGCCGGTCCCACATCAGGTAGACCCTGACGGGCGCGGTCCCGGCGTGCAGCTCGATTTCACTGGCGTTGGCAATGACGCGGATCTGGTCGATGGTGACCCGGTAGTAGGCGTCGGCCGCGGACGCCACCGGCTTGACGTAAACAGGTTCGGAAACGCCGATGGATTCCAGCGTCCAGCCGACGAGTTCGAGCTGCAGCGGTTCGCCGTCGGCGAACAGCGTGATCGATTCGAAACCGTCGCGCTGGTACGACCGCTCCTCATCGCTGACCGTGCTCCAGATCCCCAGCCAGAGATAATAGGAGTAGTCGCCCATGCGGTTGATCTCGACGGGCCCGACGTACACGTAGTCGCGTGCGTGCGCGGCGTAGGCGGAGTTGTCACGGTACAGCACGATCGGGGC
>JAACFJ010000100.1 GCA_009937505.1 Gammaproteobacteria bacterium
CACAAACAAACCTGGCGGAGTGCCCGATCACCTGAATCAGACGCCCGCGCGCGCGAAGATTCAATGAACAAATTCTGCCCGGCACACCGCTGCGATTTTGCGGTCAGCCACCTCATGCCTGACAAGCATCAAGACAAACAGCACCAGAAACAGGAACGGTCCGCTTGCACCGCCGCCACCTTCAGAGCTGATGGTGAGGATCGTCCGCACGACCGAAGCGTCCGTTGAAGCGCTTGTCGTATTGGCATTATCCGCGTCGGCTGTCGCAACCAGGCGGAAAGGCCCGACCCAGTTGTAAGCGTCCCCGGTTCGGCCTTCTACATTGATAACAACCTCGCCGTTGACTGACAGACTGCCAAGGTTACAGATGTCGTCCGCACAACTTCCGCCAGGCCGGCGTGCCGACATGGCATAGCTGCCCTGGCCGACCTGGCTCCAGTCGAGCCTGACCTGGGCGTTCTGCGCAACGACACTACCCGTATTCCGGACAACGACATCGAAATACGCGGTCTGGCCAAGTTCCACACTCTCGCCGTTGCGATCGACAATCCTCATCGACAGGGTGGTCCGGTTTGCAGGCGGCGTACTCGATGGCGGCGGCGTACTCGACGGCGGCGGTGTGGATGAACTGGTCGGCGTGTAATTCCCGCTCCAGGTATCACCGTAGTCGTTGCTGATGAAGATGCCGTTATTTACCGAGCCCGCGTAGACGGCGCCCGATCCGCCCGGCGCGATGGCGATACCAACAAACTGCGTGACGTCGCCCAGGCCTTGATTGACTGTGGTCCAGGTTTCGCCGCCGTCGGTCGAGCGTGCAATGCCGTAGCCTTCCGTTGTAATGATGATTCGGTTCGGGTCGGCCGGATCGATCGCCAGCTCGCTCACACGGTTCGGCGAATTCAGCTCCACCCAGTTCGCGCCGGCATCGACGCTGCGGAATACCCCACTCCAGGTCGCGGCATAAAGTATCGACGCGTTCTGCGGGTGCAGATCGAGGTCGAAGAGCTGCGTATCCGAAAGTCCGCCGTTGCCGAGATCCCAACTGATGCCGCCGTCGATGCTGCGATAGACGCCCTGCCCCCACTTGGTCGCGTATATCGCCCGCGGATTGCCGGGGTCGACGACGAGTCCCTGTGTCTCGCCCGTACCGAGCGCATTCGAGAGAATGTTCCAATTCAGGCCGCGATCGCGGCTCACATATATTCCGTCTTCCGCGCCCGCGTAAACCGTGGTGTTATCGGGATGTATCGCGACGGAGCGCACACTGCCGCTGAGGCCGTTGCCGGCGGTCCACGTTGTGCCACCCTCGCTGCGAATCACGCCGTTTGCCTGGGTGGCGGCATAGATAACCTGAGTCGCGTCCGGGTCGCCGATGGAATCGGTAGTGTCAATCGCGATGGACCAGGCAAAGAAACCACCGCCGACAATGTCCCAGGTGTTGCCGGAATCGGCGCTGCGCCACATGCTGTTTTGGCCGGACGTGTACACGACGGCCGCATTGTTGTGGCCGACAGCGATCGCCTGCAGCGCACCGTCCGGGCCGTCCTGGGCCGCGGCTGGAAGCACTGTCAGCGCCAGAATCGCCGCGAGGATCCCCGTATTCGTCCGTGAATTCATTGTGCTCATTGTTTCTCTCCCGCTGTCATTTGAAGTTCGGAAGCAACAATGCGCCAATGCGCCCCGGCAAGCCTGAGGGGGCTCTGACGTTATCCTGAAGAATTCGTGACTATTTATTGAAAAACAATTACTTATAATAATTTTAGCGACATGATGACGACGCCGGGGTCGTCCGGTGAGCGCTGCTGCTCGAAGCCGAGTTCTTTCGCAAGCGCGATCATGCCCTTGTTCCCGCGCAGCACGATGCCGACCATCTCCTCGAGACGCCGGTCTCTCGCGAGATCGATGAGCCGCCTCAGCAACTCTGTCGCGATACCCTGGTTGTGCCAGTCGTCGGCGACGACGATCGCGAATTCGCAGCTGCGCCCGTCCGGATTGGTGACATAGCGTGCGACGGCGATCTGACGGTCCTTGCCGTCCACATCGACGAGCGCGATCAGTGCCATTTCACGGTCGTAGTCGATTTGCGTAAAACGCGACACCATTTGCATGGTGATGTTCTTCAGCGCATACATGAACCGCAGGTAGCGCGAGCGATTGGACAAGCCGTCGACGAACTCGCGTTCTGTTTCCGCATCCTCGGGCCGGATAGGACGGATCGTGATGTACGTGCCGTCGAGCAGCCGGTACTCATCCACGAGCTTGCTCGGGTACGGGTGGATCGCCATGTGTGCATACTCTCGTGCCGCCGGGCTCACGGGATGCACCACGATACGAGCGTCGATCGCCATTGCTTTCTGGTCATCGACAACAAGCGGGTTGATGTCGAGCTCCTCGAGCCACGGCAGCTCGCAGACCATGTCCGATAGCCGGAGGATGACGTCTTCCACGGCGCGGCGGCTCGCGGCCGGACGACCCCGGAACTCGTCGAGAAAACGCGACGCGCGGGTGCCTGCGATCATGCTTTTCACGAGAAAGCGGTTCAGCGGCGGCAGGCCGATTGCACGGTCGCGAATGACCTCGACCATGGTGCCACCCAGACCGACGCTGATCACCGGGCCGAAAACCTCGTCGTTGATGACGCCGAGCATGAGCTCACGACCGGCACGCGGCTGCCACATGGGTTCGATCAAGACGCCTTTGATCGTTGCATCGGGACGCCTTTCCGTCGCGGTTTTCACCAGGTCCCGGAACGCCGTCTGCACATCGCGGCCGTTGCTGATGCCCAGGCGCACGCCGTCCACGTCAGTTTTGTGAGAGATGTCGGCGGAATGAATTTTCATCGCAACCGGGAAACCAAATTCTTCCGCGATAGCAAGCGCTTCATTCGGCTCGTGCGCCGGAATACTTTGAACCACGGGAATTCCGAACGCCGCCAGCAATGCCTTCGACTCGACCAGATCGAGCACGCGACGCTTTTCCGACAGTGCGTTCTGGATGATGAGCTGCGCACCTTCGCGATCAGGTTCCGCGCGCTTGCCGAGCGCCTCTGGCACCTGGAGCAGCAGTTCCTGGTTTGCGCGGTATGCGGCCGCGGCCGCAAATGCCTCGACCGCTGCTTCGGGCGTGGCGTAGGTCGGCACGCCATGTTCGCGGAACAGGTTGCGGCTCGCTTGCACCGACTCGTCTCCCATCCAGCAGGTGAGCACCGGTTTCTTTGCGCGCTTTACGAGCTTCACCACCGGTTCCGCAATTGAAGTCGGATCGGTCATGGCCTGCGGCACTACGATCGCAAGCACGCTGTCGACGCCCTTGTCGGCAAGGCAGGCTTCGATTGCGCCTGCATACTGGTCTGCGCTCGCGTCACCCAGGACGTCGACCGGGTTGTCGTGCGACCAGGCCGCGGCCAGCAAATCGTCCAGTTTCCTGCCGGTCTTGTCCGACAATTCCGCGAGCGCGAGATCGCGATCGATAAGAAAGTCCGCCGCCATAACGCCGGGCCCACCCCCGTTGGTCACCACGGCAAGCCGGGGGCCGAGCGTACGCACGCCAGTGTGCAGGGTCTCTGCAACGGCAAAGAAGTCCGAGTAGTTGTGGACGCGCACCACGCCGGCTCGATTCAGCGCGGCATCGAATACGTCGTCGGACCCGACCAGTGCGCCTGTGTGCGAGACGGCCGCGCGGCTGCCCTCGGCAAAACGCCCCGCTTTCATAACGATGACCGGCTTGGCACGCGAAGCGGCCCGCAACGCGCTCATGAATCGGCGCGGCTCGTGAATACCCTCGACGTAAAGCATGATGGCCTGCGTGGCCGGGTCGATCACGAGGTAGTCGAGTATCTCGCCGAAATCTACATCGGCGGCGATGCCGCTCGAGATGACACAGGAAAAACCGATGTTGCGCGGACTTGCCCAGTCGAGCATTGCCGTACACATCGCGCCGGACTGCGACACCAATGCGATTTGTCCCGGTTTCGCCATGCGCTGGCTAAAGGTCGCGTTGAGCTTGATGTCGGGGCGCATGACGCCGAGGCAGTTAGGCCCGATGAAGCGGATCCGGTGCCGCCTCGCCCTGTCGAGCACGGTCTGCTCCAGCGCACGGCCATCTTCGCCGGCTTCTCTGAAACCGGCGGAGAGGATCACAGCCGCGGATACCCCGCTCGCGCCGCAGTCCTCCAGAACGCCGGGTACAGCCTCCGCTGGCGCAACGATGACGGCAAGATCGACCGTTTTGTCGATGTCCCGCAACGACGAGTAGCATGCCATTCCCTGCACTTCGCCGTGCTTCGGATTGACGGGATAGATCGGCCCTTCGAAGCCTGCATCCACCAGGTTCTTCAGAACCACGGTGCCGAGTGAGCCGTCACGCTCGCTCGCGCCGATCAGTGCAATTGACTTCGCCTCGAATATCGGCGCGATGTCCGGTCCCTGTTCTCTTACGTATTGCATGCGTCCTTTCCCGTGATACATTTCGGCAGCGCGCCGTTCACTCCACTGACCGGTTGCCAGCCAGGGATTCTACGTGACGACAGCGCTGCTTTATCACCCGATATTTGACCGCCACGAGGTTGCGGACGGCCATCCGGAATGCCCGCAACGATTGTCGAGTATCACGGATGCTCTTCATACGCAGGATCTCTATGACCACCTGCTGCACGTCGAGGCACGCGCCGCGACGCAAGACGAACTGAAGCGCGTGCACGCGGCATGGTATCTCGAGATGCTCGAGGATCGCTCGCCGAGCGAAGGCTTCGAGCACCTCGATCCCGATACCTGGCTGAGCCCGAACACCCTGCCCGCAGCGCGCCATGCTGCGGGAGCTGCGGTGCTCGCAACGGAACTCGTGCTCGAGGCCCGCGTTTCCACCGCGTTCTGTTGCGTGCGCCCGCCGGGCCATCACGCGGGCCAGGCGTCAGCCATGGGGTTCTGCTACTACAACAACGTCGCCGTTGCCGCTGCGCACGCGCTGGCAAGCGGCGCCGTAGAACGCGTTGCGATCCTGGATTTTGACGTGCACCACGGCAACGGTACCGAGGAAATATTTCTGTCGGATGACAGGGTGCTTTTATGTTCGAGCTACCAGCATCCTTTCTACCCCTACACGGGCGCACCGTCGCAACCCGGGCACATCGCCAACGTACCGCTGCCGGCCGGCACCAACGGGCCGGATTTTCGTGCCGCGATCGAGGCGCAGTGGCTGCCGGAGATCGACCGTTTCGCACCGCAATTGATTTTCATCTCCGCGGGATTCGATGCGCACGCGGGGGACCCGCTCGCGCAGCTATTGCTGACTGTCGACGACTATACGTGGATAACGGAACGCATCCTGGAGCTGGCTGGCAAGCATGCGCAAGGACGCATCGTCTCGAGCCTCGAGGGCGGGTATGCGCTCGACGCACTCGCTGCAAGCGCCTGCGCGCACGTGCAGACGCTCGCCAGATTGTAGGGAGATAACCATAGGCAGTTGCGCGTATTGAGACTGTGTCTAATACGTGCGAAAAAGCCACGAAACCCATGACACGTGGAGAATCACCTTGAATTCAATGCTTTTGAGGCTTGCGGTCGCGGCGATGACCCTTAGCCTTCTGGCACCCCTCGCCGGGTGCTCGAAATCCGCCGACGAGCCAGCCGCCGAGAACGCGGCCCTGGCCACTCCCGTGCCCGCCGGCATGATACGCGGCACCGCGCTGGAGACCATGAATTCCGGCGGTTACACCTACGTGTTCATGGATACCGGGCAGGACCAGCGCTGGGTTGCGGCTCTCGAGACCCCCGTCCAGGTGGGCGATGTCGTTCAGACCGACGAAGGCATGGCGATGACCGGCTTCACCAGCAAGACCCTGGGCCGCACCTTTAACGTGGTCTATTTCGTAAGCGGCTTGCAGAACCTTACTGGCAGCTCGCAACCGCCGGCGCAGGCTGCCGGTGAAATGCCGCCTGGGCACCCGGATATCAGCTCGGGTGGACAAGCGGCATCGGCAGCTGTCGACGTGGCCGCCTACGAGGAAGGCAAGGACATCGCCTACGTCTACGCCAACAAGGACGATCTCGCGGGCCAGCCGGTCACGCTGCGAGGCAAGGTCGTGAAGTACAACTCGGGCATCCTCGGCTGGAACTTCATTCACATCCAGGACGGTTCGGGCGACGCGGGCGCGAGCAGCAACGATCTCATCGTCACCAGCAAGGCCGAGGCGGCCGTCGGTGACGTCGTTGTGCTGAGCGGCACGATCGTACTCGACAAGGATTTCGGCGCAGGTTACAGCTACCCGGTACTGCTGGAAGACGCGAGCATCACGACCGAATAGGGTTCAGCCGTCGAGGCGCCGGCCAGGCCGGTGCCCCGGCGCATAGCGCAGCCGACACTCCCGGGTCTCCAAAACTGCCGCAAACTGCGGAGCGTTTGGGCAAAAGTCGTTGCCGGGAACAGTCTCGCCGTTGAGGTACCGCTCGCAGGTCTCGGGACTCGGGCAACGGCGGCAGCGCCGGCGCACGGCATTCATGTCAATATCCAGCAGCGCATCGGCATTGCGTGCGGTGCGCTCGTCGATGCCGAACGTCAGCATCATGCGGATGATGCGGCGCTTCACGGCCTTCGACTGCTGCCAACGGAACGTTGCCGCGGTCACCAGCAGGAATACCGCCAGGTAGATTGCGATGGTGATGTGGGAATTGACGAAGTACATGTCTGTCCACGCGGCATTAATGACGCCCCTTTTATAGCGAAAACCGGCGTTTGCCCGCTATGAAACGGCTCTCAAAACGGTAAATCTTGCCGGGCCGATATAATTGATTAATACCTGTCTATTGCGTGACTACTCACGTATCTGTTAATCTTCATTTCCATGGACACCAAGATTTCTTCGCAACAGGAACTGGCCCTCGCCTTTGCGGGTGCCTGGAACCGTCTCGAGCGGCGGCTCGACCACAGCCTCGGCGCCATTCGCGGCATCAGCCTCGCGGAATACCGCCTGTTGCGCGCGCTTGGCGATGCGCCCGGCTCACAGGCCAGCCGCGTTGACCTGGCCCAAGCCGTAGGGCTCACGCCATCGGGCGTCACCCGCGCTCTGCGGCCCATGGAAAAGCTCGGTATCGTTTCCACGCTGAAAAGCAAGCGGGACGCGCGTCTCGCCATCGCCGCCCTCACCCTGGCCGGCCGCGAGGTGCTAGACGATGCATCCGGTGTCGTGGACGACACGATGAAAGCGGTGCTGAAGCGCACACCCCAGGTAGTCACACATGCCGACGCCATGACCGAGCTGCTCGAGGAAATCGGGCGTTAGCGCATTATTTGTTCGGCCCGGCCAGCCACGCGCCGAGCCAGCCCATTGCTATGCCGGCACGCGCGCTGCTATCACTTCCGAGGGAAACGTGAACTGGCTGAGGTAGGCCCTTTCGATCGCCTCGAAACCGGCTGCCGTGAGATGCGGTACGACTTGAACGCCGCGACAACCACCAAGCAGTGCGGGATTGACCCTGTAAATCAGCGGCCAGATGCCGTTATACCAGCGCTCGCCCTCCGTCATGTTCACCATGACCAGCCTGCCGCCTGGACGAAGCGCTCGCTTGAACTCCCCAAGCACGTGAGGGAAGTCCCGCTCCGGTAACAGGTCGAACAGGTAGTTGTTGATCAGGACGTCGAAACCATCGTCAGAGAAATCCAGCGTATAGGCATCGCCGGTGCGCAGGCGAAAGTTCGTGTGCCCGGTCGCAGCCGCCCGGCGCTCGGCGCGCTCAAGCATGGCGTCGGTCAGGTCGATACCCTCGTTTCGACCGGAGGAGTTCGCCTCGAGGATTCTTTCGAATGCGAGCCCTGTTCCGACCGCGACCTCGAGCACCGACTCGCCATCCTGTATCGCGGCCATCGCCAGGCAGCGATCGCGGGCTTTGCTTTCGGTGAGCCAGGCCCAGGCGTCATAGAGCGAGGCTATGCGTCGGTAGGTATCGGGAACCTTGCTTTTGTCGAGCCGCGCCTCGGTCATCATCCTGGCATCCTCCTACTCGCCCTTGCGCTTGATGAGCTGCCGCCGCGTGTGCTTATCGGGCCGGCCCTTCGTCTTCGGCATGAGCATGCGGTCCTGGCGCAGGGCCTGCGTCAGCGACTCGCGTTCCAACACCGTACCCGGATCCTCCTCATAGCACTGCCTTGCCTCTCCAGCGGGCCCTCGTCTCGCGGGTATCGCCGTAACGTCCATAATGTATGGCAGGCGGTCGCGGATGAGTTCGATTCGATCGCCACGCTTAACGCGAGCACCGGGCGTCGCGCGTTCGCCATTAATCCGCACGTGCCCGCCGGAAACGGCCGCCGTCGCCAGGCTGCGCGACCTGTAGAAGCGGCAAAAGTACAGCCAACGGTCGATACGCAGGGCATCCGGGGATTCGGTCATGGTCGCGAGCCGGTCGCAATGGACACCGGGAATTATAGCGGGCAGAACCGTGCATTGCGCAGCGCGCCCCGGTATCGGACACTACTGTGCAACCAGAGGACACAGGGCCGCGAATTGCAACCCGAGATCGCAATCATCCTACTGATACTCCTCGTCTTCATAGCGCTGGAAATTGTCTTCACGCGCTTTTTCAGGAAGCCGGGACAAACGCGTGGCGACGTCATTGTCGAAGTCGTTAGCACACTCTCGCTGGTGCTCGTCAGCCAACCCTTCGCGCTCGCGGGGGGTGCATTCCTCGCAGGGCTTGTTGCACCCGACGCCGCGGGCATGCTCGCGAGCCTGCCGATCGTGGCACAGGTCTGCCTGTTACTCGTATTCGACGATATGACGCAGTACTGGTGGCACCGGCTCACGCACAACGTGTCCTGGCTTTACAACCTGCACCGCGCGCATCACGACGCCGAATACCTCTCTATCCGGGTGGTCTATCGCAACAACGTGTTCTATTACCTGCTCATGCCGGGTCTCTGGTTCTCCGGCGCACTCATCTACCTGGGACTGGGGTGGGTGTATGCGTTCTACCTCGTTATCAGGATGAGCGACTGTACCGAATCAAGTGGCTCTCGCCGCTCATGTGGCTCGTCGAGAGAGTCATCTCGACTCCCGCCACGCACAGCGCACACCACGGCAAGTTTGCCAGCGACGACGCGACCTTCTACAAGGGCAATTACGGCAACCTGCTGTTCTTCTGGGACGTGCTTTTCGGCACGGCTCGCATCACCCGGCGCTATCCCGAGCGCATGGGTGTCGAAAAACTCGAACCCATGTCTGCAGCCGAACAGTTGTTTTGGCCGCTGGTCAGCTCCGGTCCCCGGGGACGTGCTGCGGAAAGCGATGGCCTCGCGGATTAGTTTGATCCAGCGTTGACTATTGCTTTTCGTCCGTCGTCGGCAATTCACGAGGCGCCTCGCTAACGAGGTTCTCCGCCGTCGCGAGTGCCTGCTTCGCGAGCGCGTTACGAACAAGAAACCCGCCGATGAGTGGAGGGACGAAGAAGTCGGGCTCCATGACCGCCTCGAATTCGACGTGCGAAGCCTCACTGTCGATGACATGAATCGACCAGCGCAGGAAGCCATGGCGGAAATCGCTACCCTCCGGAACGACATCGGCACGAACCTCGTTCGCGGAAACCGTTACGCCGTGTATCAACATCATCGTTTTGCAGAAGAACAGGACACAGTCACGAAACTCCGTGCGTACGCGAACAACGCCATCCTGCTGGCCGAGAACTTCCCTCGCTATTACCGCTGAACTCAGCCGCGAGGGATGCGTGAAGTCCGTAAGCACCGACTTGATCTGGTCTACGCGCGCCGGGACGTCGAAGGCCATGTGGATGCGGTAGACGCGACCCTCCTTGTCGATACTCACATCTTCTTCGTCGAGCGCCATTGCCGGCAATGCAGCGAGTATCGCCAGGGCCACGAGGATCTTCGTTACCTGTTCCACGTATCTCGCCTCACGTCCGTTGCCGATCGTCAAATAGCTCTTGCCATTGAAAAGTCTAGCAGCCTGTCGCCGCTGAACCGCGACAGATTATGTAAACAACTGATTCCCAACTGATTCATTAGCACTCCATCAGAGGTTCCTCAGGTTCCCGCAGTGCCTCTCCCGCAGGATTAAGACTCGTCGCGACGCTGGTCACGACGCGACTGAAACGGGAGAGAATCATGAGCATCACGCGATCCATCAATAAGGCTTTGCAGCGGCTTGGCGCCCTGCTGGCCATGACCACCCTGGCCGCCTGCGGCGGCGGCGGCTCCGATAATGAAATGGAATGCTCAGCCCTGGTCGCCGTCCTGACGGCCGGGTTGGGCTGCCTCGGCACGGTAACGGTATCTTCCCCGCCTCCGCCGCCGCCACCGCCCGTGACTCCGCCGCCAGCGAGTCCTCCTCCTCCGCCACCGCCCCCGTTACCGCCGAGCAGCGACATCGTGAGGATCAAGTTTCATACTGAATACGAGCCTAACAGCACGCTCGATAACGCGAATCCAGTGAGCTTCAGGAATGCAACGCCCGATGAGCACATCGGCATCGACATCACGGGCTCCGTCAACCAGGCCGATGACAACGCAGACTTCTTTATCCTCACGCCGCCGCGCAGCGGGCACTTCCTCATCTACCTGTGTACCGACACCTGCGCCGAATCACTGCAAAGCGACGAGGTTTACCTGATGGTGTACGACCAGAGCCAGAGCACGGTCGCGAGCACGCCGGTCGGCACGGTCGAAACGCAACACCTCGGCGTCGACCTCGTGGCGGGCCTCGCGTATTACATCGAGGTGAACGGCTACAACACCGGATCGACGGCGGAAGACTACAAGCTGGTCATCATCCACTGACCGGTCCAGGCAGCGTATGACATGGAGCCTCTACTTCAGAGCTTCCGCGACGGCCCGGCTGGCATGAATACGCGTCGTATCGAACAGGGGCACGTCCGTATGCTCCTGGCCAACCAGCAGACCGATCTCGGTACAGCCTTCGATGACGCCCTCGGCACCCTTTGCATGAAGGCCATCGATGATCCGCAGGAACTCCTGCCTCGACGCGGAATTCAACCGACCGAGGCAGAGTTCTTCATAGATGGTGCGATTCACGAACGCCCTGTCTTCGTCGTCGGGAACCAGCACCGTGAGCCCGCTCTTCTCCAATCGGCCCCTGTAAAACTCCTGCTCCATCGTGAATCGCGTGCCGAGCAGCCCGACCGTCCGGATACCTGACGCCTTCACACGCATTGCCGTTGCATCTGCGATATGCAACAACGGTATGCCGATCGCATCCGCCACCTCGCCCGCGACCTTGTGCATCGTGTTGGTACAGATCAGCAGCAAGTCCGCACCGGCGGCCTCTACCTGGCGGGCCTTTTCTGACAGTAACCGCGCCGAAGCATCCCAGTCTTCCTGTGCCTGGAGTTGTTCAATTTCGTGAAAGTCGACGCTGACCATCGCGACAGGCGCAGAATGCAGCCCGCCGAGTACTCGCTTCGTCTCTTCGTTGATCAGCCGGTAATAAAGCTCGGTACTTTCCCAGCTCATGCCACCCAACAAACCGATCGTCTTCATCAGGCCCCTCGCAATCAAAAGACGGGATATGAAGAGTGATTCTACATAATCGGCTATGGGCGACGATCGACACGGAACCAAACCCGCACTTTCAACGTGAAACAGAATAAGGAACAGGCAATAGCCAGGGATGAACATCGATGCGATTCAAACCCAAACGACGACGGCAGGAACCCGCTTGCACCACCGGCACATACCGCGTGCAGCTGTATTCGCGTCGAGCGCTGCTCATCAGGGAGTTCTGTCTCGATGCCCAGGAGAACGGCCTCAAAAATATGGAGGCCGCGGAGGAGCATCTGCGCCAGACCTTACCGCCCACCGATTCCTCCTCGCTGACCGTCGCGCTGATCGACGAAAGCCCGGACCGTCATAACTACGTGCAGTTCGACATCGAGCCCACTTGA
This sequence comes from Gammaproteobacteria bacterium, assembly GCA_009937505.1. Lineage (GTDB taxonomy): Bacteria > Pseudomonadota > Gammaproteobacteria > Steroidobacterales > Woeseiaceae > UBA1847. The sequence goes on from JAACFJ010000100.1 coordinate 11,904, forward strand.
GCGGGCACCGCACATCCGTCCCCGATAGTCATTTGCTGTCTCGAAGATTCGGTATACTGCGGCCTTCCTGAACAAGGGGCACCTGGAATGAATCGTTTCTTCGCCAGCTTGCTGGCTGCGTCAATACTTGCGCTCGTATCAGCGTGTAATCAGAAACCGGACGCCGAAGTCGCGTCGGCCGATGAAGCTGCCAGCATCCCTCGCTACAGTGCGGCGGAGTTTTTTGCGACGACGAGCTACGGCCTTCCCGGCCCCGCGGGCCATGCTTTTTCCGCGGACGGAGAGTCTCTGTTGATCTCATCGGACAGGGACGGCGTATTCAACGTGTATGCCCTCCCGGTTAGCGGCGCGGATCCGGTGCAATTGACCAACTCGGAAGACAGCGCAATGTTCGCGGTCAGCTGGTTCCCCAGTGACGATCGCATTCTCTACACCTATGACCAGGGCGGCAATGAACTCAATCACGTACTCGTTCGGGAATCGGATGGCAGCCACCGCGACCTGACGCCGGGCGAGGAACTCAAAGCGTCATTTGTCGGCTGGGCCGACGACGGCCAGTCGTTCTTCCTCGCTACCACGGAGAGGAACCAGAAGAGCTTCGACCTGTATCGATATTCGAGCGCAGACTACAGCCGCGAGATGGTCTTTGAGAATCCCGGTTTTCAACTGGCGGCACTCTCACGGGACAGCCGCTGGCTCGCACTCGACAAGCCGCGGACGAGTGCTGATTCCGACGTATATGTTGTCGATCTGAGTGCTGACGTCGCGGAGCCGGAGCTGATCACCGGGCACGACGGCAACATTTCCTATGGTGCCGTTACATTTACGCCAGACAGCCAGAGCCTCGTTTTTTCGACAAACGAACACGGTGAATTCAATCAGCACTGGACATACGACCTGGAGACCGGCGACAAGAACCTGCTGGTATCGGCAGACTGGGATGTCATGTACACGGGTTATTCAAGGACGGGACGCTACCGGGCCAGCGGCATCAACGCCGATGCGCGAACAGAAGTGTCGCTGACAGACACCGTCAACAACCTGCGCTTTTCGTCCGACGATTCCCGGCTGGCGCTGATCGTCAACAGTGACGTCTCGCCATCGGACGTTTACCTCCTCGACCTCGAAGCGAAGACGAGCAAGCGACTGACCGATGCCATGAATCCCGATATCGACCGCGAGCACCTGGTCGCGAGCGAGGTCGTGCGATACGAGAGCTTCGACGGACTCGAGATTCCAGGCATCCTTTACATGCCGCACGGTGCGTCAGCGGACAACCCCGTACCGGCCCTGGTGTGGGTCCACGGCGGGCCCGGCGGCCAGAGCCGTACGGGATACAGCGCAACGCGCCAGCATCTCATCAACCATGGCTACGCAATCTTTGCCGCGAACAATCGAGGCTCCTCCGGTTACGGCAAGACGTTTTATCACCTGGACGACAAGCGCCACGGGGAAGAAGATCTGCAGGACATCGTCTATGCCCGCAAATACCTCGAGACGCTCGACTGGATCGACGGTAACAAGATCGGTGTCCTCGGCGGTTCCTACGGCGGCTACATGGTGGCGGCGGCGCTTGCCTTCGAGCCGGAAGCGTTCGATGTGGGCATCAACATCTTCGGCGTCACGAACTGGGTACGTACCCTGAAAAGCATTCCGCCGTGGTGGGAGGCGTTCAAGGAAGCCCTCTATGACGAGATGGGCGATCCGGCAACGGACGAGGAACGCCATCGCCGCATTTCCCCGCTGTTCCATGCCGAGAACATCGTCAAGCCGTTACTGGTTGTCCAGGGCGCGAACGATCCCCGCGTATTGCAGGTGGAGAGCGACGAACTCGTGGCGGCCGTGCAGGCAAACGAAGTGCCCGTCGACTACGTGATCTTTCCCGATGAAGGGCATGGATTCAGAAAGCGTGAAAATCGCATAACGGCATCGGAAGCTTACGTCCGGTTCCTGGACAAGTACCTGAACCCGGGCGACTAGGTCCTGCTCGCGGTCGCGCTACATCGATAGCGAGCCTTCCCGGAAGTCGGTCTTGTCCAGCCAGGCATTGACGAGCACCGGCTTGCCGTGGCGTGCCGCTTCGCGCGCCGCCTGCAGTCCGGCATCGATCTGGTCAGCGCGCTGCAGCAAAATCCCCTGCCCGCCCAGGGCGGCGGCAACGTCGTGGTAGTTACTGCGATCGAGCACCGTGCCGACATCGTCTTTCAGGATCTTGACCTGTTCGCGGGCGATCTGCGTCCAGCCCGCGTCGTTGCCGACCACCGCGATCACGGGGATGCTGTGGCGAGCGAAGGTGTCGAACTCGGCGAGTGAGTAGCCGACCGATCCGTCACCGAAGAGCATCCATATTTCCTCGCCGGGCCGGCACAGGCTTGCACCCAACGCGAATCCGGCGCCGCAGCCGAGCGTGCCGAATACGCCGGGATCGAGCCAGCTCAGCGGTTTGCGCGGCCTGACGATGTAGGACGCGGTGCCGACGAAGTCGCCACCGTCGGCAACGAGGACGCTTTCATCCGGCAGGCCGGCATCGATCCGACGGCACAAGCCCACCGGATTGACGTATTCGGCTTCGCGCTCGGCGGTAGCGTCTATCTGCGCCTCACGCTCGGCGTCGCGGGCCTCGAGAGCGAGGTGCCAGTCTTGCCAGCGCTTCTGTGTGCCCGCGTCGACCGTATCGGCGAGCGCGCACAGGAACAACCCGGCATCCGCCAGCGCACCGATATCGGGCTTTCGATTGCGCTTGAGATCGATCTTGCTGCGATTCGCCGATACCAGGCATGCGGATCGCCTGACATGGCGGCCGTAGTCGAGCCGAAAATCCGATGGCACGCCCGCCAGGATGACGACATCGGCTTCCTTGAGCGCATTGCGCCGCTGGTGCCTGCGATGCAGCGGGTGCGCGGGCCCGAGGAGTCCGCGCGCCATGCCGGAGAGATAGACGGGGATGCCGAGAGTGTTGACAGCTTCTGCAACGGCATCGGCCTGCCCGGCATCGACAAGCGCCTGGCTGCCGACCACGAGCAGCGGCCGCTGGGCGCTTGCGAGCTTGCTCGCAGCCTGCTGAACGACGCCGTGCGCGGGCGACTGCGAAGCGACCGTCGCGACGTGGTCAGCACTGGCGCTGCCCGGATCGGCAAACAATCGCCGCGCGTGATGCTGCAAGTACATGCGCATGGCGCGGTCCGGCAGGCTATTACCCTTCGGCGTCGCGCTGTCGTACCACTCGCGAATTACGGCTTCGTCATACAGCAGGTCGACCGGGCATTCGATGAAGACGGGCCCCGGAATCCCGCTTTGCGCGATCTGAAAACCCTTCTGTATCGCCGGCGCGAGGTCGCGCACCCGCTTGACCGCCCTGCTCCACTTCACGTGCGGTTTGAACAGCGCGAGTTGATCGATATCCTGAAGCGCTCCGCGGCCCTGCAACAGGGTAGCCGCAGCTCCACCCAGCAGGTTATCGTATTGGTCACACCCGGGCCGGCCGTTACGGCAGCAACACCCGGGATACCGGTCAATCGGGCCGTCGCATCAGCTGCAAACACGGCCGTGGCCTCGTGGCGCGTATCCACGACGCGAATGCCGAGGTCCTTGGCGCCCTTCAGTATCGGCGAAATATGACCGCCGCACAGCGTGAAAAGGAACTGCACGCCGTGCGTATGCAATACGCGCCCGATGATGTCACCGCCGGTCATATGCCCAACCTTACATCAGGCCAAAGACATGGAACACGCCGGTGCCGATAAGGGTGCCAAGCGCGTAGCCGAGCACGCCGACGAGCACGCCGGGCGTAACGAGATCGTGCCAGCCTTTCGCTGCCGCCAGCGCCGGTGCCGTCGTCGCACCGAGCACGGCCGCATTCGAGGCGGTCACGAGTTCCGGCAAGGTCAGGCGGAAGAGCCGGCCCACGCCGAGCAGGACGGCGAGATGCACGCTCAGCAAAATAAGCACGAGCACGATCAGTAACGGTGCGATCTGGATCATCGCCATGAGGTTGGCGCCGGCAGCAATGGCTGCGAAGAACACGAATGCGAACCCGACGCCAAGCTCGAACCCGCCGTGCAGGCGCTTCATCAGCCCCGGGAACGCCGTTGCCGCCGTCACGACCAGGATCGTAATGACGGCGTAACGCAGGCTGGGGATGCCGCTCAGCGACGTGATGAAATCGCCGATCGCGACGAAACTGATGGCCGTAGCCATCGCGAGCGTCAGGCTCATTGCGGTGATCGGCTCGGTGCCCGCCGCA
>JAACFJ010000101.1 GCA_009937505.1 Gammaproteobacteria bacterium
GCGTCGAGAGGCGCTGGATTCTTTCCACCCTCGTCCCTGTCCTCGCCATCGCGGTCGGCGTGCTGCTCTGGCTGCATCCTTACGTGCCGCAGGAACTGATGTGGCCCGTGCGTTTTTACACGGCGGTCATCAGCCTCATGGTCATAACCGCGTTCGGCACGCGGGGCGCCGGTGCCACGCCGCTGATCGTCGTCGGTGCCTGTCTTTTCTACCTCTCCGACCTGTCCGTCGCGGCGCTGCGCTTCACCGAACCGCCGCTGCCGACCTACGTACTCGGCTTGCCGCTCTACTACGCGGGACAGGTATGCCTGGCCTTCAGCGTCGCGGCAGCGAGGATCCGTTAGCAGCAATCGCGATCCCAGTACGGCACGCCGGCAAAATGCTCCGCCAGGAAGTCGATGAACTCGCGCACGCGGTACGAAAGATGCCGCGTTGGCGGATAGATCGCGTACGCCGGGGTCACGGGCCACTGGTAATCGGTCAGGACGGGCTGCAGTTCGCCGCGGCTGATCGCCTCGCCCGCAATAAAAGTCGGCTGCATCACGATCCCAAGTCCCTCGCTGGCGGCCGCGCACAGGAAGTCGCCGCTCGACGCAATCATCGTGGCGGGCACGTCGATGGAATGACGACCGCCCTCCTCGTTCGTGCACACCCATTTCGCGGGGTCGGGCAGGTTGCTGTACAGGAGGCAATCATGGTCCGCGAGTTCGTCCGGCGTTTGCGGTGTGCCGCGCCGCTCGAGGTACTCCGGGGACGCGCATACCACGGTGCGCGCCTCGAACAGGCGTCGTGCGATGAGCGTGGAGTCGGCCAGCCGGCCGATGCGCACGGCGACGTCCACGCCCTCGGCGATCAGGTCGATGCGGCGGTCGTTGAGGTCGAGATCGAAACTCACGCGCGGGTGGCGGCGGCTGAATTCTGCGATCGGCTCGGACATGTGGCGGGTGCCGAAAGACAGCGGCAGTGCAACGCGGAGATTGCCCCGCAGTTCGCCGTGCTGCTGCAGGACGGCGGCTTCCGCTTCGTCGAGGTCGGCGAGGATACGGGCGCTGTGCTCGTAATAGCTCTGCCCGGTCTCGGTGAGGTTCAGCCGGCGGGTCGTTCGGCGCAGCAGCTGCACGCCCAGACGCTCCTCGAGCGACGATACGCGCCGGCTCACCGCCGACTTGGCGATATCGAGGCGTTCCGCGGCCGCCGTGAAGCTGCCCGACTCGACAACGGCGATGAACGCCTCCAGGTCCTTGAATCGGCGCATATTGTTGCTTTTATGAGAACAATCTTATCCAGATAATACGGTTTATCTAATCCTGGTCAATAGTCAGACTGCGCCTCAAGGTAATCGGCCCGCGACGGGCAAGAACACTGGAGACGCAGAATGTACGACACGACACGGAATACGCCCCTGAAAGTCCTCGAGGTGGCTGCCAGCGGACGCAACGACGGCTCCGTCAGCCGTATGCTGAGCGCCGACCTCATCGGCGCCCTCGAGGAACGCCACGGCACCGTCGCTCTGACCCGGCGCGACCTGAACAAGGGCCTGCCATTCGTCGACGATGCCTGGATCAATGCCAACTTCACTGCGCCCGAAGAGCGCAGTGCCGGACAGCGTGCAGCGCTTGCGGAGTCCGATGCGCTGGTCGCCGAGCTCAAGGCAGCCGACGTCCTCGTCATCGGCTCACCGATCTACAACTTCGGCGTACCGGCTGCTCTGAAAGCCTGGGTCGACATGGTGGCGCGTGCACGGCTTACGTTTCGTTACACGGAGACCGGTCCGAAGGGACTGCTCGAAGGCAAGAAAGCCTACCTGGTCATCGCCTCCGGCGGTGTCCCCGTCGATAGCCCGATGGACTTCGCGACGCCGTACCTCCGGCATGCGCTCGCATTCATCGGCATCACGGACGTCGAAGTAATCGCTGCCGAGCAGCTCAACAGCAAGGCGGAAGAATCCATCGATGCGGCACGTGTTCGCATCGCCGAACTCATTCACACGGCCCCGCGGCTCGAGCCACGGGTAGCCTGACAATCACGCTGGAAAAGGAGACAGGAAATGAACCAGAACACAGACATTGCAGCGCTGTTGCTGCGCCTTGCCCTCGGTACGATGTTCATCGCTCACGGTCTACTCAAGGTCATGGTATTTACCTTGCCGGGCACGGTGGGTTTCTTCGAGCAGGTTGGCTTCCCGGGCTGGCTCGCCTACGTCGTGACGTTTGCGGAAATCGGCGGTGGCGTGCTGCTGCTCGCAGGCGTCGCCGTTCCCGCGGTTTCCATCGCGTTACTGCCAGTGCTGCTCGGCGCCGTATACGTACACTTCGGCTCGGGCTGGGTGTTCAACAATGCCAATGGCGGCTGGGAGTACCCGGCGTTTCTCGCGGTCGCCGCTGTCGTGCAGGCCCTGCTCGGCCCCGGCAAGTTCGCGCTGCAGGCGCCGGTCTTTGCACGACTGCGCAGCGCCTGAGCTTCATCACGCAAACCCTTTCCCGGAGAGATCAATGATCGATGTCATTCGCTCAGATTCACGCGGCACAGCCGATCACGGATGGCTGAAGAGCAAGCACACGTTTTCGTTCGCCGACTACCACAATCCCTCGATGATGGGGTTCGGCAAGTTGCGCGTCATCAACGAGGACTGGATCGAACCGGGCAAGGGCTTTGGTACCCACCCTCACCGGGACATGGAGATCGTTACCTACATGGTGGACGGTGCACTCGAGCACAAGGACAGCATGGGTAACGGCTCCGTGATCCTGCCCGGTGAACTGCAGCGCATGACCGCTGGCACCGGCGTGTTGCACAGCGAGTTCAACGCCTCGGAAACGGACAGGGCGCACCTGCTGCAAATCTGGATCCTGCCGGAGCAGAACGGGCTCGAGCCCGGTTACGAGCAGAAGCTCTTCCCTGCCGAGGAAAAACGCAACCGCTGGCGACTCGTCGGCTCCCGGGACGGGCGCGACGGCTCGTTGACCATTCACCAGGACATCAGCCTGTCATCGACGGTGCTCGATGCCGGCGAATCGATCGGCTACGCCTTTGACGGCCGCCGGCGCGGATTCCTGCAGGTCGTCAGGGGTACGGTCGAGATCGACGGTGAGACAATCGAGACGGGCGATGCCATAGCGGTCGTCGACCAGCAGGCCCTGGACATCAAGGCGAAAAGCGATGCGGAGCTGTTGCTGTTCGATATGGTGTGACTTCCGCAGGCTAACCAATAAATAAGCCGTGACTTGATTAGGTAATTGCCAATTATTGTTCCATGGACGCTTTCCCGGCACTGGCCGACACGACTAGCCGGCGGGATCATCGCATCGCTCGCCGATCGATGTGGAGTACGAGCGGCGCTTCGGTTAAGGCTTACTCCGGCTTCCTGAACTTGAGCGTCATGCGGTTGGACTCGCCAATCGCCGCGTACTTGGCCTTGAGTGCCTCGTCGTCGCCACTCGTCGCGTAGGTAGGCGGCAAGCGCCATACGACGTCATCGCCCGACGGCTGGTCCTTGGAATTGGCGTTGATATCGCTTTCGGCCACGAACTCGAAGCCGGCCGCGACGATCTTGTCGGTGATGACCTGCTTCTTCATGTAGCCGTGCGAACCGTTCGCCCATTCGTCGGACACGTCGTCGCGCGCATGATGCTGCACAACACCGAGGACACCGCCCGGCTTCAATGCCTTGTAGGCATCGTTCAGCGCCATGTCGAGATAGTCGCCCTTGCCTTCCGACTGGAAGCGCGAGACGTTGTGCAACATGCGGACGAAGAATACGACATCGGCCGTTCCCGCCATTTCGTCGGGCATGGCGCCGAACCAGAAGGCATCGATTCTCGCCCCGTCCTCGCCGCGCCACTCCTCGGCGCCGGCGGGCCAGTTCTCGAGCCATTGCGACATCTCGGCCATGAACTCTTCGGTGGCGAACGAAAAATTGGGCCAGAGATCCAGCGGGTAATTGGCGCCGACCAGGTGACCATCGCTGCCGAGATACGGCAGCAGGACCTTTGTGTACCAGCCGCGCCCCGGCAGGCCTTCGAGCACGGTCATGCCCGGTTCGATGCCGAAGAATTCGATTGTCTCCTGCGGATGCCGGTACTGGTAGCGAGCCTTCGCGTCGTCGGGCTGTGCGGCAAGCACAGCGGCAAGCTTGTCCGTATCGGCCTGGGCGGTCGGCAGGACGGCAACGGCAAGTGCGGCAGACAGCACAAGTAATCCTTTGTTCATGACATCTCCCCCTTCAGGAATGTGGCGAACGATTATGGTCCTCGCGCGACAGCGAAACAAGCGAGACGGGTGTTATTCGAGCCCCTGCAACATTTCGAGCGTGATATCACGGAGATGGTCGATTTCCGCTTCGATAGCATGCCTGCTCGTTCCGACGAGCTCGCCTTTCCCGTTACGTGCAGCGAGCCCCGCGGAGCGATCGTTCCATACACCGTACAGAGATTCGGCTGCGGCAGGCACCGGGTCCTCGAGTACACTGGCAAGATCCCGAACCACGAACACGGTCACCCATCCCGTACGCTCCGCGCTGCGCTCGATAACCGCCCTGTCGTACTCGAGGTGGTAGACGAGTTCGCGCAGTTCGCCCAGCTTCAACAGCACTTCGAACGAGGCCTGTCGCTGATTTCGGTTGTGTTCGGACTTCTCGTTACGCCAGGTGTTGTAGCTGAGGCTGCTGACGGCAATGAAGACGCTGATGAGCGCAACGATGTTGCGCTGCACTTGTTGTTTGAACGTCTCGTAAGGCGGCATCACTATATTCAGACCCGATGCCGCGGACGATTATTTCACGCTGGCACCCTGTTACTTCGTGTCCGGCTCGGGCCAGAGATCACCCGTGCGGCGCAGTTTGAGTAGCACCAGCACCACGCAGATACCGAGCAATGCGATGGCGGCGAGAAACAGGAAGTAATGGCGAAAGCCGACGATGCCGGGATTGGCGTCGAGAATCCGGCCGGTTATCGGCGCGAAAAAGATCTCCGGCGTGTACCCGATCAGCGATACCAGGCCGACGGCGGCGCCGGTCAGGTACGGTGGTGTCCGGTTCTCCTCGAGCAGCGCGAAGTAAATACCGCGCAGCGCAAACACGGCGAAAAAGGTTACGAACAGGTTCAGGTAAACGAGATTCAGCGACGCTGCATCCGTTGACGACAGACCGAGCAGCGTCCACGAAACCATCAGCACCGCAAAAGACACGCCGATGGAGCGTGCGGCGTTGAAGCGATCTGCCACGACCCCTGCTATGACCGCCGCGAACGGCCGTATCCAGCCGCCGTAGGTCGACAGCGCGGCGCCTCGCACCTCGTCCATGCCCAGCACCTGGACCGCATATAGCGAGTAGTTGTCGAGCCCCTTGTAAGCGCTGTATGCGCACACGATGACTGCGGCATGCGCCCAGATCACCGGCCGTCGCATAACCCGGGCCATACCCTGTAGCGGGTGCCTGCTCCTGTAGCCCGCCGCGTCCGGCACCGGTACCGTGAACCAGGTCAGTACGCCTGCCGCGAACGCGGCCGCCGTGTACACCAGGATGATGCTGCGCATGCCGTCGCGCCTGACCTCTTCACTCGCAAGATTCGCGTTCTCGGGCATGATCGATGCGAAGACCGCGAGCGCGAGACTCGCGATCAGGACCGCGACGAGGCCTCGTCCGCCTTCGAGGATGCCGAACGCCAGACCCTGGGTCGATTCACCACCCCACTCGCGGGTCGCGCGGATCAATGCGCCCCAGAACAGGAAGATCGTCGTAATACCCCAGAAGCCGTAAAGCAGGCCTGTGGGCATCACCGGCGGGATGGTGGCCATGAACAGCCCGCCCGCCCCCGTCGCAAACAGTGAAGCCGTAAGCAGGGAACGTGCCGGGAAGCGATCCGCGAGCGCGCCGCCGGGAAAATACGAGATCATCGCCGTTATGCCGTAGATGGCGAACAGGTCTCCCAGTTGGGTATTGGTGAAGCCGAAAACCTGGAGCAGCGTCGGCCGGAAAAAGCGCGCCGTGTGAAACGGCAGACCGAAGACGATTTCGCCCGCAACGATGAGGGCGAACATTGTTACGTAGCGGTGCACGGAGCCAGTATACGTTAACGGTATTTGCTATAAAGGAAGCAGCAATCCCTGTAAGGATCCGGAATGAGCATCGAACGAACCGCATTTCTCTTGTTGGCTTCCTTACTCCTGACCGCCCCCGCGCTGGCGCAGGCGCCCGCTACGCTGCGCGTCGACTTCTATCACTCGGGAAACCACGAGATCGAGATGTTCAGCCTCGACCAGGTTGTGCTCGAGCCGCTGCCATGGACCGGCAACATGCATTACCCGATCGATGAGACGCTAAGAGGTAAATACCTGTTCGAGATTACCGATCCCGAGAATGGCGATGTGGCCTGGTCCAGGAGTTTCAGCAGCATCTACGGTGAATGGGAAACGACGCGCGAAGCGAAGCAGATGAATCGCACCTACCACGAGTCCGTGCGGTTCCCGGCACAGGCCGACGAGTTCGAACTCGTCCTGAAGAAACGCAACGCACAGAATCAATTCGAGGAGATCTGGCGCCTGCCCATCGACCCGAACGACTACATGGTGCATCGCGAGTCTGCAGCCTATGCCGACCGGGTGATCGCTATACTCGACAATGGCGACCCGGCCACGAAAGTGGACCTGCTAATCCTCGGCGATGGCTACACGCAAGAGGAACACGACGAGTTTGTTGCCAAAGCCAGGGAACTCGCAGACGTGCTGTTTGCAACCTCCCCGTTCAAGGAACGCAAGGACGACTTCAACGTGTGGGCGCTGGCGCCCGCGTCGGCCGAGCCCGGCGTATCCCGGCCGTCGACGAACACCTACCGCGACACCCCGATCGGCACGACGTACGACGCGTTCCGCTCCGAGCGGTACGTGCTGACTTTCGACAACAAGAGCATGCGTCGCATCGCCTCCTCCACACCCTACGATTTCATCGAGATACTCACCAATACGGAGGTATACGGCGGCGGCGGTATCTACGGCCTGTTCAGCACGGCGGCGGCCAACAACGAGTGGGCACCTTATCTCTTCGTCCACGAATTCGGTCACCATTTCGCGGGTCTCGCCGACGAGTACTACACGAGTGCGGTGGCCTACGAGCCGCCGGCCAGTATCGTGGAGCCCTACGAACCCAACGTGACGGCTCTGCTCGATCCGGCGGAACTCAAGTGGAAGCACCTGGTCGTACCGAATACACCGCTGCCGACGCCGTGGCCAAAAGCGGAATTCGAGGAGCACTCGATCGCCGTGCAGAAGAGGCGTGCGGAGATGCGGGCCGCCAACGTATCCGAGGAGGAGATGAACGCCCTGTTCCGCTACACGAAGGAATTTACCGAGGAACTCTTCAGCAAATCACAGTACAGGGATGCGATCGGTGCTTTCGAAGGCGCGAATTACGAAGCCGAGGGATTTTACCGGTCCGAGCAGAACTGCCTGATGTTCACGCGAACGGATTATTTTTGCCGGGTGTGTGCCGCCGCAATCGAAGATGTCATTGACGAATACACGCAGGAGAAACCGTAGGATCGCGCCACGGCGCGCAGGAGCGGTAAGCGAACCGCTGCTGCCGGTGTTGCTGGGCATCACCGGTCTTATCGCCGCTTGCGCGAATGACCCTGCGGAGATTGGAGATCCGCGAACGAATCAGCAGGCGTCATACTGCGCCGACAACCAGACGCTGTCTTGCGTCGAAAAACTGGGCAAGACGGTAAGCTGCACCTGCAGCAGCCGCGACGACCTGCGCCGCATCCTGGAGCCGGACAGGCATTAGCAACGTCCATGGAGCGCTGACGCAAATGAGGCGGCCCGGTCATTTCTCTCCCTCATGGTTGACCAGCGACGTCCTGTCGCTGGCCCTTCGGGCGCGGAAGCGCGTCCAAATTCGCTCCCGGCGAATTTGTCGCTTCGCTGCGCTTTACTTCGGTCGAAAAACGCCCGGACCGCGTGATTCCGACAACCATGCGCAATGTAGCCAGGAGCAGGAAGCCGGCCTCAGGTACGCAGCTTGTAGCCCGTCTTGAATATCCACCGTACGACGAGCAGGCACGCGACGAGGAAGGAGATCGTTATGCCGAGGCTAAGGCCCACGTGGACGTCCGCGTTCTCGTAGAAGCTCCAGCGGAACCCGCTGACCAGGTACACCACGGGGTTGAACAGGCTGATCGTCTGCCACACCGGCGGCAGCATGCTGATCGAGTAGAACGTGCCGCCGAGGAATGTCAGCGGCATGATCACGAGGATCGGCACGATCGTGAGCTTCTCCCAGCCATCGGCCCAGATGCCCAGGATGAAGCCGAAGAGGCTGAAGGCGACCGAGGTCAATACGAGAAACAGCGCCATTACGACCGGATGCGCGATGTGTATGTCGACGAAGAAACTCGCCGTTACCAGGATGATCGCACCGATGATAACGGACTTGGTCGCGGCCGCACCGACAAAACCGAGCAGGACCTCGACGAACGATACTGGCGCGGACAGGATCTCGAAGATCGTACCCGTGAACTTCGGGAAGTAGATACCGAATGACGAGTTCGAAATGCTTTCCGTCAGGATCGCGAGCATGATGAGTCCCGGCACGATGAACGAGCCGTAACTCACGCCGTCGATCTCGGTGATGCGCGAGCCTATCGCTGCACCGAAGATCACGAAATACAGCGACGTCGACAGCACCGGTGCAACAATGCTTTGCACGACGGTGCGGCGCATCCTCGCCATCTCGAATCGATAGATCGAACTTACGGCGCGGATATTCATCGCTCTCTCTTCACCAGGTCGACGAAGATTTCCTCCAGCGAACTCTGCGAGGTATTCAGGTCGTGGAACGAGATGCCTTCCCTTTCGAGTTCACCGAGCAGCGTGGTTATCCCGGTGCGCTCAC
>JAACFJ010000102.1 GCA_009937505.1 Gammaproteobacteria bacterium
CGCCCACGGCTGAGCGCAGCTGCCGCTCTTCCTTTTCTTTCATCGCCACCATCGAGTCGTTGTGCAAGGCCTTCAGTTGATTCCTGCGTACCTTGATGGCGTTCTCGATTCCCGCAATGCGCTGTTGAACGGTCCTGGCGGCCTCCTCGCTCGTGTTCTGCCAGGCCAGCATGCGCCCGCGGAGTTCTGAGTAGCGCAACAACCACAGCGGCAACACGACGTCGCGCTGCATCTTGAGCTGCGTCATGGTGAGCAGGCGGTCTGTAGACCCAGGATGACCGGATATGAACACGGGCTCCGTTAGCTTGGGCCCGCTCTGCCGCCAGCGCAGATAATTCGGCGTCGAAGCAGGTTTGCCGTCTTCGTATGCACGCAGGAACGACATGTCCAGGCACCAGCGCGGGAAATTGAAGTTGTCCGGATCTCCCCCGAACGCCGCAATGTCGACTTCCGGCGCAAAGACCAGCCGCACGTCATCGTAGCGCTTGTATTTGTAGATGAAATATTGACCGCCGTTATACAGGGATACCGCTTCACACTTCAGCGCGCCATTGGCCGCTTTTTCGCACTCGGTTTCGAGACCGGTCAACGCGGCTTTGCGTGCATCATTCGCGTCAGCGTCACCAAGCCCCTTCGTCGCTGCCGCAATCTTGCCCGTGACGTCGTCAAGGTCCGTCAACACCGATATTTGCTGGCCGGGGCAGCGGAGTTCCTCTTCTCGGGCGGAAGCCATGAATCCTTCGTCGGACAGATTGCGTTCCGAACTGCTGAGATTGCGGATGCAGCCCCACACGCAATGATTGTTTGTCAGCACGAGCCCGTCCGGGGACGCAAACGAGCCCGTACAGCCGTTTTCGAGCCGCGTCGTGGCGAGCTGCGCGGATCGCAACCAGTCGTCATCGATCCTCACGTCGTACTTTTCTTCCACCCGGTCGGACGGGAAGTTATCGATGGTCCACATGCCTTCGTCGGCAATCGCGATGCCCGTGAAAGCGAGCAAGAAGGCGGCAAGAGAAATATTTTTATTCATTCGTTTTCCCCGAGATTCAGGAGGCATTGATAACGCCGGGCGTTGCGCACATCCGGCAAGTCTTGTGAGTCTATCGACCGAATCGCTCCACAAACGTTCCTCGGTCACTCGCTCGCGGCCATCTCGAGGATGACTCGCCACAGGTACTCGACCATGCTCACGAAGGCGTCTTCGGCGACACGCTCGTTGTCACCATGAGCGCCAAAGCCGCTGTTGATCTCGTCGATCGTGCGCGCCGGTCCGATCCCATAGGATTGCACGCCCATGGCACGCATCTGCGCCATATCGGTCGCGCCTGTGCTCATTATCGGCAGCACCGTCGCCTCCGGGTACATTTCAACAGCGACCCGTTCCAGTGTCTGGAACATCTCGTTGTCGATGTCCGATGCCGGAGCCGCCGGCCGGTAGACAGGTTCCGGGACTATCTCGACACGCGGATCATCTATGACCGCGGCCAGCTGCTCGTAGAATCCGTCGACGTCTTCGTCCGGCAGCATGCGAATATCGAGGATAGCTGAGGCCTCGGAGGGTATGACGTTGCGGCGAAAACCAGCGTCAATGACGGTAGGAACGACCGACGTTCGCAGGATCGAGTAGTGGTACGGGAAGGTCTCCAGGAACTGTTGCTGAACGGCCTGCGTCATTTCCGGGTTCGTAACGTTTTCGTAGAGCACGGCCTCTTCCTGCGGCGCGATTGCAGCCAGCCGGCGAAAGTAGGTTTCCGTTGTTTCGTTGAGCCGCATTTCCGTCTGCCAGGCTGATGCCCTTGCAACGGCATTGGCCAGGATCATTACCGCGTTGTCCAACCGGGGAATTGAGCCATGCCCGGGAGTACCGCGCGCTACAAGCGTAACGCGCCGCGGCATCTTTTCGGTGGTTTCAATGCCGAAGGTGTGCACGCGGCCGTCGCGGATAACGCCTTGTCCGCCCTCTGCGATGCTGTATTCAGCCTCGATTACGTCCCAGTGCCTCTCAACCATGAAGTTGATGCCCACCTCAGGCGTGCCCTCTTCGCCCGCTTCCGCGAGAAAGATCACATCCCGGTCGAGCGGCACGCCCAACCGCTTCAGCAGGATCATCACCATCATGCCAGCGGCGACATTATCCTTGTCGTCCAGCGTGCCGCGGCCGTAGATATATCCGTCCTCACGTATCCCCGAAAACGGGTCCGCATACCATTTTTCGGTCTGCACGCCGACAACGTCTGTGTGACCCATGATAAGGATCGGGCGCTTGCTGCCGTTCCCCTCGTGCCGAGCGACGAGGTTCGCACGCGCCGGGTCCAGCGCATAGAGTTCGGACTCGACGCCTTCGGCAGCCAGCACGGCCTTGATGTACCCGGCCACTTCGGTTTCGTTGCCTGGCGGATTGACGGAGGGAATCTTGACGAGTTCGACAAGGTGGTCAATAGCCTCGCGGCCCACGACGTCCCAGTCGACCAGGTAAGACTGCTGGCCATTGGCAGCATTCAGAAATAACGGCAACACCAGCAGCAATAGTCTACGCATTCGACTCATCCACGAGTTATGACTTCCGCTTGCGCCCCATACTAATCCGCGATTACTTCACTGAGATATTTCCGGAAAGCCTCGCCCGTATCAGCATGCTCGAGGCCATGCGCCACCGTTGCTTTCAGGTAACCGAGCTTGCTGCCGCAGTCGAAACGCTCACCATTGAATGCGTAGGCATAAATCGGAGTCTCGTCGAGCAGATCGGCAATCGCGTCGGTGAGCTGGATTTCCCCGCCCGCACCGCGGCCGGTCGTCTCGAGCTTGTCGAAGATCGCTCCCGGTAACAGGTAGCGACCGACTACCGCCAGATTGGATGGCGCGTCTTCGGGTGCCGGCTTTTCCACGATACGGACGATACGGTCTTTATCCGCCTCGTCGACAGCCACGATGCCGTAGCTGGAGGTCTCTTCCGTCGGCACTGGTTCCACGGCAATCACACCACCACCGTGGCGATCGTGTTCTTTTGCCATCTGTGTCAGGCAGGGCACGTCGCCCGCGATCAGGTCGTCGGCGAGGTGCACGAAAAACGGCTCGTCGCCAACCGCGGGCCGGGCACACAGGACCGCGTGGCCGAGGCCGAGTGGCACGCCCTGGCGGATGTATATGCAGGCGACGCCGTCGGGAACAATACCCTTGATGGTCTGCAACAAGTCGTGCTTGCCGGCCTCCAGCAACGCTGATTCGAGTTCCGGATCGCTATCGAAATGATCCTCGATCGCGCGTTTGGAACTGCCGGTCACGAAGACGAGCTTCGTTGCCCCTGCATCAATGGCCTCCTCCACCGCGTACTGGATCAGCGGCTTGTCGACGATAGGCAACATTTCCTTGGGGCTGGCTTTGGTGGCGGGCAGGAATCGCGTTCCCCGCCCGGCGACCGGAAATACAGCCGCTCGAATCTTCTGGCTCAATGTCATGCTCCCTCATCCGCTGGCAAGGTGCGCATGATAGCCAATAATAGCCCCCGGTTCTTTGGCAAAAATCGCGCTTGGCTTGACCACACCGTGCCGGTAAGGCCGGCACGGTGTGGTTACCGTACCGCAACGGCTACTTTTTCCCTGTGGGCGCGACCAGTATATTTCCGCGGTTCAGGTCCACCGTCCGCTCACCGATCCCCTTGACGAGTGACAGATCGTTCGGCGTCTTGAAAGGCCCGTGCTTTTGCCGATACTCGACGATCGCGCGGGCCTTGCTGAGCCCAACGCCCTCCAGGGACTCGGAAATGGTTTCCGCATCTGCCGTGTTGACGTTGACGGGCCCGGCCAGGGCCAGCAAAGGCAACAGCATGGCGCACAGGGGAAGTTTGCATATCCACTTGATCATTCGAAGGCTCCTCTTACCAGTTGGGTGTGTAACGCGCCAGTGGGGCGCGGTATCGGAGCTTAGGCAAAGGGTTTCGAGGGTACAGCCCGCAAAACTTTGGGCTTCCACCGGATATGCATGTGCCGCTGGTGCTCAGTAATTCGTGATGCTGTGTTGCAGAATCGTATCGAACTGTACGCGCGAAGCCGGTCGCTGGGTCTCCCAGTTGCGGCAGCTCGGACACTGCCAAAGGAGACGCTGACTGGAGAACCCGCATTCCTGGCACTGGTAGCGCGGTGACGCATTTGCCAGTTTGCTCAGGGCCTTGCGGATCTTCCCGAGCACCGATTCTTCCTCGTCGCGCGGCTGATCCGATAGCCGCTGGAGGTCCACGAATTCGGCCAGCGTGGGCTCGTTGAGCATGTACTCCCTGACCACGCCATCGATCACTGGAATGCCGCCGATGTCGTTAACGATTGCGGTGTACGCGATCAGTGAACTCATCTCAGGGTGTTTTTGCACAAGTGACTTCAGGGCGCGCTCGAGTTCGGCAATCTCGTCCTCACGCGTGTAGATTGCAACGATCTCCGGCAGCGCTTCGGCGATGAGGTAGGTGTTCTCGTCGATGAGGCGGTGATAGAGGCGCAAAGCCGTCTTGCTGTCGTGGGTTTCCTGGGCGATGTGCGCGCGGGTCAGCGCGCCGCGCATTGTTCTCGGACGGCCGGTCTGCGCTTTCTTGACGTACGCGCGCGCGGCGGAATAGTCATTGCGTTGCGCGGCCGCTTCCGCAAGTTCGCAGTAGTAATGCGCGATCTGCAATGCGAGCGACCGGCCGCCCAGCACCTCGAGCTTCTCGGCGGCGTCGACTGCCCTTTCCCATTCCTTTTCCTGCTCGTAAATGCGGCAGAGCGACTCGAGCGCCTGGACCTGGTAGCGGGAGCCCTGCGACAAGCGCGAGAACAGGTTCTCCGCGCGATCCAGAAGCCCGGCATGCAGGTAGTCCTTGGCCAGCGAGTACAGCGCCTGGTCTCTCTGTTCGGCCGCCAGGTCCGGTCGCGCAATGATGTTTTGGTGAATACGAATCGCTCGATCCACTTCGCCGCGGCGCCGGAACAGGCTGCCGAGCGCGAAATGGGTTTCGATGGTCTTGTCATCGACCCGCACCATTTCGAGAAAATGTTCCAGGGCCTGGTCGGTCTGCTCGTTGAGCAGGAAATTGAGCCCTTTCAGATAATCAATGTTCAGAGGTGGCGGCGGCTGCTCCTCGTCGCGTTCTCCGAAGCGCCCCATCGCCCAACCGGCTGCCGCGAGCAACAGGAACAGCCCGGCAAGTAGAAACGTGGATTCAGTCGGCATCGGACAACGGCAGGTTACGCAACGAACTCACCTCTGACTCCGAAATACGCAGTGCCCGTCGCAAAGCGCGTCGTTCGTGCACCAGGCGCAACGCGTACAGCCCCATGCTGAGCACACCCAGCAGCCAGCCCGCAACAAGCGTTACTGTGAATGCGATCGAGATGGACGTCGTGATGCTTACAAAAGCGAGGTTGACCTCGACATCACCGGTGTTCAGGTATGAAAACACGACCATGACACCGAAAATCAGGATCAGCAGGATGACCAGGCCGGCCTTTTTCAACATTCGCTCACTCCAAAGCTGCCAGTTATGGCTCTGGTTGCATGAGAGTGTATTGCTTTAGCGCGATTTTGGTAACCGGTGTTTGCCCGGCCACCGTGATCGAGCGTTCAGTTCTTGATCGGGAAGTGCCCGCTCGCGTTGACCCGCTCGCGAAGATCCTTGCCGGGCTTGAAATGTGGGACGTACTTGCCGGACAGGGCTACCGCTTCTCCGGTCTTGGGATTGCGACCAATGCGCGGTGGCCGGAAATGTAATGAGAAGCTGCCGAAGCCGCGGATCTCGATCCGCTCTCCCTTGGCCAGCGAATCGCTCATGAGGTCCAACAGGTGCTTCACCGCCAGTTCTACATCTTTGGCAGGGAGGTGTTTCTGCTTTCGGGCGATGGCTTCTATAAGTTCAGATTTTGTCATTTTCTCAGTTCGGTCCTGACCGGGCGCGTAACCCACCGATAGTATTGACAAATATAGCCCGGACAGAAGGGTCCGGGCTACCTTTTTTACGTATTATTTGTTTCCGCCGGACATTTTTTCCTTGAGAAGCTCCCCCAGCGTGGTGCCGACGGGCGCCGAACCGGCCTCGGACTTGTAATCCTTGATCGCCTCGGCCTCCTCGTAAACCTCCTTCGCCTTGATTGACAGGGCAACCGAGCGGTTCTTGCGATCGACGTTGGTGAACTTGGCTTCGACCTCCTCGCCGACCTTGAGCACCATGCGCGCATCCTCGACGCGACCCCGCGCCAGTTCGGATGCCCGCAGCGATCCAATCACGCCATCGCCAAGATCGACCATTGCGCCGCGCGCATCGACCTCGGTGACCGTGCCCTTGACGATCGTGTTCTTCGGATGCTCCGCGAGCCAGGCCGAAAACGGATCCTTCTCGAGTTGCTTGACGCCGAGTGAAATACGCTCCCGCTCCGCATCAATCGCGAGCACAGCCGCCTCGATCTCCTGGCCCTTGCTGTAGTTGCGCACGGCTTCCTCCCCGGGGAGATCCCAGGAAATATCCGATAGGTGCACCAGGCCGTCGATGCCGCCGTCCAGGCCAATGAATATGCCGAAGTCGGTGATCGACTTGATCTGGCCGGTGACCTTGTCGCCGCGATTGAACGTTGCAGAAAATTCGGCCCAGGGGTTGGACTGGCACTGTTTGACGCCGAGCGAAATACGGCGCCGCTCTTCGTCGATCTCGAGGACCATGACTTCCACTTCCTCGCCGACCTGCACAATGCGTGACGGATTGACGTTTTTGTTCGTCCAGTCCATCTCGGATACGTGCACGAGGCCTTCCACGCCGTCCTCGATCTCCACGAAGCAACCGTAGTCCGCGATGTTCGTGACCTTCCCGAACAGGCGGGTCTGCGGCGGATAGCGTCGTGCAAGATCCTTCCACGGATCGTCGCCCAGCTGCTTCATGCCCAGCGAGACACGCTGGCGCTCACGATCGAACTTGAGGATCTTCACATCGATCTCGTCGCCGACATTCACGACCTCGGAAGGATGCTTGACGCGCTTCCAGGCCATATCGGTGATGTGCAGAAGACCGTCGATGCCGCCGAGGTCTACGAACGCGCCGTAGTCCGTCAGGTTCTTGACCATACCCTTGACGGTCTTGCCTTCCTGCAACTCGGCCAGCAATTGCTCGCGTTCCTCAGAGTACTCCTGCTCCACGACAGCACGCCGCGATACGACGACGTTGTTACGACGCTGGTCGAGCTTGATGACTTTGAACTCGAGACTCTTACCTTCGAGATACGCAGGGTCGCGCACCGGCCGGACGTCCACGAGGGACCCGGGCAAGAAGGCGCGGACGTTGTCTATCTCGACGGTGAAGCCGCCCTTGACGCGCCCGTTGATGACGCCTTCGACAACCTCCCCTTTCTCGAACGCTTTCTCGAGTTCCGTCCAGGTACGCGCGCGAATAGCTTTCTCGCGGGACAGCCTCGTCTCACCGAAGCCGTCCTCGACAGCGTCCAGTGCGACCTCGATCTCATCTCCGACGGAGATTTCGCCTTCGCGTATATCGTTCTTAAACTGTTCGATGGGGATGACGGCCTCAGACTTGAGACCGGCACTGACGATTACGACATCGTCATTTACTGCGACAACCGTACCGGTGATAATCGAACCGGGCTTTATCTGTCGACTCGCAAAACTCTCTTCAAATAACTCAGCAAAACTTTCAGACATTTAATTAACCATAGGACCCTGCATATGCATGGGCCCATACCCAAAAATCGTCACACCACGTCCTGCGGCTGACGGACACCAAAAAAGAACCGGACTCCATGTCCGATTCGACCCAATCCTTTCCTGGAAAAATCTAGAGTTTTTCAGCCAGCAGTTCCCTGGCCCAGCCCAGCACCCTGTTTGTCACAGCTTCGATGGACTGGCCCGAGGAATCCAGAATCCTGGCGTCCTCCGCCGGCCTCAGCGGCGCGACCGATCGCTCGGAATCCCGCCGGTCACGGTCCTCTATGTCCCGCGAAAGGGCGGCAAGGCTAACATCGATACCCTTGTCTTTCAACTGCTTATGTCGCCTTCGCGCGCGTTCTTCCGCGCTGGCGGTAAGGTAGACCTTGAGGCCGGCGTCGGGGAACACGTGAGTCCCCATATCGCGCCCGTCGGCAACCAGTCCCGGGGGCTTCCGAAAGCCTCGTTGCAGGGCCAGCAACGCCTCCCTGACCGGCTGTAGTGCCGCCACGGTCGAGGCACCGCGGCCCGCCTCCTCCGTGCGCAGCTCACCACGGACAGGCTTGCCGTCGAGCCATATGAGTTCCTCGCCGTCGTCGTTCGCTGCAAAGCTGACGTCGAGGTTTGCAGCGAGCTCTGCCAGCGCGTCCGCGTCGTCCAGGCCGATGCCCCGGCGCGTCGCTGCGAGCGCCAGCAGCCGGTACAGCGCGCCACTGTCGAGCAGGTGCCAGCCGAGGGCAACGGCGACCCGGCGGGCAATCGTGCCCTTGCCCGAGCCGCTGGGTCCGTCGATGGCAATAACGGGCGTCGCCTTAGTCATGCCGGATCGTCCTGCAGGCACACGATTTCGGCGCCAATGCCGCTCAGGCAGGCCTCGAACCCGGGAAACGACGTCTCTACCGCCGCGACGTCTCTCACGGTCACGGGCCCATCGGCTACCGTGCCGGCCACCGCGAGCGACATGGCAATGCGATGATCGCCGAAACTCTCTACATCGCCCCCGGCAAACTGTCCGCCATGCACGAGCGCACCATCGTCGGATTCCTCGACGTGGATACCCAGCGCACGGAGCCCGGCGGCCATGGCGGCAATGCGGTCGCTTTCCTTGACGCGCAGTTCGCCGATACCGGAGAACCGGGTGCTGCCCTCCGCAGCCGCCGCCGCAACGAACAACACCGGGAACTCGTCGAT
>JAACFJ010000103.1 GCA_009937505.1 Gammaproteobacteria bacterium
ATGCTGCTTCGCAGAAACGGCAAATTTCTGGAGGCAGAGGCCGCATATTTGAAGGCGGTCACAGCGAGTCCGGACTATGCCTTGGCACACTACAACCTCGGTGTCCTCAACGAGCTTTACCTTCAGCGCCTGGATTCCGCGCTCCACCACTTCGAGCGTTACCAGGAAATTGTCGGGGACGATGAGCAGGTCGAGAAGTGGATAACGGACCTGCAGCGCCGCGTGGCGGCGTCGCAACGCACGGCGAACATAACGCAATGAGGCATTTGGGCGACAAGCGCCGTAATTTGTTCCTTACCGGGGCCACGCTCGCTGTGGCGCTTGCCGCTCTCGCAGCGCCGGCACAGGAGAGCGAGGACGAATTCGAGCCGGCCGTGGATACGTCCGCCGTACTCAGCGAGATGGATGCGCTGGAACCGGCGGTAGATACGTCTGCGGAACCGGCGGCGACAGCAGACGACGCGATGGTCGCACAGGACGTCACGCGGCGCGAAACCTACAGCGGCGTGATGGACGAGATGGCGCTGGGACGCACCGAGATTACCGGCAGCCAGGAGCTGCCAAAGGTGCTGTACATCGTCCCCTGGAAGAAGGCGCAGCCGGGCGAACTGACGGGCCGCCCGGTGAATACCCTGCTCGACGAAGTGCTGGCGCCACTGGACCGGGAAGAATTTACACGGCAGGTCGATTATTACGGCGAGCTGTACGGTGACGAAGACTAGGCGTGCGCCCCGGCGCGCGATTTGATCGAAGAGGAGCAATCAAATGGGCACAATTGTGCGGTTTTTCCAGGACGGCGGTGCATTCATGTACCCGATCCTGTTCGTATTCGCGTTCGGCGTCGCAATCGCCATCGAACGCTGGATGTATCTGACAATATCAGGGGCAAAAGGCCGGCAACTTCCAGGAAGCAGCCGCTCATACAGGAAAGTCGAAAGCGGCGATCGGTTCGATACTTACCTACGGCCTTTACCGCGTGAAATCAGCGCGCCGTCGCGACGATATCGAGAAGGCGATGGAAGAGAGCCTCATGGAGGTATTGCCGCGTCTCGAGAAGCGCACGCATTATCTCGCGACGCTCGCCAACATCGCGACGCTACTCGGCCTGCTCGGCACGATCATCGGGCTGATCCGGGCATTCACGGCGGTATCGAATGCGAACCCGGCAGACAAGGCCGACCTGCTGTCCGCCAGTATTTCCGTCGCGATGAACACGACGGCATTCGGCCTGATGGCTGCTATCCCGTTGTTGCTGGTGCACGCGCTGCTGCAGACGAAAACCAACCAGCTCGTAGACAGCCTCGAGATGGCCAGCGTCAAGTTTCTGAACGCCGTCACCGAAAGGCAGCTTAAAGGCGCCGGAGCGTAGTCATGATTCGCAGCCGCAGGAGCGGCCGTCGCAACGTAGAGACGGCTGAGCTCAACATCACGGCATTCATGAACCTGATGGTGATCCTGGTTCCGTTTCTGCTGATTACGGCGGTGTTTTCGCGTTTGGCAGTTCTCGAACTGAATCTGCCAGGCTCCTCTAGCGAGCCCGTCGAACCGCAGGAACAGGTGTTCCAGCTCGAAGTCATCATCAGAGTCGACAAGATCGAAGTCGGCGACCGTAACCAGGGTCTGATCGGTGTCTATCCGAATACAGACGATGGTTACGACTACGAAGCGCTGAGCAGCAAACTGTCCGAGCTCAAGAATCGATATCCGACGAAGACGGATGCATCGATTTTGCTGGAGCAGGATATTCATTACGACACGCTCGTCCAGGTGATGGACCGGGTGAGAATCGTGGAACGAGTCGACGAGGACGAGCAGTCCGTCAAGCGCTTCGACCTGTTCCCTGACATTTCGATCGGTGACGCGCCGGTCAGCGAGGGAGGTGCATAGAAATGGTCAAGTCAGGCCGCGCCAAGCGGATGGACAAGCACCACAAGCGCCACAGGCAAAGCGTGGCACTCAACCTCGTCTCGCTGATGGACATCTTCACGATCCTGGTGTTCTTCCTGCTCGTCAATTCGTCGGACGTGGAAACGCTGCCGAATGCGAAGGACCTGCAGCTGCCGGAGTCGATCGCCGAAGAGAAGGCCCGGGAAACCGTCGTCATTCTCATAGGGGAAGAGGACATCATCGTACAGGGAACGCCCGTCGCGAAGATCGACGACGTCATGGCTATCAAGGGCAATGACATTCCTGCGCTTCGCGAAGCGCTGTTGTCCCAGAACGACCGGGTCTTGCGCCGCGAGGCGAACGAAGACATCGCCAGTCGTGAGGTGACGATCATGGGTGACAAGGAAATTCCGTACCGGCTCCTCAAGAAGGTCATGGCGACCTGCACGCGATCGGATTACGGACAGATTTCGCTCGCCGTCCTGCAGAAGAGCTCTGACAAGCTCGACAAGCTGCAGGCGGCACGTTAAGGGCGGCGCTAGGGAAGCGCGAGAGAGTATTAGGAGAAACGGCTTTGGATTTACCGTTTTACAGAGAATATGAGCTGCCGTGGACAACGGGCAGAGGCCAGGAAAAACGTTTCCAGCGCCTGCTCGGCGTCACGTTCCTGATTGCTTTCGTCCTCAGTATCGTCTGGCCGTTCATCCCGGTCCCGGAACCGGACCCGACGGAGATCATCGAGATTCCGCCCCGCATCGCGCAACTGATGCTCGAGGAAAAACCGCTACCGCCGCCGCCACCGCCGGAACCCGAGCCGGAGGAACCCGAGCCCGAAGAGGAACCCGAGCCCGAGCAGGTCGCAGAGACCGAGCCAGAGCCAGAGCCGGAACCGACGCCCGAACCGCCGCCGGAGCCCGAGCCCACTCGCGAGGAAGTCGCGCGTGAAAAGGCACAGGCTGCGCTGATGCCGTTCGCCGAGGACCTTGCCGATCTTGTCGACAAGGACCTGATGGAATCGGTCGACGACCGGCAGTTGACGGCAACCGTGGGACAGTCGCAACGAAACGAGCGCTCGATGATAACGTCCAAGGTGGGCGCCGCTTCGGGCGGCATCAATACCGCGACCATGAGCCGTAATACCGGCGGCACCGGAATCGCCGCTCGTACGACCACGAAGGTGGAAAGCCCCGTTGCCGGGATCGAGCAGCAGTCGGCCGGCGGCGCACGCCGCACCGGTACCAGCGGTAAGGCGTCGCGCTCGCGCGAGGAAATCGAACTCGTGTTCGACAAGAACAAGGGCGCGATTTTCGCACTCTACAATCGTGCGCTGCGCGCCGATCCGACGCTCGAAGGCAAGCTGGTCCTCCGCCTCACGATCGCGCCGACGGGTGAGGTGACGTTCTGCGAGGTCGTGTCGAGTGAACTGGGCGATGCAGAACTCGAGCGCAAGCTGGTATTGCGCGTCAAGCAGTTCCGGTTCCAGTCCAGGGACGTCGAGCCGATCACGACCACCAAGCCAATAGACTTCTTCCCCGCCTGACCCCGCAGTCTGGCCTGACGGCACCAGGTTCCGTATTCTCGGGGGCACCCGGGAACCTGCCAGGAACAAGCCGTGTTGCGAGCACTGATCATTTGCCTGACCGCATTGGCTGCCGTCGTGCCGGCCCGCGCCGACGTTTCGATCGATCGTCTCATCGAGGACGCCGGCCTGCGGGAGAACTCCATTGCCAGCCGCGATCTCGAGGGCTGGAGACCACCACAGAAGCTCATCGTCCGGGACGAAGGAGATCTCGTCGCGGCGCTACAGGAGGAATTTCCGGGTGTGGCTTTTGTCCCGGCGCCCTCGGTCGATGTCGCCAGGGCAGAAGCTGGTGATGCCGACGCGATCATCGGCTACTGCAGCGAGGATATCGTCGCTGCGGCCGGCGCACTGGTGTGGATCCAGATTTTCAGCGCGGGCGCGGAGCGCTGTCTTACGGTCGAAGGCGTCGCGAGCGGCAAGATTCTGCTGACGAACATGCAGAAGATGGCGTCGCCCGTCATCGGCGAGCATGCCGTTGCCATGATGCTGAGCCTGACTCGAGGACTGACGCAGCAGGCCAAGACCATGCCTGAAGGCAACTGGAACCGATCGATCGGCGACGAAATCGGCATGCTGTCCGTTGACGGCAAGACGGTGCTGGTTGTCGGGCTCGGCGGCATCGGCAGGGCTGCAGCCAAAAGGGCCGCGGCGCTCGGCATGCGCGTAATCGCGACGCGCAACAGCTCGAGGTCGGGACCGGACTATGTTGACTACGTTGGTCTCTCGGACGAACTGTTCGAGCTGGCTGCACAGGCGGACGTGGTCATCAACGCGCTGCCGCTGACGGCGGAGACCCGGGGCCTGTTCGACAGGGCCTTCTTCGACGCCGTCAAGCCGGGCGTTTTCTTCGTCAACGTTGCGCGCGGCGCAAGCGTCGTAACGGATGATCTCGTCGCCGCGCTCGCCGACGGGCGTGTCGCTGGTGCGGGCCTGGATGTTACGGATCCCGAGCCACTGCCGCCGGATCATCCGTTGTGGCGCATGCCGAACGTCATCATTACGCCGCACATTGCCTGGTACGGCAACAACAGGGAGCGGCGGACAGCGCTTACTGGAGAGAATATCCGCAGATTCATTGCGGGGGACCGATTGCTGAACGTCGTGGATCCCGCGCGGGGTTACTGATCGCCAGTCCGGCTAGCGGCAGAGCTTGCTGCGTCTGCGCTTGAGCTTGCGCAGTTTGGTCTCGTATTTCTCGCCCTGCGAGCGGGAGTAGCCTGCGCGCATCCGCGCCTCGATCTCCCGGATCGCCTGCTTGGCCTCCTCGCACGCAAGCGCGTCGCAGTCGGGCTTCGCATTGCCCTGCGCCGATAGTACGAGCAGAGCCAGTGCACTGATCCACGCTTTTGCCATACCGCGGTCCTCCATCTCGTCCCGTTTATACTGCGACGACAATGGAACTGCCGCCGCAGAAAACATGTAATTCAACGACAAATATGAGCAAGCAAGAGACCAGTCGCGAAAACGTGGAGGTGTCGCAGGGATTCCCGCCGATAGCGCGAGAGGATGCGCGGGTGCTGATTCTCGGCAGCCTGCCCAGCGAGGCGTCGCTGCGGGCACGGGAGTATTATGCGCATCCGCAGAACGCATTCTGGAAGATAATGCATGTCATCGCCGGCGCTACGGGCGACTATGCCTCGCGTTGCGGGTCGCTGCAGGAGCGTGGTATTGCCGTCTGGGATGTCTTGTCGAGTTCCGTGCGCCCCGGCAGTCTCGACGCTGATATCGACATGACGGCTGCGGTGCCCAACGATTTCGTGCAATTCCTTGCCGGCCACGAACACATTCGCCTTGTGTGTTTCAACGGCAGGAAGGCACAGCAGATGTTCCAGCGGTGGGTGCGATCCTCGCTGCCGGAATTCGGGCTCGAATTTGTGCTGTTGCCGTCAACGAGTCCCGCGCACGCTTCGGTGACGCTTGCCGAAAAGCTGGAGATCTGGCGTGGCATAATCGAGCCGGGACTGACGGGGGACAGTGACGATCGGTTACTTGGCCCTGGGAACGAATCGCAATGATGAGGCGGCGCTGGTTCTGTGGTTTATGCTGGGACGCGTGCTATTGCGGGCCGCGGGTTTCTGGCGCCACCCGGCTCAGAGTGCGCCGTCGCCCGTCTCCCCGGTACGGATTCGCCAGACCTGGTCCAGTGGTGTAACGAAGATTTTGCCGTCACCGACCTTGCCGGTCTTGGCGCTGTCGATGATGGCTTCCACGGTCCGCTCCACCAGGTCGTCCGGAACGGCGACCTCGATCTTTGCCTTCGGCAGAAAATCGACGACGTACTCGGCGCCGCGATACAGCTCGGTGTGGCCGCGCTGACGTCCGAATCCCTTGACCTCGCTGACCGTCATTCCCTGGATGCCGACTTCGCTCAGGGCGTTGCGAACGTCGTCGAGGCGAAATGGCTTTACTATCGCGGTGACCAGTTTCATACAATTTCTCTCTGCGCCGAATTGCCTGTCTATGCTAGCAATACGCTACGGCTAAGTGTACAACTGAAAAGACTGAATCGGTGCTTGCGAGGGGTCCATGCAGGCGGTCGTTGCGCTGTTGAAGGAACCAAGAGGCTTGCTCATGAACGGCGGCGCGCTGCTCTATGCCGTCGCGGGTTACTTTGCCGGTTTTGCCGGTCTGTTTCACCAATCCTGGGGTGTGAATGCCGCGGCAACCTTGTTGCTCGCGCATGCGATGGTTGTCGCTGCCTACCTGATCCACGAGTGCGGGCACAACCTCGTGTTCAAACACAGCCGACACAACGCGGCCCTCGGCCGCGCGATGAGCTGGCTTTGCGGCGCGTCCTACGGCACCTATGAGGATATGCGTTACAAGCACTTCAGGCACCACGTCGACAACGACGACGTCGTCTGGTTCGAATATGACAGGTTCTTCGAGAAACATCCGCTGATCCTGCGGTTCGTTCAGGGCCTCGAGTGGTTCTACATTCCCGCGCACGACCTCGTCATGCACTTCGTGATGGTGTTCACCTCGTTCATCATCCCGCAACGCCGCAGCCAGAGGCGCCGCAACGTCATGGTCATCCTGGTCCGGGGCGGCATATTCGCCGCGTTGTTGCTCATCGTTCCGAAGGTGGCGATCCTGTATGCGGTCGCCTACCTGGTCATGATGCACGTGCTGCGTTTCATGGACATGCTGCAGCACGACTACCCGCATAACCCTACGTTGTTCGATTACGTCGAGCCGCCCCACAAAGGCGACAGCGACTGGGAGCAGCAGCACACCTTCAGCAATCCTGTCTCGATCGAATATCCGAGGCTCAACTGGTTGACGCTCAACTTCGGTTATCACAACGCACATCACGCGGATATGAACGTACCCTGGTACCGGCTGCCCGAACTGCACCGCAAGGTCACCGGTGACGATCCCGCGCGTGTGATTCCGTTCCGGTCGCAGCTGAAGTTGTACCATCGAAACCGCCTGTTGCGCGTCCACAATCCGCAGCCGGCAGACTATCCGAAGGGCGACGACTACTTGCGCCTTGCGCGTGCCGGTGAAGGCCCGATAGGCGGCAACGCGGCATCCTTTCTTACTTCTTTCTGATGCGACGACCCTATGAGTGAGCAAACAGGCAAGATCGGCCGGATCGATATCACCGTGGACACTGCGGCGACGCTGTACCAGGCCTGACGCAGGATCCGGGCATTGAAGTCGAGGTTCGAATCGACCGAATGGCTGGCGGCAATGGCCCGGCTCGTGCAGAGCAACGATGTCGATTCTGCCGCCGCCGCGCTGGCGGACGCGATCGATGTCGCCGTCGAACACGAAGGCACCTGCCTGCTCGCGTTTCATCGCGGCGCGCCGCCGGAGGTGTTTCATCACACTCTGGATCCGGCAGGACGCCGGCACTATGTCGATCGTTACGTGGCGGGTCCGTACCTGCTCGATCCGCTGTACCTGCTCGCTGTCAGTGACGAGAAACCCGGTGTGTGCCGTTTTCGGGATGAATCGCCCGATCGTTTTCGTTCGAGCGAATACTACCGGCAATACTGCGAGCGCACGCATCTCAGGGATGAGATGGATTTTCTCGTCGATGTTTCCGCAAACAGCACGCTGGTGCTGGTCGTCGGCCGCAGAACGCGCCGCTTCGCCAAAGCCGAGCTCGAGCGGCTCAAGTTCGTCGAACCGCTCGTCCATGCCGCCATGCGGGCCATATGGCAGCGCAGCTCCGCAAGCTCACGCCCGCAGGAGCCGGGGGGCAGCCTGCACCAGCGGCTCACCCGATGCTTCGAAAACTTCGGGGAAGGGCTGCTCACCGATCGGGAACGCCAGATTACGCAACTGCTGTTGCGCGGCCACTCCACCAAGTCGGTCGCCCGCGAACTCGGCATCGCGCCGGGCACCGTGATGGTCCATAAGCGCAACCTGTTTGCCAAGCTCGGCATAACGTCACAGTATGAGCTCTTCTCCCGCTTTATTGACGCCCTGTAACAGCCTACCGCGAGCATGGTATTCAGCTCCCCGGCCCAATGCCTCAAACTGTGGTGCAAGTGATTGATTTAATTATGGAGTGATGCAGATGTTCGATTTTGACTTCGGCCTCGGCGAGGACATCGATCTGCTGCGCGAATCCGTTGCCGCGTTTGCGGCCGACCGGATAGCACCGCGAGCGGCCGAGATCGACGAAAGCAACGAATTTCCGCGTGATCTGTGGCCGGAACTCGGTGAACTGGGATTGCTCGGTATCACGGTTGAAGAGGAGTATGGCGGCTCGACGCTCGGCTACCTCGCGCACGTGGTCGCGATGGAGGAGATCAGCCGCGCGTCCGCGTCCGTGGGCCTGTCGTATGGTGCGCACTCGAACCTCTGCGTCAATCAGTTGCGCCGCTGGGGTACCGATGAGCAACGGCAGCGTTTCCTGCCGAAGCTGGTCTCGGGAGAGCATCTCGGCGCGCTGGCAATGACCGAAACCGGCGCCGGCTCCGACGTCATGAGCATGCGCACGACGGCAACGCGAGACGGCGACGAGTACATCCTCAACGGCTCCAAGATGTGGATTACGAATGCGCCCCGGTCAGACATCATGATCGTCTACGCGGTGACGGACCCGGATGCGGGTAGTCGCGGCCTCAGCGCTTTTGTCGTCGAGCGCGGCACGCCGGGTTTCTCGACGCCCCAGAAGCTCGACAAGCTCGGCATGCGGGGTTCGGATACGAGCGAAGTCCTGATGGAAGACTGCCGAGTCCCGGTGAGCAATCGGCTGGCGGAAGAGGGCAAGGGCGCCAAGATACTGATGAACGGCCTCGACTATGAGCGTGTCGTGCTGGCCGGCGGTTCCCTCGGCATCATGCGGGCCTGCATGGACCTCGTCATACCCTACGTACACGATCGCAAGCAGTTTGGACGGCCGATCGGTGAATTCCAGCTCATGCAGGGCAAGGTCGCGGACATGTACACGACGATGAACAGCTGTCGTTCGTACGTGTATGCCGTCGCGGCAGCGTGTGATCGCGAGCAGACTACCCGTTTCGATGCCGCAGGATGTATTCTCGTCGCTGCAGAGAAAGCGACCTGGATGGCCGGACAGGCGATCCAGGCGCTCGGCGGCAACGGCTATATCAATGAATATCCGGCGGGCCGCCTGTTACGCGATGCCAAGCTTTACGAGATCGGCGCCGGCACCAGCGAAATACGCCGAATGCTCATAGGGCGCGAGCTTTTCGAAGCGACTGGCACTTAGCCAGAGAATGTTGACAGATCCCGGGACAGCAAATGCCCCTGATTAAATCCAAGGTCGATCGCAATTCCGACGACTTTGCCGCCAACTTCGCGGTGAACCAGGCGCTTGCCCGGGACCTGGTGGAGCTGAGTGCGCAGGTAATACAGGGCGGCACCGAGCGATCCCGGGAGCGCCACGTATTGCGTGGCAAGCTCCTGCCGCGGAACCGCATACGCATGCTCCTCGATGAGGGTTCGCCGTTCCTGGAAATCGGCCAGCTTGCGGCATGGCAGGTTTATGAGGACGAGGTGCCTGCCGCCGGAATCATATGCGGGATCGGCAGGGTGCACGGCACCGAATGCATGGTCATTGCCAACGATGCCACTGTGAAAGGCGGTACTTACTATCCCCTGACCGTGAAGAAGCATCTGCGGGCACAGGAAATCGCGGAGCAGAATCA
>JAACFJ010000104.1 GCA_009937505.1 Gammaproteobacteria bacterium
TTCGAGAACGGCCGCAAGGCGCCGATTTCCTACGCGACGCCGTCCTACGCCTGACCGACCCCGCGGAAAACCCTTATTTGCACGTGGCACCTGTTGCCCTACGTTGTCTGCTGAGCAATGCCGCCAGCATCGGCGGTCAACGAGTGCCTGACAACAGGGATCGGGCCAGGGGCTGTGAAGCACATGCGCAAGATCGTATACCTCTGCAGTGCGCTACTCTTCTTGCTCTGCAGTTGCACCGTGGGGGAGTGGGTTGTCGGTGAAAGCGGGGACGTTCCGCAGGACCTGCGGCAGCCGACGGCATTCGACTACTCGGCATACTTCAAGGCATTCGATAACCCCTGGGTGGGCAGGACCCGCGACGAGCTGCTGGATACCCTTGGCCCCCCGGACGGCATCTACGAAGCAAGGCACCAATTCGCGGATTACGACGCCGGGATACCGGCTTCCACCTACATATACACCGACAGTTTTGCGTCGTCCGGGCACTGCGTCGATGCTTATGTGATCGACGAGTGGACCTCGACGGTGATCAAGTACTACTGCCGCTAGATTTATCGTCAGTCCGGATGCGCCACGCGAACGCTGCAGCTATAGGCTTCGGCCCCGGTCTCCTGCACCACACCATCCTGCGCCTGAGTGGCTTGCGGATTGTCCGCATTTGCTAGCGGCCTGCGAGCCCCCATATACAAGCTATCCGGTCGTTGTCGCTGAAGGTGGCCAGTGAAACGGATCTTGTTCTTGGTGGAGCCACCTTGAGCAGGTCGAAAATGCGAGGTATGGCATTACTGTGTATGTCGCTGCTTCTGCCGTTTCACGGTTGTGCCCTCGAGACATTGATATTCGGTGATATCGACGCCGTCCCGGCCGCAGCGCGTTACTCCACGTACAACTATTCGGTAAACCTCAGATCTTCCGATAATCCGTGGTCTTCCGATAATCCGTGGGTCGGCAGGACCCGTGAACAACTGCTGGGTGCCCTCGGTCCTCCCGACGCCATCTACGAGGCGAGGCCCAAGACCGTAGACTACTGGGAAGCAGGAATCCCGGTATACATGTACGTCTATTCCGGCGCTGACAAATCGCCCGGCCATTGCATCGACGCCTACGTCGTGGCCGAGCCGAGTTCGACGGTGATCAAATATTACTGCCGTTAGATTTGTCGTCAGTCCGGGTGCGCCACGCGAACGCTGCAGCTAGAGGCTTCGGCACCATGCGCCCGTGCGGCCGCCAGCAGCGCATCCGCGGCGAAGCGCAGTCGCGAAGCCCAGGCCGACGAGCGGCACAGGATGACGAGTTCGCCGTCGTCCCGCACGTTGGCGGCGAGGATGGATGCGCCCTCCTCAGGAGGCAGCGCCTGGACCAGCGCGGAGGCGAGTTCTCCCATGTCCCGCGCGCGCCGGACGATGTTTGCCAAATCCCCGTCTTTACTCGGATTTAACAGATTTTCGAGGCTCTTGGCCGCCATATAAGTGTGATCCAGGTCTCATTTTCCGGGCGGTGCGAGTGACCGGAATCACCCTTATAAGCCCTGATTCTTGTAATAAAAACAGACATTATGCATAGTTTCACGACGATAACGGCAAACCCGTTGAAAAGCGGGGGCGCAAAACCACCGGTCTACGGGATTCGATCCTAGGACAGCGGGGCTACCGAAGCGATGATTGACTGCAAGTCAAAACAAAATGGCGGGCAACTTGAGTGGCCAGAAGCCAGTATCGACGCGGCTTGCGGCAATAACAAAAATAAGTTGTTCCGAGCGCATCCGAGGCGTACTCGATGAATGTTGTGATTTTCGGCAAGGGGCTGGGCAAGCCCCGACAATTGAGCCTGTCCGGTCCGCGGGCGGCGGCAGCCGTTCTGTTGACTGCGGGTTTCGTCAGTGCGATCGGGTTTGCCGGCGGTCACTGGTACGCGGCGCAGACTGGATCGGGCGTCAGTTCCACGGAGCTCGTCGGCCTGACCGCAGAGTTGCAACAGGCGCGCGAACACATCGACACGATTCGCCAGGAAAACGAAGATACTCTCGACGCGATGGCAATCCGCATCGCACAGATGAATGCGCGCATGATCCGTCTGGACGCGCTGGGACGTCGGCTGACGGACATGGCGAACCTCGAAGACGGTGAATTCGATTTCGAGGCGCCGCCGGCGCTTGGCGGACCGGAGGAGCCGGTGGCAACGGGCTCCAATATCGCCGTTCCCGAAGTGGTTGAGGCCATGCAGAACCTGGATCTGCAGCTGGACGATCGCGAAGCCCAGCTCGGTGTCCTCGAAAGCGTCATCGCCAATCAGAATCTCAAACAACGGGTCTACCCGCAGGGCCGGCCGGTCAGTTCGGGATGGATATCATCCTACTTCGGCAAGCGCACGGACCCATTCACGGGCAAACCCGCAAATCACACCGGTATCGATTTCGCCGGCAAGTCGGGCGCTAACGTGGTTGCCGTCGCGGACGGCGTGGTCACCTGGTCCTCGAAGCGCTACGGCTACGGGCTCATGGTCGAGATCAATCACGGCAATGGCTACTCGACGCGTTACGCGCACAATTCCGAGAATCTCGTTGCCATCGGCGAGGAAGTCAAGAAAGGCCAGGTCGTGGCGTTGATGGGCGATACGGGCCGCGCCACGGGCCCCAACCTGCATTTCGAGGTATTGCGTGACGGCCGCCGCGTAAATCCGGTCAATTTCATCCGTACCGCTTCCAACTAAGCGCGGTCTCGCGCAGCCTTTCACTTCGCATCACCTTGTAATTGGGGAATTAATCCTCAGATTGCCGTTCTAAATAGCGTCCCAAGCGCTTAGAATACCGGCCTTCCCCAGCGCCGGCCCGGAAACCCGGGCACATGAGCCCGTCATACGAAGTTCCTGCAGGAGTACCAATTGGCCAATATTTTGACCCGTGTCTTCGGCAGCCGTAATCAGCGGCTGTTGCGGCAGTACGGCAAGACCGTCAAAAAGATCAACGCATTGGAAGAGAGCGTCCAGGCGCTCGACGATGCGGGCCTCCGCGCCAGGACCGGGGAATTCAAGCGCCGGGTGGCGGACGGCGAAACGCTGGAGCAATTGTTGCCCGAGGCATTCGCGGTGATGCGTGAGGCAGCGAAGCGTACGCTCGGCATGCGGCCCTTCGACGTACAGCTGATCGGCGGCATGGTCTTGCATGACGGCAATATCGCGGAAATGCGAACCGGTGAAGGCAAGACACTGGTGGCAACGCTGCCCGTCTACCTCAACGCGCTGAGCGACAAGGGCGTGCATGTCGTAACGGTCAACGAGTATCTCGCGCAGCGCGACGCCGACTGGATGCGGCCCGCTTACGAATTCGTCGGCCTGACCGTGGGCGTTGCCAAGTCCGGACAGACGCACGAGGAAAAGCAGGCGGCCTACGCCTGCGACGTTACCTACGCGACCAACAACGAACTGGGCTTCGACTACCTCCGCGATAACCTGGCGTTTTCGCTGACGGACAAGGTGCAACGGGACCTTAATTTCGCGATCGTCGACGAAGTCGATTCGATCCTGATCGACGAAGCCCGCACGCCGCTCATCATCTCGGGGCCGGCGGAGGCGAGCACGGATCTCTATGGCGAGATCAACAAGCTCATCCCGAAACTGAAGGAGCACATCGAGCCCGAAGAGGACACCAATTACGACATCGTCGCGCGCAAGGTCATGCTCGTCGACGAGAAAGGCAAGCCGGTCAAGTCGGATGAGGGCGAGGTCATGACGATCGAGGAAGCGATCGGCATCGGCAATTCGCGCAAGTCCGACGTCGTGCTCGTCAACGATGACGACAAGGTAGCGAGGTGCAGGCTCGCACCGCGAGGCGATTACACCACCGACCTCAAGGCGAAGCAGGCCCACATGACCGAAGACGGCCAGGACAAAGTCGAAGGCCTCATGGCGCAGGCCGGGCTGCTCAAGGAAGGCGAAAGCCTGTACGACGCGGGGAACATTCGCCTGCTCCACCACCTGAACGCGGCCCTGAGGGCGCATGTGATCTACCAGCGCGACGTCGAGTACATCCTCAAGGACGGCGAGATCGTGATCGTGGACGAGTTCACCGGCCGCACGATGGCAGGACGGCGCTGGTCCGACGGCCTGCACCAGGCGATCGAGGCCAAGGAAGGGGTCGCGATCAAGCATGAGAACCAGACGATTGCATCGATCACGTTCCAGAACTATTTCCGCCTGTACAACAACCTGTCGGGCATGACGGGTACGGCGGACACAGAGGCTTTCGAGTTCCAGCAGATCTACGGGCTCGAGGTCGTGGTCATCCCGACGCACCAGGCAATGATCCGAGACGATGCACCCGACCTCGTATATCTCACGGAGAGCGACAAGTTCGAGGCGATCATCGAAGACATCACCGACTGCCGGGAACGCGGCCAGCCGGTGCTCGTCGGCACGACGTCGATCGAGACATCCGAACACCTGTCGTCGATCCTCAAGACGCGCAAGATCAAGCACGAGGTTCTGAACGCGAAACAGCACGAGCGCGAGGCACACATCGTGCAGCACGCCGGGCGCCCGGGCATGATCACGATCGCCACCAACATGGCTGGTCGAGGCACCGACATCGTGCTGGGCGGCAACCTCGACGCGGAGATTGCGGCCCTGGACGAGGGTGCCGATACCGAGGCCGTGCGCGCCGACTGGCAGAAGCGACACAATGCGGTCCTGGATGCTGGCGGTCTGCATATCGTCGGCACGGAACGCCATGAGTCACGCCGCATCGACAACCAGCTTCGCGGCCGTTCCGGGCGCCAGGGTGACCCGGGTTCCAGTCGCTTTTACCTGTCGATGGAAGACACGCTGATGCGCATCTTCGGCGACCCGGAGCGCACCAAGGGCCTGCTGGCACGCGCCGGCATGCGCGAGGGAGAGGCGATCGAGAGCAAGCTTCTGTCGCGCCAGATCGAGCGCGCGCAGCGCAAAGTGGAAGCCCACAACTTCGACATCCGCAAGAATCTGCTCGAGTACGACGATGTTGCGAACGACCAGCGCAAGGTGGTGTACCACCAGCGCTCGGAACTCATGGCTGCCGACGAAATCGAGGACTCGGTCGCTGCTATCCGCGAGGAAGTCATTGCCGACGCCGTCGCGGTGCACATTCCGGCGGGCAGCCTCGAGGAGCAGTGGGACACTGAAGGACTATCGAAGGCGCTCGAGGCCGACTTCGGCCTGCAACTCGATATTGCGAAGCTGGTCGCCGAAGACAAATCGATCAACGACGACGGCATACAAGAGTACTGCATCGATCAGGCCGCTAAGGCCTATGCGGAGCGAGAGCAGACGATCGGCAGCGAACTCATGCGCAACGTCGAGAAGCAGGTGATGCTGCGGCAGCTCGACTATCACTGGAAAGAGCACCTCGCGGCAATGGATCATCTGCGCCAGGGCATCGGCCTGCGTTCCTATGCGCAGAAGAACCCGAAGCAGGAATACAAGCGCGAAGCGTTCGAGATGTTCGGTGTGATGCTGGACCAGGTCAAGCACGACACGATCAGCATCCTGACCCGCATCCGCATCCAGGGCGAGGACGACCTGGCCGAAATGCAGCGCCAGCGCGAGGAGCAGCAGAAACTGAAATTTCAGCACGCGCAGGCCTCGGCGCTCGGCGCGCAGGCGCCGGCGCCACCCGGGCAGGCGGCAGCGCAGCAAGGACAGGCTGCGCGTCCGGGCATGCCCCCGCAGGGCGGCGAGAGTCCCGCCGCGGTCGAGACGTTCGTCAGGGACGGCCGCAAAGTGGGCCGGAACGAGCCTTGCCCCTGCGGCTCCGGCAAGAAATTCAAGCGCTGCCACGGGCAACTCAGCTGATCTCTGATGCCACGCTTCCGGGTCGCAGCGGGCATCTTGCATGATTCCAATGGTCGGGTGCTGATCGCCGAGCGTGTCGGTGGCGGCCCGTTCCAGGGGATGTGGGAATTCCCGGGGGGCAAGATCGGCGACGGCGAGAGCCCCGAGCAGGCGCTCGAGCGAGAGCTCTCAGAGGAACTCGGTATCGAGCTTGGCGCGATCAAACGCTTCATGCACATCGAGCATGACTACGCGGACCGATCGGTTGCCATCGATTTCTTCCTGGTTCTCTCGTGGGTCAACGAGCCAAGGGGGATCGAAGGTCAGCAGCTCAGGTGGGTGGAGACGCAGTTGCTCGCCGAGCACAACCTGCTGCCCGCGGACGTGCCCGTAATCGAGGCGCTTCAGCAGATGGCGAGCTGAAACGAGACGTCGTGGCCGGTCTGTACGGCCCGGCTCTCGATCGTCGACCATTCGAGAAAGCGCACGGTGAAGCGATGCTGGCTGCCGCTGATTTCGGGATACAGGTCTTTGTTGTTGCCGAGAATGACGCGCAGCAGCCGGCATTGAGCATCTTTTCTCATGCTGTGTTGGTACATGCCGTTGATCGCGGTCTTGTCCAGTGGCTCGGCGCTCTCTCGTATCAGCCACAGCACTTCGACAACGGCATCACACAGCGGCCGGATCGCGCCGATCCAGCGCTCCAGGTCCTGCTCGCGCCGCGCGTAGGATTGCCGCAACCAGTGGTTGTATTCCGGAAGGTCGAATTCGCAGGTGCCGCCGGGGATCGAGTTGCGATGCTGGATGGCGCGAAGAAACTCACTTTCCTTGAGTGGCTGCAAGTACTGCGTGCCGATTGCCGACACCTCGCCACGGCTGTCGACAAGATTTCGAATCAGGGTGTCGAGGCGCTTGCTGTCGACGCCCGGCTGGCTCTGAAACCGCTGTAGCGCGTTGATTTGATGATCCAGCTCCTTGTGGACCTCGCCGCGGACGTCGCCGCGCAACAGGATCGCGAGGATCTCCAGCAGCGTGCTGATCGTGGCGCGCGTCGCCCAGCGCGAATCGGCCTCGGAGTTGTACAGCATCTGCTGGTACAGGAATTCGAGGCGCAGGAACGTGCGCATGCGTTCGCTGAGCGGTAGCTCGTAGAAGCCCTGCCCGGACGCAGTGTGGGGAGTAACGTTTCCCGCGGGTTTCGCCATTGCCATATTCTGAAGGACACCCCGCTGGCTGGCAAATGACGCCAATCGGCGACAACGTCAGTCTTCGCGCGCGGCGGCCTCGATGAGGTAGGTCCGATGCAAGGCGCGAACCTGCTCGCCGGTGTCGTCGAGGCTGCCGTCGTTCGAGACAACGTCATCGGCGATCGCGAGCCGCTCGGCCCGGGTCGACTGGGCGGCGAGAATCCGCCGCGCCTGCTCCTCGGATTCCGCGTCCCTCTCGAGCAGCCGCGCCACCTGGGTACGCTCGTCGCAATCCACCACGAGCACGCGATCGACAAACCCCCGCAGCGAGGATTCGACCAGTAGTGGTACGACGATGACCTGGTAGGCGCCGCCGGCAGCTTCGGCCTGGGCCCGGGTTGCCTTGCCGATTTTCGGGTGCAGGATGGCCTCGAGTTTGCGGCGCGCCCCGGCGTCACCGAATACCATGCTGCGCATGGCTGCGCGGTCGAGCGTGCCGTCGGCGGCGATCACGCCGGCCCCGAATGCCTCGCGGATCTCTGCCAGAGCGGGCTGGCCGGGGCTGACTACTTCGCGGGCAATCACGTCCGTGTCGATCACGGGCACGCCGAGATCGGCGAACATGCCGGCAACGGTGGATTTGCCACTGGCGATACCGCCCGTCAGGCCTATCCGCAGTGGATTGTCGCGACGATTGCTCACCTAGAATGGCAGGTTGAAAAAGCCCTTGATGGCGTCGCCCCAGAGCATCGTGAGCCAGCCCGCGCCTGCCAGGAACGGGCCGAACGGCATCGGCACCTGGTGGTCCCGGCCGCGGAATACGATCAGGATAATGCCGAGGGTGGCGCCGACCACCGCGGACATGATGATGATCGTGAACAGATACTGGTAGCCGAGCCAGGCGCCGAGCGCGGCGAGCAGCTTGAAGTCACCGTAGCCCATGCCCTCCTTGCCGGTGGCGAGCTTGAACAGCCAGTAGAAAGACCAAAGGCTGAGGTATCCCGCGATGGCGCCGATGATCGCGTCCGCGGGCGCGATGAACAGCACGCCGGCGCCGGGCAGCGGATGCCAGAGGCTCATGCCGAGCCCGATCCACATGAGCGGCAGGACGATGGAATCCGGGATCAGGCACCGGTCGAAGTCGATCATCGTGATAGGCACGAGAACCAGGGTCAGCACGATCGCCATGAGGCCCTGCCAGCTTGCGCCGAAGCGCCACGCCACGGCAGCGACGAGCAATGCGGTCACGAATTCGACGGCCGGATAGCGCGCCGAGATCGCTGCCTTGCAGGCCGCGCAACGGCCGCCGAGCATCAGGTAGCTGAGTACCGGGACGTTTTGCCAGGCCGTGATCTGGGCGCCGCAGGACGGACAGCGCGAGCGCGGCACCACGAGATTGAAGCGGCCTTCGGGGATGTCCGGCGCAGGGGTATCCGCGAGTTCGGCGCACTGCGTGCGCCACTCGCGTTCCATCATGATGGGCAGTCGATAGATGACGACGTTCAGGAAGCTACCGATCAGGAGTGCAAAAGCGAACGCGACGGCGATAAAGATTGCAGGTGACTCGGCGAGTATTTCGAGCATGCAATGACTCCGCTGATTAGACGGCTGCCGCTAACAAAAACGGCGTCCGGAGTGTCCTCCGAACGCCGTTTTTTTGCAAACGG
>JAACFJ010000105.1 GCA_009937505.1 Gammaproteobacteria bacterium
TTTTATTTTTCTGGCGGAGAGGGTGGGATTCAGCTCGCTCGCTTCGCGAGCTCCCTGCAAACATGCCGCTACGCGGCTGCGTTTGTCGAACAGGGTTCGAAGTCCTCAACCCACTCGGCAAAAATACAAAACGCCCCGGAAGGGGCGTTTCATATTTTGGCGGAGAGGGTGGGATTCGAACCCACGGTACGGGAGAACCGTACACCTGATTTCGAGTCAGGCCCATTCGACCACTCTGGCACCTCTCCGATGCTGCGCTGCGGCGACGAAATTGTACGCAGGTGACGCAAACTTTAACAGCATGGACTACGACAAAAACGTTAAACTAAGCTCACAGCGCCAGACCGAATCCGGGCATAAAGGGGGGATCCGATGCCTGTCCGTTCGGTCTAAACAACAAGGGATGCAACACGGAGACAGCTCTTGCGCCTGTTGCTCTACATAACTCTGGCAGCACTGATCGGCACCTGTTCGTCGCCACCACCTCTCCTGGACCAGGTGCTCGAACTCGGTGAGTTACGCGTCGTCACGCGCGACAGTCCCGTCAGCTACGTCGACGGCCCGGACGGACCGTCCGGCCCCGAATTCGACCTGGTGCGGAAATTCGCCGACGAACTCGGCGTCAAGCTCATCATAAAGACCGTCGACAGCATCTCGGAGATCGTTCCGTTCATCATGTCCGGCAAAGCCCACATGGCTGCCGCGGGCCTGTCGATCACCGAGTCGCGGCGTGAATACCTGCACTTTGGTTACCCGTACCAGATGGTCGATATGCATCTCATCTACAAGCTGGGCACGGGCAAGCCGAGAAACATCGAGGACGTCATCGGACGCCCGATCGAAGTCATGGCGGGCAGCAGTCACGCCGACATGCTACAGGCCTTGTCGACGGCTCATTCCGAGCTCGACTGGACGGAGAACGCCGATGCCGAGGTCACGGATCTGCTCGCAAAGGTCGCCAACGAAGAGGTCGATTTCACGATCGCGGACAGCACGGAGTTCAACGTCCAGCGGCATTTCCACCCGGACCTGCGGGTCGCCCTCGATCTGGAACTCGGTGACCCGATTGCGTGGGCATTCCCGAAGGATGCCGGCGACAGCCTGCTCGCTCGTGCGGATAACTTCCTGGTCGACGCGGATCGCGAGGGTTATCTCGCGCGCGTGCACGACCGTTACTACGGGCACACGAAGAAGTTCGACTACGTCGGCACGCGTAATTTTATCCGGCACTACGAGAGCCGACTGCCGCGCTACCGGGACATGTTCGAGCAAGCCGGAGCCAAGTGGGGCGTCGACTGGCGACTGCTCGCCGCCATCGGCTACCAGGAATCTCACTGGCGCTCCGGCGCCGTCTCACCGACCGGCGTTCGCGGCATCATGATGCTCACCGAAGATACGGCTGCCTACCTCGGAATCGACGACCGCGTGGACCCGGAGAACAGTATCTTCGGGGGTGCCCAGTACTATGTGCGACAAACCGAACGCGTCGCTGACACAGTCGACGAACCAGACCGCACCTGGATGGCCCTGGCCGCCTACAACGTGGGCTTCAATCACCTGAAAGACGCGCGCATGATCGTCGAATGGCAGAGCGGC
Source organism: Gammaproteobacteria bacterium (assembly GCA_009937505.1). Lineage (GTDB taxonomy): Bacteria > Pseudomonadota > Gammaproteobacteria > Steroidobacterales > Woeseiaceae > UBA1847. The sequence continues at coordinate 1,597 of JAACFJ010000105.1, forward strand.
GACCCGGACACATGGGTCGACATTTCCAAAGCTCTGCCGCTGCTGTCGCAACGCAAGTGGTATACGAAAGTTCCCTACGGTTATGCACGCGGCTGGGAGCCGGTGCTGTACGTGAACAACATCCGCAGCTACTACAACATCCTGAAGTGGCTAACGGCGAACGAAGAGCAGCAAGACGTCGAACCCCGCGAAGAACAGGGCATCGACGAGATGCCGGACATCGTCGAGGAAGAGCCTGAAACCGAAATCACCGAGACCTGATCCCGGTCGCGCTTCGAGAAGCGTTCCTGCCGGAAGATGATCGCGCGCCGAGGCGCGCTCCTACGGTTTGCGCCGGGACTCGAAAAACGACTTCAGGACCGCCCCACATTCGTCCGCCAGCACGCCGCCGTTGATCTCGAAGCGGTGGTTGAAGGACGGGCTGTCTGACAGGTCGATCGCGCTGCCCGCCGCCCCGGCTTTCGGATCATAGGCGCCAAACACGAGGCGCTCGATGCGCGCCTGCACCAGCGCGCCCATGCACATGGCGCAGGGCTCCAGTGTCACATACAACGTCGCACCGGTGAGCCGGTAGTTGCCGGCTTGCCGCGCCGCTTCGCGTAAGGCCACGATCTCGGCGTGGGCGCTCGGGTCGTTATCGGTCTCGCTGCGGTTATGGCCGCGCGCGATGACGTCACCACGGGCAGCGACGACGGCACCGACCGGTACCTCACCCTCCTCCGCCGCGATTACCGCCTCGGCAAGCGCCGAGCGCATGTGGCCGAGATCGGACTCCGACCAGGCTGACATCTACTCCCACTCGATCGTCGCCGGCGGCTTGCCGGAGATGTCGTAGGTTACGCGGGAAATGCCTTCCACCTCGTTGATGATGCGCAGGCTCACGTGCTCGAGGAATTCGTACGGCAGGCGCGCCCAGCGTGCCGTCATGAAATCGATTGTCTCCACCGCGCGTAGCGCGATGACGTAGTCGTAACGACGGCCGTCGCCCATCACTCCCACGGACTTGACGGGCAGGAACACCGCGAACGCCTGGCTGACCTGGTCATAAAGATCGTTCTTGTGCAGTTCGTCGATAAAGATGTCGTCCGCGAGCTGCAGCTTCTCGACGAATTCGCGTCGGACTTCGCCGAGTATGCGCACGCCGAGGCCCGGTCCCGGGAACGGGTGCCTGTATACCATCTCGTGCGGCAAGCCGAGTTCGAGGCCGATCTTGCGCACCTCGTCCTTGAATAGTTCACGCAGCGGTTCGACCAGCGACATGCGCATGTCTTCCGGCAGCCCGCCGACATTGTGATGCGACTTGATGACGTGCGCCTTGCCCGTGGACGCACCCGCCGATTCGATCACGTCCGGGTAGATCGTGCCCTGGGCGAGCCATTCGATACTTTCGAGCTTGTGCGCTTCCTCGTCGAACACCTCGATGAACTCGCCGCCGATGATCTTGCGCTTTTGCTCCGGATCGTCCACACCTTCGAGAGCTTCAAAAAACCGGTCGGCAGCATTGACGCGTATTACCCGCACGCCAAGGTGGTCGGCGAACGTATCCATCACCTGGTCGCCTTCATTGTGGCGCAGCAGGCCATGATCGACGAACACGCAGGTCAGCTGGTCGCCGATGGCTTCGTGCAACAGTGCCGCAACCACCGAGGAATCGACGCCGCCGGACAGGCCCAGCAGCACCTTGCCATTGCCGACCTGCTCGCGCACCCGCGCAATGGAGTCGGCAACGATGTTCCCTGGCGTCCAGTCGCTCGGGCAACCGCAAATATCGTGGACGAAGCGCTCCATGATCGCCTGGCCCTGCAGCGTGTGCGTGACTTCCGGGTGGAACTGCACGCCGTAGAACCGCCGCTCGCGGTCTTCCATCGCTGCGAGCGGCGAGTTACCGCTGCTCGCAGCCGCCTCGAAGCCGGGCGGCAGGGACTCCACGCGGTCGCCGTGGCTCATCCAGACCTTCAGGAGCGGCGGCCCGCTCTCGGTGTCGCTGAGTCCGCCGAGCAACCCGGAGTCGCCGGGCTCGATCTCGGCGTAGCCGAACTCGCGATGCGTCGACGCCTCGACCTTGCCACCCAGTTCGGCCGCCATGGTCTGCATGCCGTAGCAGATGCCGAGAACCGGCACGCCGAGTTCGAATACCGTGTGCGAGACGCGCGGTGGATCGTCGAGATTCACCGACTCGGGGCCACCGGACAGGATCACGCCGGACGGCTGGAACGCCGTGATGGCGTCGTCATCCATATCCCAGGGATGAATCTCGGAGTAAACGCCGCGCTCGCGCACGCGGCGCGCGATCAACTGCGTGTACTGGCTGCCGAAATCGAGAATCAGTAGCCGGTGTGCATGGATGTCTTTGCGCGGAATCTTCGAAACGGTTGCAGGCTGGCTCATGGCGATTTGCGGCGTGTCAGTTGGAACGGTAGTTCGGCGCTTCCTTGGTGATCGTCACGTCATGGACGTGGCTTTCCCTCATCCCGGCGCCGGTGATGCGTACGAATTGCGGTTTGCTGCGCATCTCCTCGATCGTGCCGCTGCCCGTGTAGCCCATCGCGGCACGCACGCCGCCAACGAGCTGATGCACGATCGCGATCATGGTGCCCTTGTAGGCCACGCGGCCCTCGATGCCTTCCGGCACCAGCTTCTCGAGTTCTTCCGTGGCGTCCTGGAAATAGCGGTCCGATGAGCCGTGCGCCTGCCCCATTGCACCAACCGAGCCCATGCCGCGATAGGTCTTGTAGGAGCGTCCCTGGTAAAGCTCGACTTCGCCGGGTGATTCCTCGGTACCGGCGAACAGGCCGCCGATCATGACCGAGTAAGCGCCCGCGACGAGCGCCTTCGCGATATCGCCAGAGTAACGAATGCCGCCGTCGGCGATCAGCGGTATACCCTTTTTCTTCATCGCTTGCGCAATCTCGGCCACGGCCGAAACCTGCGGCACGCCCACGCCCGCGACGACGCGCGTCGTGCAGATCGACCCCGGGCCGATACCGACCTTCACGCCATCGGCTCCAGCTTTCACCAGCGCTTCAGCAGCGTCGCCCGTCACGATGTTGCCGCCGATGACCTGCATGTCGGGGTACTTCTGCTTGATCCGGGCGACGCGATCGAGCACGCCTTTGGAATAACCGTGCGAGGTATCGACGATGAGCACGTCGACGCCTGCCTCGACCAGCGCATCCACGCGATCGTCGGAATCGTAACCCGTGCCGACCGCCGCACCGACCCGCAGTGCGCCGCTCGAATCCTTGCAGGCACGCGGGAAGTCCTTGGCTTTCTGGAAGTCCTTGGCCGTGATCATGCCCTTGAGCTCGAAGTTGTCGCCGACCACCAGGACCTTTTCGATCCGGTGCTGGTGCAGTAGCGACACGACCTCTTCTTCGTCGGCACCCTCTGCAACGGTAACCAGGCGCTCCTGCGGCGTCATGACCGACGAAACCGGTGCGTCGAGTTGCGTCTCGAAGCGCAGGTCCCGGCCCGTGACGATGCCCACGGTCTGATTTTCACTCACCACCGGCACGCCCGAGATGCCCATGGCGCGTGTCAGGTCGATGACCTCCCGGATACTCATGTCGGGGGTCACCGTGATCGGATTGCGCACGATGCCGCTCTCGTACTTTTTCACCGTGTGAACCTGCCGCGCCTGCTCCTCGACATTCATGTTCTTGTGTATGACGCCAATGCCGCCTTCCTGGGCGAGCGCAATCGCGAGCCGGGCTTCTGTTACCGTGTCCATCGCGGCGGACAGGATCGGGATATTGAGCGAGATTTCTGCCGTCAGCCGCGTACTGAGATCGACCTCGCGAGGCAGTACTTCCGAGTAACCGGGTTGCAGGAGGACATCGTCGAACGTCAGGGCTTCCTTGGCGATGCGCATGGTCTGGGTCGCGTCCCTTGGTGAGGTTAAACGGACCATTGTACTCGCCTGTTTTTTCCGGCACTAGCTTTGACTGATCGGCTATACTCGCGACCATGGAAAACTCGGGTCAGGGGACCGCGATCACGGTCAGCCAGCTGAACCGCCAGGTAAAGACCCTGCTCGAGCGGGGCGTCGGCCGGCTCTGGGTCGAAGGCGAAATCTCGAATATCGCGCGGCCCGCTTCCGGCCACCTGTATTTCAGGCTCAAGGACGAGTCGGCACAGATCAGTGCCGCCTTCTTTCGCAATCGCCAGCGCGGCCCGACACATGCGTTCAAGAATGGCGACCACGTGCTCGCCTATGGCCAGGTAGGACTTTACGAGGCCCGTGGCGATTACCAGCTCATCGTCGAACAGATCGAAGCCGCCGGGGAAGGTGTGCTGCAGAGGCGCTACGAAGCCCTCAAGAAGAAGCTGACCGCAGAGGGCCTGTTCGACGAAGACCGCAAGCAAGCGATTCCCTCGCTACCCCGCCGCATCGGCGTCATCACCTCGCCCAGCGGCGCGGCGGTGCGCGACGTATTGACCGTTCTTCGGCGCCGCTTTCCGGCCGTGCCGGTCGTCATCTATCCCGCCGCCGTTCAAGGCGATGCAGCGCCGGGTGAATTGATCGCGGCTTTGCAGACCGCAATCCGGCGCGACGAGTGCGACGTCCTGATCCTGACGCGCGGCGGCGGCTCGATCGAGGACCTCTGGGCATTCAATGACGAACTACTCGCGCGCGCTATCGCGGAATGCCCGGTTCCCGTAGTCAGCGCCGTGGGCCACGAGGTCGATTTCACGATTGCGGATTTCGTCGCGGACGTGCGCGCACCGACGCCGTCCGGTGCCGCGGAACTCGTCGTCCCGGACCGCGGCGACTGGCTGCGCGCTATCAATACGATCGCCACACGAATTGCACGCCAGGGCCAGCGGACGCTCGAGAACAAGGCACAGGCGCTCGACTGGCTGAGCCGTCGGCTCGTTACCGCGAGCCCGGCGGCTCGGGTTGCACGCCAGCAGGACAGCCTGCGAGAGACCCGGGGGCGGCTCGTGGCAGCCATGCGTCACGACCTGCACGCCCACAACGGTCAGCTGTTTACCCTTAACAGGGCGCTTCTGCAGGTGTCTCCCGCCGTCCGCGTGCAGCGCGCCATCAGCCGCGCCAGCTCGCTGCGCCAGCAGCTCGCTGCGGCCGGGCGGCAAAGAATCTCGGACGCCGATCACAGGCTGCGGGTTGCCGCGCGCGCGCTGGATGCCGTCAGCCCGCTGGCGACGCTGGACCGAGGCTATGCGATCGTTATCGACGCCAGCACCGGCAAGGCACTAACGCGCTCATCAGAAGTCAAAGCAGGCGACGACATTCGTGCGCGGCTGGCCGAGGGCGAGCTGCTTGCCAGGATAACCGGGGTATTCGATGCCAAGGACTAGGGCGTCCTTCTTGTTGCTGGGCTTGCTGTTCGCTGCCGTGACCGGAGCTGCACCGGAACATGCGCCGTGGCCGGGCGGCATCGCCGTCATCGATGTCGGCCCCGCGGAAGCACCCCGCCCTGTCGTCGAATTCGACGAACGCCGGGTACTCGTCGCGCGCAACGGCGATCGCTGGCTGGCGGCAGTCGGCATACCGCTCGATGCGCCCACCGGCGAAATGTCGATCCGCGTCAACACGGCGCGCAACATCGCGTTCGAGGTACGCGAACATGCCTACCGCGAACAGCGTCTTACCGTGAAGAACAAGAAGTACGTCACACCGGATGAAGCACAGCTCGAGCGAATCGGCCGCGAGCGCAAGATCATCGACTCGGCCCTGGGCAACTGGCGTGATGTCGACGTCGACGGCGTGGCCCTCGCGACACCGGTTGACGGTCGGCGCAGCTCGAGCTTCGGCCTGCGGCGCTTCTTCAACGACCAGCCGCGGTCGCCGCACAAGGGTATGGACATCGCCGCGTCGGAAGGCACCGCGATCGTGGCGCCGGGAACCGGAGTTGTCACGGCAACCGGCGACTATTTCTTTAACGGCAAGACCGTTATCATCGATCACGGTCAGGGCTTCGTGACCATGTACTGCCATCTCAGCACGATTAACGTCGATGAGGGGCAGCCAGTGGAAACCGGCGAGCCGATCGGCGCCGTGGGCGCCACCGGCCGCGTCACGGGCCCGCACCTGCATTTCGGCACGTATCTCAACGGCACGGCGGTCGACCCCGCGTTGCTGTTACAAACTGTTACCGCGGCGGAGTGATGTTCCCGGCTATTAGCAGGCATCATTCGTCGTCTCGCATTTGCATTCAGCTGGAGATTTCCTGATGCGTTTACTATTTGTCGTAATCTTTCTTGCCGCCCTCCCCGGTCTCGCGTTTGCCCAGGGCAATCGCGCCGGCGCGTGGGAATGGTCCTTTGCCGCTATCTACCAGGACTCCTCGAGCAGCGGCGCCGAGGGCGGCTCCAACCTGAAGCTCGACAGCGAATGGGGCCTTGGTATCAACTTCGGCTACAACTTCACCAACAAGCTCTATCTCGGTGCCGATCTCGAATGGCTGCGTCCGGATTTCAAGGCCACGCTGGTTGAGGATGCCCCCGATCCAAGAACCTTGAGCATTGATCACACGATGTCGCAGTTCAACGGCCGCATCAAAGGGGTGCTGACGTTTCTCGAAGGCCCGTTGTCACCCTTTGTCGAGGCCGGCATCGGCTGGTCATATTTCGACTCCAACGTCGCCGATGGCCCGCCTGTTACGGGTTGCTGGTGGCATCCCTGGTGGGGCTATATCTGCTCGAACTTCTACAGCACCTTCAGCTCGACCGAGTTCAGCTATGGCGCCGCGCTCGGGCTGCGCTACATTATGCGCGGCGGCATGACATTGAAGCTGAGCGTGAACCAGTACTGGCTTGACGTCGGCAATGCCGGAGGGGATCCCGAACTCAATGCTGCAAGACTCGAGGTAGGCTGGTCGTTCTGACGTAAGAATCTGCCATAGCGGCATGCGGTGCCGTAGGAGCGCACCTTGGCGCGCGATCCGGCTCAGCGCATTCGCGGTTCGAGAATCGCTCCAGCTAACTGAACTGGCCGGCGCACTCGAGGAAGTCGCAGATCACCGGCCGGAATGCATCCATGTCCACGAGGAAGGCGTCGTGGCCCTGGATGCAGTCCA
>JAACFJ010000106.1 GCA_009937505.1 Gammaproteobacteria bacterium
CGCGTGTTCGAGTCCAAGCCCGTCGTATTTCGCTGCCGCTGTTCGCGCCGGCGCGCCGGGGAGATCCTGCGCATGCTGGGCGAAGCAGAGACCCGCGAGGTACTGGCCGAGCGGGGGCAGGTGGACGTCACCTGCGAATACTGCGGCCGCCGCCGAGAATTCGATCCCATAGACATCTCGCGCCTGTTTACCGACAACGCCGTCGCGGGACCCGACTCCGTGCAGTAGCTCAGTTACCGAACGCCTCGTCCCCGAAATCCGGGCACTCGTCGACAGGATCGGGCATCTGCAGGTCTATTTCGCTATCGATGATCCAGCATTCGTCGAAGATCGAACAATAGCAGTAGGTGATCGAATTGCCCGGGCGCGCCAGCGACGCCAGGAATTTCCCGACAAGCACCCGGTCCGTCGTCGATACCATGTCGATCGTCTCGCCCGGTATGAGCACCCGGCGGCTCACGTAGGTCTGCCCGAGCCGATGGGCGCCTTCCTCGCCGACGAGTTCCATCGCATGGTGCCAGTCGTGCAGGGGCTTGCCTTCCAGGAATACCCGCATGGAGCGTATCCGGGCTGGCCCGACGCCGGCATTGGTCAGCGAAATGCCGAATTCCGCCGCATCCGCGGAAAGATGGTCGCTGACCGTCAGCTGCACGAACGGCCAGACTGCGGCGGCCGTTTGTTTGCGGGTGGCCTCGGATTCAGTGAGCGCCGCGTACAACGCGACGATCGCAATAAAGACGCCGACCAGCGACAGGACGGTTTGCCAGAATGTCAGGCGAACGAACGCCCGCTCGCTGCCTGAAAAATCGGGTTCGGATGGCGGTTCCGTCTCATCGGGGTCTTGCCGGGATTCGGGTTCGTCTGTCATAGGTGCCTGCAGCGCCGGGAATCAATGCCAGTGCGGAGCATAGCCTATTGGCCAATCCACGAGGACCATCCGCGGGCAACTGGCCCCATTCCCTGTTACTGGTCCGAAAAGGCTGGTAGACTGGGGCCCTGTGAAATATAAAGAAATATTTATTTTTTTATGGAAAATGGCGTAGAGCAGTTTGTGGTGCAATTGAAAGCCCTGGCCGACCCGGCCCGGCTGCGCATCGTCATGCTCTGCGCCAAGGGCGAGTGCAGCGTCTCCGAGCTCACGCAGGTTCTCGGGCTGAGCCAGCCGCGCGTCTCCCAGCACCTCAAACAGCTGTGCGCGGTGGAGCTGCTCGAGCGCTTTCGCGACGGCCATTTCGTTTACTACCGGCTCCGGGCCGGGGGCCCGCAGGCGGCACTGCGGCGCAAACTGCTGGCGCTGATTCCGGCGGACGAGGTGAGTTTCTCGGACGACATCGAGAGGCTCAGGAGCCTCCGGAATACGGGCGACGCCGCCGCGGACGACCGCGGCACCGGCAGTCGTTCACTGCATCGCGCGCTGGTCGAACTCACCGTGGCGGCGCCGGTTGGCGATCTCGTCGACATCGGCAGCGGGCACGGCAGGATTCTTAAGCTGCTGGCCTCGCGCGCGCGCCGCGCAGTCGGCGTGGACATCGATCCCGATGCGCGACGCTTTGCGCGTGCCGAGCTGCTGCTCGCCGGCCTGCCGAACTGCACCTTGCGCCAGGGAGACATGTACAGGCTGCCGCTGGGCGACAACGAGTTCGATACTGCGATCCTCGACGACGTCCTTTTCGATGCAGAGAGGCCCACGGACGCGATCACCGAAGCCGTTCGCATCCTGCGGCCCGGCGGCAGGCTGTTGCTGCTCACCACTACCGGGCAGCGCGAATTTCGCGACCAGGCTGCGCGCCTCGCGAGCTGGTGCGCGGACAGCGGACTGCGGCTTGCGCCGGCGCGCCCCGTCCCCGCGATGCAGCCGAAATGGCTACTTGCCGTTGCCACCAAACACGATGCGGCGACTGCCGCCGCCTGAATGCCAATTATGAATTCGTCAATGTCCGAACACGTGCAGGTTTCCTTCGAGTTTTTCCCGCCGCATTCCGAGAAGATGGGGGAGACCTTGTGGCAGTCGATCCAGCGGCTGCAGCCACTTGCGCCGAGCTTCGTCTCCGTTACCTACGGGGCGGATGGCTCGACGCGTGAGCGCACGCACGACGTCGTCGAACGCATCGTCAATGAAACTGACCTCACCGTTGCGCCACACCTCACCTGCGTCGACGCGAGCCGCGGGGAGATCGACGCCATCGCTCGCGAGTACCGGGACATGGGGATTCGCCACATCGTGGCGTTGCGCGGCGATCCACCCGCCGGTGCCGGCACATACACGCCGACGCCCGGCGGTTATGCGTATGCGTCCGATCTTGTCGCGGGGCTCAGAAAAGTCGCGGACTTCGAGATATCGGTAGCTGCTTACCCCGAAGTTCACCCCGAGGCGCCGAGCGCGGAGTTCGACCTCGAAAACCTGAAACGCAAGTTCGACGCAGGCGCATCACGCGCGATTACGCAATTCTTCTTCGATACCGGGGTATTCCTCCGCTTCCGCGATCGTTGTGCCGCCGCCGGCATCGAATCGCCGATCGTGCCGGGCATCCTGCCGATTACGCGTTTCGCGCAGATGACCAAATTCGCTGCCCAGTGCGGCGCCAGCGTCCCGGACTGGCTGCGCGAGCGCTTCGAGGGTCTCGACGACGATACCGAAACGCGCAATCTCATTGCGGCCAACTTCGCGATCGAGCAGGTGCAGCGGCTGCAGGCCGAAGGTGTGGACGAGTTCCACTTTTACACGCTGAACCGTTCCGAGCTGACCCTGGCCATCTGCCATGCGCTGGGGATCAGGCCGAAACAGGCTGCAGCCTAGGACACCTCATGAACCGCGAGGAACGCATCAAGTCGCTGTTTGCGCTGCTCGAGCAACGCATCGTGCTGCTCGATGGCGCGATGGGAACGATGATACAAAGCTGCGGGCTCGGCGAAGACGACTACCGTGGCGAGCGCTTTGCCGACTGGGATAGCGATCTCAAGGGCAATAACGACCTGCTCTCGATTACGCGGCCGCAGGTGATCCGGAAGATTCATGCCGGGTTCCTCGAGGCGGGCGCAGACATCATCGAGACCAACACCTTCAATTCCAACGCGCCCTCGATGGCGGATTACGGCATGGCGTCGCTGGTGTTCGAACTGAATCTCGCCGCGGCGCGGCTGGCCAGGGAGTGCGCGGACGCCCATGCGGACAAGACGGGCAGTCCGCGTTACGTTGCCGGCGTGCTGGGACCCACGAACCGTACGGCGTCGATTTCACCCGACGTGAACGACCCGGGTTATCGCAACATCCACTTCGCCGAACTCGCTACCACCTATGAAGAAGCGGCGCGGGCGCTCATCGAGGGCGATGTCGACTTCCTGATGGTCGAGACGATCTTCGATACGCTGAATGCCAAGGCCGCGATCTTTGCGATCAAGAGGGCATTCGAGGAGACCGGCGTCACGTTGCCCGTGATGATCTCCGGCACTATCACGGACGCATCGGGTCGCACCCTGTCAGGCCAAACGGCTGAAGCCTTCTGGAATTCGGTGCGTCATATCGATCCTTTCATGATCGGGCTCAACTGTGCGCTTGGAGCAAAGGACCTGCGCCCGTATGTCGATGAGCTTTCGCGAGTAGCCGATACGCGCGTCAGCGCGCATCCCAATGCCGGCCTGCCTAACGAGTTCGGCGAGTACGACGAGACGCCCGCAGCGATGGCGGAAGTGATCGGCGAATTTGCCGAGAGCGGTCTCGTCAACCTGGTCGGCGGCTGCTGTGGGACCACGCCGGAGCACATAGCGGCCCTGGCGGAAGCCGTGAACGACAAGCGTCCGCGTGCGATACCCGATATCCCCGTGCGCTGCCGCCTGTCGGGGCTCGAACCCCTCAACATCGGCCCCGACGACCTGTTCGTCAACGTCGGTGAACGCTGTAACGTGACGGGCTCCGCCATCTTCCGCAGGCTGATCGAGGCTGATGACTATGCCGAAGCCGTGCAGGTCGCACGCCAGCAGGTAGAAAACGGCGCGCAGGTCATCGACGTGAACATGGACGAGGGCATGCTCGATTCGGAGCGGGCCATGGTGACGTTCCTCAACCTGATCGCGTCCGAGCCCGATGTATCCCGGCTGCCGATCATGATCGACTCGTCAAAGTGGTCGGTGATCGAGGCAGGGCTGCGATGCGTGCAGGGCAAGGCCGTTGTCAATTCCATCAGCCTCAAGGAAGGCGAGGACAGCTTTATCGCGCAGGCGAAGCTCGTCCGGGATTACGGCGCCGCCGTGATCGTCATGGCGTTCGACGAGCAGGGCCAGGCGGATACGGTCGAACGCAAGGTCGCTATCTGCAAACGCTGCTACGACATCCTGACCCGGAAACTCGGTTTCGATCCCGCGGACATAATTTTCGATCCCAACATCTTCGCCATTGCGACCGGCATCGAGGAGCACTCGGCTTACGGCGTCGCGTTCATCGAGGCAACGCGCGAGATCAAGGAAGAACTGCCGCACGCAATGGTCTCCGGCGGCGTCAGTAATGTGTCGTTTTCGTTCCGCGGCAACAACGTGGTGCGCGAAGCGATCCACTCCGTGTTCCTGTATCACGCGATACGTGCGGGCATGGACATGGGCATCGTCAATGCCGGCCAGCTCGCGATTTACGAAGACCTGCCGGCAGACCTCCGCGACGCGGTGGAGGACGCCGTGCTGAACCGCCGGGAGGACGCGACCGAGCGGCTGCTCGAGGTTGCGGAAAAATACAAGGACCAGGCGTCCGGAAGCGCCGCGAAGGCGAAAGACCTTTCCTGGCGCGAAGTACCTGTCGAGAAACGGCTCGAGCACGCGCTGGTCAACGGCATCGATGAGTACGTGGTCGATGACACCGAGGAAGCGCGGCTCGCAGCGGACCGGCCGCTATCCGTCATCGAGGGGCCGTTGATGGCCGGCATGAACGTCGTTGGCGACCTGTTCGGCGCGGGCAAGATGTTCCTGCCGCAGGTGGTGAAGTCGGCGCGCGTCATGAAGAAGGCGGTCGGGCACCTGATACCGTTCATCGAGGCCGAGCAGGGCGGTGAAGTCAGATCGAACGGCAAGATCGTGCTCGCGACCGTCAAAGGCGACGTTCACGACATCGGCAAGAACATCGTGGGCGTGGTCCTGCAATGCAATAACTTCGAAGTCGTGGACCTCGGCGTCATGGTCAGCTGCGAAAAAATTCTCGATGCGGCGCGGCGCGAGCAGGCACAGATGATCGGGCTGTCAGGGCTCATTACGCCGTCACTCGACGAGATGGTTCACGTGGCGTCGGAGATGAAGCGCCAGAATTTCGAGCTGCCGCTGCTGATCGGCGGCGCAACGACGTCTCCGGCGCACACGGCCGTGAAGATCGAGCCACAGTATGAAGGTCCGGTCATCTACGTGAAGGATGCATCGCGTTCCGTCGGCGTTGCGCAGGCACTGGTCGAGCCCCGAACACGCGATGCGCTGGTTGAAAAGACGCGGCGCGATAATGCCCGCCGCCGTGAGCAGCATGCGGGCAAGACTCGCCTGGCGCCGCAGCTGTCGCTGTACGAAGCACGCAGGCGCCGGCACGAGATCGACTGGAATGCGTATACGCCGCCGCGACCTGCATTTACCGGAGTGCGCGTCTTCGATCGCATCGACCTCGCGGTGCTGACCAACTACATCGACTGGATGCCGTTCTTCAACGCCTGGGAATTTCACGGCAAGTACCCCGCGATACTCAGCGACGCGACGGTAGGGGAGGCTGCGACGGCGTTACACGACGACGCTCGCGCCATGCTCGAGAAGATCGTTCGCGAGGAATGGCTGCAGGCGCGTGCCGTTCTCGGCCTGTTTCCCGCCAACACCGCGGATCACGACGACCTGCTGCTGTATTCCGATGACGAACGCACGATGACGCTCGAGCGCCTGTGTCACCTGCGCCAGCAGCGCGCGAAACCGGAAGGCCAGGCGCAGAACTGCCTGGCCGACTTCGTTGCACCGAGTGCGTCGGGTCTCGACGACTACATCGGTGCATTCGCGGTAACAGCAGGCATCGGCATCGACGAGCGCGTTGCTCAGTTCGAGAAAGCGCACGACGACTACAACGCGATCCTGCTGAAAGCACTCGCCGATCGCCTCGCGGAGGCGCTTGCCGAGTACCTGCACGAGCGTGTGCGCGTCGAGCACTGGGCGTATGCGCCTGAGGAGCGCCTCGGGAACAAGGAACTGATCGCCGAACGCTATCGCGGCATACGCCCGGCGCCGGGATACCCGGCATGCCCGGACCATACGGAAAAAGGGAAGCTCTGGTCATTGCTGGACGTGGAGAAGAATATCGGGCTCCGCCTGACCGATTCGTACGCAATGTACCCGACGGCCGCGGTCAGCGGCTTCTACTTCTCGCATCCCGACGCGCGGTACTTTTCCGTCGGCAAGATCGATCGCGGCCAGCTCGAATCCTACGCAGCCCGCAAAGGCATGACCGTGGCAGAAGCGGAGAAGTGGTTGTCGCCGGTCCTCGGCTACGACCCGGCGACGGCCGACGCAGCCTGATTAGCAGCGGCCTTCGCGGGCACGCCTATTATTAAGACCGCTTCTGGCCGCAGGCCTGACAATCCGGCCGTTTGGGTATCCTCACCGAATGGAAGTCGCCGCTGTCAGCTTCGTAAAGACGCAGCGTGCCGCGTGGAGAATCGAGGCCGGCGAGAACCTTCAGCGCCTCCACCGCCATCATCGTGCCGATGACGCCGGGAACGGGTGCGAACACGCCGTTGCCGGCGCAATCCAGAAGTGACTCGTCCGCTTCGGTGTACAGGCAGCGGTAGCACGGTGACACCTCGTAGTCCGGCCCGAAAATGGCGAGCTGCCCTTCGAGGCGGATTGCCGAACCGGACACGAGGCAGCGCGCGGCCTCGACGCACGCGTCACTGACCTGGAAGCGCGTCGCAAAGTTGTCAGTGCAGTCGAGGACCACATCGGCTTTCGCCACGGCTTCGCTCAGCGCGCTGTCGTCGAGCCGGTCCGTGACCGCCCGGATGCGGATGCCCGGGTTCTGTTGCGCGAGCCTGTCCGCGGCTACGGCAGCCTTCGCCTCGCCGATATCGTCCGGGCCGAACAGTACCTGGCGGCCGAGATTGGTCGCGTCCACGGTGTCGAAGTCGACGAGGGACAACTCGCCGACGCCGGCGGACGCGAGATAGGTGGCCGCGGCGCAGCCGAGGCCGCCGACGCCGACGACCAGCGCGCTTGCTGCCGCGATTCTTTCCTGACCCTGTGCGCCGACCTGCGCCAACGCCATGTGGCGCGCGTCGCGATGCACGTTGGGTCCGGACATGGCTCAGTCGTCAGCGGTGATTTCGACGATCGTCACGGTCTCGACAGGTACATCCTGGTGCCCGCCCTTGTTGCCTGTCGGCACGGCCGCGATCGTGTCGACGACGTCCATCCCGTCCACCACCTCGCCGAATACGGCGTAGCCGAAGTCGCGCGTGCCGTTGTCGAGGAAATCATTGTCACGCAGGTTGATGAAGAACTGCGCGGTCGCGCTGTTGATATCCATCGTGCGCGCCATCGCGAGGGTGCCGCGGCGGTTGCTCTCGCCATTGTCGGCTTCGTTCTTGATCGGGGCGCGCGTGGCTTTCTGCGACATGTCGGCTTCCATGCCGCCACCCTGGACCATGAAATTCGGTATGACACGGTGGAAGATCGTGTCGTTGAAAAAGCCGTCCGCGGCGTACTGGCGGAAGTTCTCGCAGGTGATCGGCGCCTTGTCTTCGAAGAGCTTGACCTTGATGTCGCCGTGATTGGTCTTGATCGTGATCATGATGTCTCGCAAGTCTGAATGTGCGGCGCTTTTTATCACAAAGCTGCCGCGGCTGCATGGACTCAGCCCGTTCTCGCGACGGTGACGCGCGGCAACCCCGCGTAGTCAGTATGGCAAGTGACGTCAGACCAGTCATGTTCCCGGAGCGCTGCCGCGACGCCGTCGCGCTGTTCCGCGCCGTGCTCGATCAGCAGTACGCCACCGGGTTCCAGCAGTGCGCGGCAGTCCCGCGCAAGAATGCGGATTGCGTCGAGGCCGTCTTCACCCGCGCTCAGAGCCGAGCGAGGCTCGCAATGCAGCGCGTCGAGCGCTTCGTCGTCGGAACGGACGTACGGCGGGTTGGAAACGACGACGTTGAAGGTCCGCCCCTGGACGGGCCCCGTCCAGTCGCCTGAAAGGAACTCGATGTTCGGGATTTCGAGCTGCCTCGCGTTCTGCCGGGCGACTTCGAGCGCCTCTGCGCTTACGTCGGTTGCGGTGACGCGGGACAGCGGCCGCTCCTTCGCGATCGCAATGGCGATGGCGCCGCTGCCCGTGCCGAGGTCGAGGATGCCCCAATCGGCGCGCCGCGGAATCTCGCGCAGCGCAAGGTCGACGAGCAATTCGGTCTCCGGCCGCGGCACCAGCGTGGCTGGCGTAACCATGAGTTCGAGCGACCAGAACTCCCGGATACCGGTAATGTAGGCCATCGGCTCGCCGGCGAGACGCCTGTCGAGGACCGCCCGGAAACGATCCACGGTATGTGCATCGAGTGGCTCTTCCGGGTGTGCGAACAGGTGCATCGAGCCGCGGTGAGTCACTCAGCGCCCCGAGGCGCCGCGTGGCGTCCTCGAGGACGGCGTGGATTGTCACGAGATCGTTCATGGTTGTCGGGTGCGAGGCTGTGGTTGCGGCCTCGCTTCGCGTACACTCGCTGCGAGTTTCCATCGTAACTATACGATTATGACCATCTATTCAAACATCCTCGACATGGTCGGCCACACGCCGATGCTCGAAGTCACCCATTTCGACACGGGTCCTTGCCGCCTGCTACTCAAGCTCGAACTCGCGAATCCCGGCGGCTCGATCAAGGACCGCATCGGCATCTCGATGATCGAAGAGGCCGAGAAGCGCGGCGACATCTCTCCCGGCGACACGCTGGTCGAGGCGACGGCGGGCAACACGGGCATCGGCCTGGCGCTGGTGGCGGCGCAGAAGGGCTACAAGCTCATTCTCGTCCTGCCCGACAAGATGAGCCAGGAGAAGATCTTCAACCTGCGCGCAATGGGCGCGGAGGTTGTCCTGACACGCTCCGACGTCGGCAAGGGCCACCCGGAGTACTACCAGGACGTGGGCAAGCGCATCGCCGAGGAGCAGGGCGCCTACTTCATCAACCAGTTCGGCAACCCGGACAACTCGCTGGCGCACGAACTGACGACGGGGCCGGAAATCCTCGAACAGACCAACGGCGAGGTTGACGCGATCGTGCTCGGGGTCGGTTCCAGCGGCACCGTTTCGGGCCTGGGCAAGTACCTCGCCGAGAACGCGCCAAACGTCGAGCTGATACTCGCCGACCCGGTCGGCTCGATCCTGGCCGACTACATCAATAACGAAGACTTCATCCCGGTGATCGCGGATTTCTCCCAGGTAGCGAAGGCTTACGCGATCAGCGACGCGGAATCGTTTGCGGCGGCGCGCGAGCTCCTGAGAAGGGAAGGAGTGCTGGCCGGCTCGTCATCGGGGACCCTGCTTGCTGCGGCGCTCAAGTACTGCCGCGAGCAGACCGAGGCGAAAACCGTGGTGTCCTTTGCCTGCGATACCGGCAACAAGTATCTCTCCAAGCTCTTCAACGATTTCTGGATGGAAGACCAGGGCTTTATCACTCGCGAACAGCACGGCGACCTGCGCGATCTCGTCGGTCGGCCGCACGGCGAACGCGCGACGATCACGGTCGGGCCGACCGACGTCGTCACGACCGCGCACAATCGCCTGCGCAATGCGGGGTTTTCGCAGCTGCCTGTCATGGATGAAGGCAAACTGGTCGGCGTCATTACGGAGGATGCGATCATCCAGCACGTCTTCGGCAAGCCGGAGCTCATGAATGCGCCGGTTGCCGAGGCGATGGAGTCCGCTTTCATCAAGCTCGACCGAACGACGAGTGTGAACAACCTCGTCGCGATGCTGCACGTCCAGCCCTACGCGGCGATCATGGACGGCAATGAGTTCCTCGGCCTGATCACCCGTTCCGACGTCCTCAACTACCTGCGCCGGCAGATCTGAGACCCATCTTCATGAGCAACGACGACAAGAAACG
>JAACFJ010000107.1 GCA_009937505.1 Gammaproteobacteria bacterium
GAGGACGGCGAGAAATCATGGCACGTTTAATTCTTAGCCTGGACAACCAGGTTCTGGCTGAATACAACATGACCAAGGAGCGCTACACGATAGGTCGTCTCCCCGACAATGACGTGCGTATCGACAACCCGGCGGTCAGCGGACATCATTCCCTGATTATCAACATCCTGAATGACTCCTTCCTCGAGGACCTGAACAGCACCAACGGCACCTACGTAAACGGCAAGCTGATCAAGAAGCATGCGCTGCAGCATGGCGACGTCATTACCATCGGGCATCACCAGCTGCGATTTACGGACCAGGAAGTGCCGGAGGCCGAACAGGACGAATTCGAAAAAACCATGGTGATTCCGAGCGGTCAGCAAAGTGCCGAGCAGCTCGCGAAAGCCGAGCAAGCTGCAGAAGCGGCAGCAGCCGCAGCCGCTGCTGAAGCGCCCTCGGAAGCGGCCGCTGGCGTCCGGCTCGATCCGGAAGAGGCCGCAGCACTGACCGGAGAGCCGCCGCCACCCAGACACACCGAGACGGTCGCGCATACTGAAACCGTAGCACCTGTCTCGCAGTCGGAAACCGCGGCGCCTGTCTCGCATACCGCTACTGCCGCTGGTATCGATCCGTCACTTATACCGAACGCGCTGCCGCTGGCCAAACTACAGGTACTCAGCGGCGCGTTTGCAGGACGCGAACTCGAACTGACCAAGGCCCTGACCACGCTCGGGCGCCCCGGCGTCCAGGTCGCGGCGATTACGCGCCGCGCCGAGGGCTACTACATCGTGCACGTCGAGTCCGGCAAGGAAGGCGACTATCCGCTCGTCAATGGACAGCCGATCGGCGCGCAGGCCCGCAAGCTGGCCGACAACGACGTCGTACAGCTGGCCGGGGTCAAGATGGGATTCTTCGCAAGCTAGCCGCACTTTGCAGGAGCGCGACTCGACGCGCGATCGCGGTCCGAGAATCGCTCCTACGGGACGATTTCGCTGTCCTCGCGGTTCATGACGCCGCATACCAGCTCGTAAGGAATAGCGCCGGCCCATGGCGCAATTTCCTCGACTGGAAGATCGTCGCCCCATAGCGTTGCGATGTCGCCGACGCGGTCACTTGCTCCCTGCCCCAGGTCGACCGCAATCATGTCCATCGATACGTTGCCGATAATCGGCACGCGCCGGCCGTTCAGGAGCACCGGTGTGCCGCAGCGAAAATGGCGCGTATAGCCATCGCCGTATCCGGCGGCAACAATCCCGAGTGTCGTGTCCTGCTCGCTGATGTAGGCACCCTTGTAGCCGACACGGCCGCCGGCGTGCAGCGGCTTCACCGCAATGAGCCTGGCTTCAAACTGCATCACGGGCTTCAGGCCGAGCTCCCGGCCGGTCTTGTCCGCAAACGGTGAGATGCCGAACAGGGCGATGCCGGGCCGGATCCAGAAGTCCCCCCCGAATCCCAGTTCGGCACGAGCGTCGAGGACCTTCGGCCAGCCGAGCGAGGCCGGGGAATTCGCGATACTGACCGCGCCGGGGAAATTGCGGGTCACCGGTGCAAAAGCCGCAAGCTGGGCCTCGGTCGCGACATTGTCGAGTTCATCTGCACTGGCGAAGTGGGTCATCAGGCGCAATTCGCTTACACCGCCAGCAGCCTCGAGGCGTGGCAGCAACTGCGGCGCCGCGTCGGGCGGGAATCCGAGGCGATTCATGCCGGTATCGAATTTCAGCCAGGCGACGCCTGAGATCCTGCTGGCGCGTTCCAGCATCCTGACCTGCTCGATGTCGTGGATGACCGGCTCGAAGTTTTCCGCGAATGCGAGCCGGAGTTCCTCGTCACTTGAAACTCCCGCAAGGAGCACGATGGGTTTGTCGATGCCGGATTCCCGCAGCAGCTGCGCCTCGGGCAAGCGCGCAACGGCGAACGAGTCTGCAGCATCGAGGTGCCGCGCCACGGCAACCATGCCGTGGCCGTAAGCATTGGCCTTGATTACCGCCATGATGCGCGCATGGGGCGCCGCGCTGCGAAGGACTTCGAGGTTGTGTTCCAGCGCGCCGAGCCGGATCAGGGCCCGAGCTCCGAAGCTCACGGATACGCCTCCTCGGCGTAGGTGTCGGGCACCCAGTTTTCGAATTTGGTGTAACGCCCGACAAACGTTAGCGGAAAATCGCCAATGGGGCCGTTTCGCTGCTTGGCGATGGAGATATCGGCGATACCCCTGCGCGGCGTATCCTGGTTGTAGACCTCTTCACGGTAAATGAAGATGATCATGTCCGCGTCCTGCTCAATGGCGCCGGACTCGCGAAGATCGGACATCACGGGTCGTTTGTCGGTACGCTGCTCGACGCTGCGATTGAGCTGGGACAGCGCGATGATGGGCAACTCGAGTTCCTTCGCGAGTCCCTTGAGTGAGCGCGAGATCTCGGAGATCTCGGTCGCACGATTTTCCTTGTTACCAGGCACCTGCATCAGCTGCAGGTAGTCGACCACGATCAGGCCGAGCCCGTGCTCGCGTTGCAGGCGCCGAGCACGCGCGCGAATCTCGGTCGGCGACATCCCCGGCGTATCATCGATAAACAGCGGCGCATCCGACATCAGCTGCACGGCCGTGTTGATTCGCGACCAGTCCTCGTCGGGGAAGCGCCCGGTACGCAGATGCGACTGGTCAACACGGCCGAGCGATGAAATCATACGGAACGCAAGCTGTTGCGCCGGCATCTCCATCGAATAGATTGCGGTGGGGACTTTGGATCCGATCGCCGCATTCTCGGCAATGTTCACCGCGAGCGTCGTCTTGCCCATCGAAGGACGTCCGGCGACGATCACGAGATCTCCCGCCTGCAGGCCTGCGGTCAGCTTGTCGAATTCCGTGTAACCCGTGGAAATGCCGGTAATGTCGCCGTCTGACTGGTGCAGCACGTCGATGCGGTCCACCGCATCCGGCAGGATCTGCTTGAGCGATCGGAATCCGACGCGGCCGCGGGCGCCACGCTCCGCGATCTCGAAGACCAGCCGTTCTGCCTCGTCGACGAGTTCCGTCGCCGACCGCCCGTCGGTTGCAAACGCGCTGCCGGTAATCTGGTTGCCGACGTGAATCAGCGCACGCTCGACGGCGCGGTCGCGAAGGATTCTTGCATAAGCCCGGGCGTTGGCAGCGCCGGGCGTTTCATTGGCGAGAGTCGCGAGGTATTCGAGGCCGCCGGCGGCTTCGAGTTCACCCCGCTTGTCGAGGTACTCGGAAACGGTAACGACATCGCAGGGACTGCCGGCCTCGATGAGGTTCGCAATCGCCGCGAAGGCGAGCTGGTGATCCTTGCGGTAGAAATCTTCCGCTACGACGACGTCGGCAATCTTGTCCCAGGCCTGCGCATCGAGCATCAGGCCGCCAATCAATGATTGTTCGGCCTCGATGGAATTGGGCGGCACCTTGATGCGCTGCTCGTCTGCAGCTGCGCCAATGCCCTCTTCCAATGCTCTTACCATCTGACCCCCCGGGTCTGTCGTGAACCTCTGATCAAAGGTACCACATCATCCTAAACGCAGAAGCGCTTAGTCAGACTCGACGACCCGTATGGTTATGTCGACGTCCACTTCGGGGTGCAGGTGCACGCCGACCGTAAACTCGCCAAGCTCCTGGATCGGCCCTTCAGGCATGCGAATCTCGCTGCGCTCGACTTCCACCTGGACCTTCTCGAAGGCGTCCGCAATATCGATCGGACCGACCGAACCGAAGAGCTTGCCCTCCGGGCCCGCATTGGCCGAAATAACCAGCTCCATGCCCTCGATCGCGCCGGCACGGGCCTTCGCCGCCGCCCGCTCTTCGCCCGCCGCCTTCTCGAGTTCCGCGCGGCGCGCCTCGATTTCTTTCATGTTCTCCGGCGTGGCCAGCGCGGCCTTGCCCTGCGGCAGCAGGTAATTGCGGCCGTAGCCAGGCTTGACCTTTACCAGGTCGCCGATATTGCCCAGATTTTCCACGTTCTCTAACAGAATGACGTTCATTTCCTAAGCCTCGTCGTTCAATTCATTGTCTACCGCGCCACCGGCACCCTGCGTCTCAAGTCGAACCAGGCATCGATATAGCCCAGTACCGCCAGTGCGACGACGATGACCGCACTCAACGGCAGCATCAGCACGTAAACCATCGCAACTGCAAACCCTGGCAGGATCTCTTTACCATGCATCCAGTGCACAAGCGCCAGACCCTGAAGCCAGAAAATCGCGAACATGACGAACGCAATATTCTGCAGCCACGCCGCGCCAATCAGCAGCGCGACGACCGAGCACAACGCCATAATCAGCGCTATCACCCGACCGAAATTCAAGTCACGAAAACGGCCGTAACGGTCCGTTTCGCCGGGCAGCTGCCGAAACAGCTTGTAACCCAATACCAGCGTTGCGGCATAAATCGTCCACAACAGCGTGACGATAAACATCGTCATCTGCGCCGCCAGTATCGCCTGACCCTCGGTCAGGCTGTCGGCCAACTCGACGGCGCCGAGATTCCGCCAGATTTCCGCGGCGGCACTCAGCTCGATTTCCCAGAAAGCCACCGGGTCTCCGACAATGCCGAAGAACACCAGCATTCCGAGCACCGCCACAAGTACCGACACCTGCAGCGTCAGCGTCAACGACCGCGTCACCGCAAGCAGCGTGGCCATCAGCATTGCAGGCAGCCAGTAGACCACGGCGACCGCAATTACGACCGACGGCGGTGTCCCGACCACGAGGCCGATCACTGCGAGCAACAAGCCCGCCGCAGCGGCCTTCAGCGTCGCAACGCGCGTGCCGTCCCGCAGCACCAGAAGCACGATGAGCGCAGCGCTCAGGAACCCGAGGTAAGGCGACGACGTGGCCGCCAGTACCAGGATCCCGTTTAACGGCCGGGCCACCAGCCAATTGGCCACTGCCCGCATTTGTCATGCTCTCCGGCGCTTAGTGCCGGTCGGTATAGGGCAGTAACGCCAGGTAGCGCGCGCGCTTTACCGCGGTCGCAAGCTGACGCTGGTAATTCGCCTTGGTACCGGTGATGCGGCTGGGCACGATCTTGCCCGTCTCCGTAACGTACGCCTTGAGCAGGTTGAGATCCTTGTAATCGATCTCCTCGATGCCCTCGGCTGTAAAGCGACAGTATTTGCGCCTGCGTGAATAACGACTCATCTCAATACTCCTCAGGCGCTCTTCTGCGCAGCTTTTTCATCGTCCGCAGCATTCTCGTCTGCGGAGGCGGCATCGGCCGCGGCCGTGCCCTCGTCAATCGATTTCTCGCTTACCTCGGGCGCGGCCTCGTCGGACTCGCTCGCAGCCTCGGCCGGCTGTTCGTCGCCCTTCTCTTCAGCCTCGGCCGGCGGTTCGTCGCCCTTCTCTTTCGCCTCGGCCGGCGGTTCGTCGCCCTTCTCTTCAGCCTCGGCCGGCGGTTCGTCGCCCTTCTCTTCAGCCTCGGCCGGCGGTTCGTCGCCCTTCTCTTCAGCCTCAGTCGGCTGTTCGTCGCCCTTCTCTTCAGCCTCGGCCGCGACCTTCTCTTCAGGCTTCGCCTCTTCAGGCGCCTCTTCCGGGGTATCTTTGCGCATGGCGGCTTCCGCCGCCGCCTTGGCATCGCGGCGTTGCTGCGCTTCCTTCTCCTTGGCCTTCTCCTCGGCAACCGCGACAGCCATCGGCGACGCTTCGGTAACGGCCTTCTTCCGGCTCAGCACGAGATGGCGCAGCACCGCATCGTTGAAGCGGAACGCGCCCCTGATCTCTTCGATCACGGCGTCGTCGCATTCAACGTTGAGGAGCACGTAGTGCGCCTTATGGATTTTGTTGATGGGATGGGCCAGCTGGCGGCGACCCCAGTCCTCGGTGCGATGGACCGCACCGCCGGAACCGGTAACCATGCCCTGGTAGCGTTCGACCATGGCAGGCACCTGCTCGCTCTGGTCCGGGTGGACCAGGAATACTATTTCGTAATGTCTCATTGTCGTCCCTTCTGGATGAAATCCGCCCGGATACTCCGGTGGATTACAGCCACCCGGCTTCCCGGTGTGGCAAGAGGTAATCCCGCGCCCAATGCAGCGGGACGCGAATCCTACCCAAGGCGCCCCTCTGACGCAAGCAGGTTGCCGCCAATTCAGGCAGTTAGCGCCGCTGGCGCAGCGTTTCGTAGAGGCAGATCCCGGTGGCGACCGATACGTTGAGGCTCGAGACCCGCCCTGCCATCGGCAGGCTTACGAGCTGGTCGCACCGCGCAGATACGGCTTTGCCGAGGCCCGTCTCCTCCCGGCCCATCACAAGAGCCAGGTGCCCGTCCAGGGTGACCTCGTACAGGCTCTGCGACACGCGGTCGCTGGTGCCGATCCGGGTGATGCCGTAGTCGGCGAACCAGTCCAGTACCCGGCCGATATTGGCCACAGCGGCGAACGGCAGGTGTTCGGCCGCCCCCGCCGCAACCTTGCTGACCGTCGGCCCGAGTCCGGCAGCGCCGTGGCGCGGCACTACCACCGCGTCGACGCCCGCCGCATCGGCCGTGCGCAGGCAGGCGCCGAGATTGTGAGGATCCTGGATACCGTCCAGCACCAGCAGCAACAGTGGCTGGCCGCCATCGCCAAGTCGTGACTCGACCAGCGTGCGCAGGCCCGCTTCATCGAGCTGCGTGCTGCGGCGCACCTCGGCGACGACGCCCTGGTGTCTTACTTCACCGCTCATCTGCTTCAGGCGCGCCCGGTTGGCTTCCTGGACATCGATGCCCTTCTCACGCGCCTGCGCCACGAGCGCTTCGACCCGCGGATTCGCACTGCGGTATTCCACGCAGATCCGCCGCACCTGCGCGGTATCCCCGGCGAGCAACTGCTCGACCGCGCGCAGTCCCGTGACGTATCGGGCCTTGCTCACCGGCGGCGTCGCGATCGACCGGACTCGCGCTCGGCTTCCACCGGCCGAAAATCGATGCGGCGGGTATCCATGTCGACTCGCTGCACCTGCACGTGCATCGGATCGCCGAGACTGAAGCGCCGGCCGCTACGCTCGCCCACCAGCTGCTGGCTGCCGACGTCGAACTTGTAGTAGTCGTTCTGCAGGCTGGTCACGTGCACGAGACCGTCGATCTGTAGCTCCGGGATCTGCACGAAAAGGCCGAAGTTGGTCACGCCCGTGATGACACCCGGGTAGTCCTCGCCGACGCGATCGAGCATGTATTGGCACTTGAGCCAGGCTTCGACCTCGCGCGTCGCGTCCTCGGCACGGCGTTCGTGCGCGGAGGTTATCGCCCCGAGCCGCTCCATCTTGCCTTTGTCGTACGGGAACCCACCCGGTTTGCCGCCGCGAATGATGTGGCGAATCGCCCGGTGCACAAGGAGATCCGGGTAGCGACGGATCGGTGAGGTGAAATGCGCATAGGCGTCGAGTGCCAGGCCGAAGTGGCCGATGTTGTTGGGCGTGTACTCCGCATGGGTCAGGGAGCGGAGCATGGCCATCGAAATGGCGGCGCTGTCGGCGCGGCCCGCGACCTGCTCGAGCAGCCTGTTGAACTGCATTGGCTCGACATGCTCGGAGTGCGGCACCTTCAAACCCAGGGAGACGAGGTACTGGCGGAGTTCGTCGAAGCGCTCCGGATCCGGCCGTGCGTGCACGCGGTAGAGCGAGGATATCCGGTGCCGCCGCAGGAACTTCGCTGCCTGCACGTTGGCGGCAATCATGCATTCCTCGATCAGGCGGTGGGCGTCGTTACGCGGGGCCGTCACGATACGGGCAATTTCGCCGTCGGCGTTCAGCTCGAACTTCGTCATCGGCAGGTCCAGCTCGATGGCGCCCCGCCGGGAGCGATTCATCGCGAAGGCCTTGTACAGCCCTTGCAGGTCCTTCAGGCGCCTGTGCAGTTGGCGCGGTACCGATCTCGTCGATTTACCCGTCAGGAAGTCATTGACCTCGCCGTAGGTCAGCCGCGCCTTGGACCGCATG
This sequence comes from Gammaproteobacteria bacterium, assembly GCA_009937505.1. Taxonomy (GTDB): domain Bacteria; phylum Pseudomonadota; class Gammaproteobacteria; order Steroidobacterales; family Woeseiaceae; genus UBA1847. The sequence continues at coordinate 7,906 of JAACFJ010000107.1, forward strand.
ACGCCCTCCACGAAAGTCGCGCGGGAGACCTTGCCGGTCTTGCCGATTTGCATGTCGCAAACGAGGCACAGTCGGTCCACCTTCGGATTCAGCGAGCACAGGCCGTTCGACAGTTCTTCGGGGAGCATCGGCACGACGCGATCGGGAAAGTACACGGACGTGCCGCGCACCGTCGCCTGCTTGTCGAGCGGCGATTCGATCTCGACGTAATGCGCGACGTCCGCAATCGCCACCAGCAGGCGCCAGCCTTCGCCCGCGCGCTCGCAATACACGGCATCGTCGAAATCACGGGCATCGGCACCGTCGATCGTCACCAGGTCGACGTCGCGCAAATCTAGCCGGCCCTTTTTCGCGGTCGTCGGCACCGTCGAGCCGAATTGCGTGACTTGTTTGCGCACCGCCCCCGGCCACTCTGTCGGGATGCCGTTGGAGTGAATCGCGATATCCGTAGCGATGCCCTTCTGGTCCGGCGCGCCGATGACCTTGATGATGC
>JAACFJ010000191.1 GCA_009937505.1 Gammaproteobacteria bacterium
GCAACGGCGTTTCCGGCGTGTCGTGACACGCGCCGCACTGGCCTATCTGGTTGACGGCAGAGACCTTGCAGTCGGCTTCCTCGACCTTGCGAATTGCATGCGGGTCGCCATGGCAGTCGATACACGCGGCCTGGCCATCATGAATACTGCGGCCGATCGTTCTCACTGTCCGGCCATGGCAGTTGCCGCAGCTGTCTTCGTCGGTCAGCGGTTCCACGCCACGCTTGTGGCGCTTGTCAACAATGTTCGTATGGCATTCGCCGCAGGCGACATCCGGGTGCGCCGTCGACGAGTACTCGATATCGTCATGACAAGCGAGGCAATCCTCGAGGGCCTGGGCGTTAGCGAACGCTGTGACAAGCAGAAACCCGAAACCGAGAAACAATTTCGCGCACGTGACCCTGGCCGCGGCCATATCCATAGTCCTGAATCACTCTGTGAGTGGTTTTAGGACTCTAAGTACTCCGCGACCCACCAATATGCTATTGCGGTTTCCCGAAGTGGGCTTTCGGATAGGACCAGCTGCAGAAGCGGGACCGGGCCCGCGATCGGCGTGATCTAGGCCGCGTACAGCGGCGTGACGTCGATATAGATCCGGTAAACCGAGATCAGGCCGTCGTCGCTTTCGAACAGGTTGCAGAACGGCAAGGCAATCGTGCTGCCATCGTGCCGAGTATAGGTAACTTCCCCCTCGCAGACGACGGCGTCGCCATCCGCAACCACCCGGTCCAGCTTATGGCTGAGAGCGGCGATCGAAGAGAAAAAACCGTCGACGGCGGCACGAATAGCCGCGTGCCCGTGAACCGGGGGCGCAGACGCAAATCGGAACTCTGCATCCGGCGCAATAAAACCGAGAAAACCCTCCGTGTCCATCGCATCGATGGACACGAAGAGTTTCCCAAAATCAACGCCCCCGAAGGAGCTCTCGGTCATTGCTGGCTGGCGTAATAATTAACCAGTGCCTTGACGTCGTCGTCGGTGAGTGCCGAAACTTTTTCTTCCATCTTCTTCGGCTGCTCGCGTTCGCCCGCGCGGTAGTCGGCCAACTGTGCCTCGAGGTAGCCCATCATGTTGCCTGCGAGGATGCCGGCCTCGTCTTCGGGGTTCGCACCGCCGTCGGAGTGGCATTTATCACAATTGCCCTCGTGCACAGCCTTGCCGGCCTCAGCGAGGGCGGCATCGAAGTCCTGCTTGGCGGCAACGAACGGCAGACCGGCATAGTAAGCGGCGATCTCGTCGATCATGTCGTCACTCAGGTCGGCTGTTACTGCACACATGGTCGTTGCAGGTTTGCTCGTATCGCCCTGCTTGTACTGGCTCTCGCTGCACGGCCGTGCCTCGTCGCGGAAGATGTACAGGGCATCGGAATGCACGAATTCGGGCACGCCGGCGATCGTCGGCACATCCGTCCACTGGCTGACGCCATCGTCGCCGTGGCAGCCGTTGCAGTCTGCGACGACTGATTCAAGGTCGCCGGCCATTACAGCCGAGGCGAATAACCCCAGCGTCGTTGATATTGCAATTGAAATTATTCTCTTCATGAGATTCCCTTTTTCCGTTTGGAGGCCTGGGCAATTTTGTTTATACAACCTGTTTGGTTAACCAAAGCTGAACGATGCCCACTATAAAATCTTTGAGACTAGGATGAAACAGACCGACGTACCCGATAACCAGCGGAACCCGGCCAGCCCCTGTGTGCCACAGCGTGGCCGCGACTCCAATAGGTAAACGCCGTAACTAATGGTGTATGTCGACCTTGGATTGACCGTCAGCAATGGCGTGCAGGCGGTCCCAGTCGCGAATTTCGATCTTGCCGCGCGGTGCGACAATCGCCCCCTCGCGTCTCATGCCGGCCATCAGGCGGCAGACCGTCTCCTCGCTAAGACCCAGGAGGCTGGCGATCTCCAGGCGCGAGAACGGCAGCGCAAAGCCACCATTGACCCTTTCTGCTTTCGGGGTCAGCAACAACAGGAATGATGCAATTTTGGCGGCAGCACACTTGTGGCCGAGCACCTCCGTCAGGGAGCGGCTGTGTGCAATATGCGCGTTCATGGCGTAGATCAACCGCATCGCGAGGTCACCAGGCATTCACGTCAGAGGCCGCGATCGCCGAGTACGCGTAGCGTTCATCGCCCATCGATTGCAGGCCAACCAGCGAGCTATCGGGGCTGCTCAGACCCACGATTTGCTCATGCCCTTCGGAATTGTGCGAACAGATCTTCACCCGGCCCTCGCGCACGGCGAACAGGCAGGTACTCGGCTGGCCCTGCATGAACAGGACCTCGCCGTGACGGAAGGATACGTGCTGCACCGAATCCTCGAGCAGGCACTGAAACTCCGCGGACGAAGGCGAATCTTTCGCCGCAAGAATTTCCTGGAACGGACAATGGCAGTTATTACAAGGCATCGATCACTCCCCTCGAGAGTCTTGATCTCGTTCGCTACTCAACTATCTAGTCGATTTTCGCAATGCCGTCGATAGCGACTTGCCGGGAAAAGTCTCGGTATTTACTTATCCGAAACTGCGTTCTGTCAGTGAAAGTAGACCCCCGGCAGCGTAGAGTTATTTAGTTAAGTGCCTAATTTTGAACGCCAAGTTCACACGGCCGCAACCCCCCTCTCGCTGCCCGTCCTGAAAGCGCCGCCAGCTGCGATTATCCGTACGTAAATACCGCCAAATCGGGCCGCGCAGATACGCATAATCCACCGCCATTTTCGACACCAAAACTGACAATGATCAGTGTTGCAAATCGTGCTCTTTCCTAGTCTATGCGAAGCGCCGGAAGTTCGCCCCGAACAAGACCAATGGCGGCTTCCGGACTCATTCAGTTTTTGATGCACAACGCATAGGAGTACGAAAATGAACCGGTTCGACGCATCGTGTTCACACTGGCATTCGCTTTTGCCGGATGTGAAGGAGACACCGGCCCGCAAGGCCCTGCCGGCGCTGACGGCGCTGATGGCGCTGATGGCGCTGATGGGGCTGATGGACCTCCGGGACCTCCGGGATCTGACGTACCACCGGTCGCCCAGACAGCCATCGAGAGCTGTGGCACCTGCCATGGCGCCGACGCCTTTGCCGATGCCGTGGTGGCTCACACGCTTCCGCCGATCGAAGTGGTCAGCAACGTCGCTATCGCGGTCGCAGCGAACACCACCGACCTGGAAGTCACCTTCGACCTGGCGGTCGACGGCGCGCCGGGCCTGGGCTACGACGCACTGGAGCGAGCCTATCGGTTCGACGGGACAACCGAGTCCAGCTTCTGTAACGCCGCGGAAGGCAGCACCACCTGTGATCCCGCGAGCGTGACGCTGGCCGAAACCGGCGGCGGCAGCTACCTCATCACGGTGGTGGGCGGCGCGGCCCAGGCGGCGATCCCCAATCGCTACGCGTGTCTATCTCTACGGTGACTTCCCGGCCTCCCCGGTCGATACGCCGGTCGTATCCGCTGCGGCCTGCCAGAACTGTCACGGTCCGGAAGGCATCCACATCCACGGAGGCTACTTCGCCATGGATCAAGGCGCCGAGCCCTGCCTAGCCTGTCACGGCGCCGAAGCTAGCTCATTTTCGTTCATCAACTTCGGCCCGGTGCCGGAGCTCGTCACGGTCGTACACGGCTACCACAGCAGTGTCGCGTCTTGGGAAGATCCTGTCGTGGAACTCGAGGAACACGTCACCTACCCGACCTACATGGGGAACTGCAGCGTCTGCCATGCTGAAGCGGCGGAGCTGACTGCGGCCAATTCAATGCCGGTCTCAGGCATAGGCTGTCTCTCCTGCCACGGCACGATGGACAATGCCGTTTGGGACTTCACCGCTGTTCCGTTCCACCTGACGAACATTCCGGACCCGAATACGTTCGACTGCGCAGGCGGTTGCCATGAAGCTGGCGGTCTCGCGGCGACGAAGATTGTCGTGACCGACTTCCATAACTTTGCTGGCTTCGACGCCGCTGGCGATCCCATCGCCGGTATCCTGACCGGCAACGACGGCTTCATCGTTGATGGCGAAGACGTTTCTGTCACCGAGGGTAAGAGAATCGGTTGGCAGATCACCGGCGTCGCCGACGACGGCGTTAACCTGGCGATCACATGGACAGCCACCTACGACGGCACTGGAGTCGATCCGTGTAACGCCACCGCTGCTGCGAACGCCCCGGCGTTCCACGCCGGCACGCGCATCCGCGCATACCGCAACTATGCCCAGGGTGAAGACTTCATCCTCGGCCAGGACTCCGAAGACCCAGGCTACGCCACGGCCGTCACGTTGGACACCACCAACACGACCTGCGCGGCCAACGTCGCGACGACCACCATCCCGGTGGAGGACGGCGTCGATGCCGAGCGCGGCAGGGTGGCCCTCGGCGGTAAGCCGCTCGTTGTCAGCGTCGTCGATCCCGCCGCGACAATGGAAGTCCGTGTGCCGACGCCGACCTACGATTGGCTCGTGGGTGTTGGCGGCGCCGCACCGGAGCGCCGCGCTATCGTCGACACCGCCAACAAGTGCCTGAAGTGCCACGTGGGTTCGATGTACGAGCATGGCGGCGACCGCGTCGACAACGTCGACATGTGCCTCATGTGCCACAACGCGGCCCACAACGAGAAGAGTGTCCGCGCGGGCATGGGTGTCGATGCGTCCGAAGCCTACGACGGCAAGGTCGGCGAGACCGTGGAGATGAAGACGATGCTGCATCGCATTCACTCTGCCGGCAAGACAGATGCGGCAGGCAACCCGCTCAGGCCTCCCTACGTGGTCTATCGGAGCCGCGGCATCTACGCCTGGGCGGTCAGTGAGTCAGAGCTGCCGAACTGGCCGGGCACGGGCGAGCAGACCGTCTACGGTTCCGATTTCGCGGATAACGACCCCACCACTCCAGGTGATTTCGTGGTACGCCACAACTTCCACAGGACGACCTACCCGCGGGGGATCTACGACTGCGCGGCCTGCCACGCGGACTCTTTCGGTACCGCCACTGGCGCGCCCGTCATACCGGACCAGACCAAGGCGATGGCAAGCACGCTCGACCCCGGTAACGAAGCATGTGTACCTGGGACCGTATGTGACTGGCTCGACCAGACTGACGATACGCTCCAGGGTGCGGCGACGACTGCTTGCGTCACTTGCCACACCGGCGGTGCGGCCAAGGGTCATGCGTACCAGAACAGCTGGGTCCCGACGGTGTTCCC
>JAACFJ010000108.1 GCA_009937505.1 Gammaproteobacteria bacterium
CTGCAATTGCGGCGTCATGGTGAGGGTCTGTCCGAGTTTTAGCTGCAGCGAAGGTTTTAGCATTGCCTCAGAGCTTGAACTCCTGTCCGAGATAGACTTCCCGGACATGTTGGTTTTCGAGAATCTCCTCCGGTGTACCCGAAGCGATCAGACTGCCATCACTGAGTATATAGGCTCTCCCGCAAATTCCGAGGGTTTCTCTCACATTATGGTCGGTAATCAGGACGCCGATGTCTCGAGCGCATAAGTGTTTGATTATACGTTGAATATCCAGTACCGAAATCGGGTCCACGCCGGCGAAGGGCTCGTCGAGGAGCACGAACAGCGGGTTAGCTGCGAGGGCGCGGGCGATCTCGACGCGCCGGCGCTCGCCACCGGAGAGGCTGATCCCGAGGCTCGAGCGCACATGTCCTACGTGGAGTTCGTCCAGCAGCTTCTCGAGCTCCTCCTCGCGGCCGGCACGATCGAGATCGCTGCGATTTTCGAGGATTGCGAGAATATTCTGTTCCACCGTCAGTTTGCGGAAAATGGACGCTTCCTGCGGCAGGTAACCCAGGCCCATGCGGGCACGCCGGTGCATGGGTAATGCGGTCAGGTCGTGACCATCGAGGAGAATAGTGCCTTCTTCGGCCGGGATAAGGCCGACGATCATGTAAAAGGCAGTAGTCTTGCCGGCGCCGTTCGGGCCCAGCAGGCCGACCACCTCGCCGCTCTTTATTTCGATAGAGAGCGTCTTGACGACCTTGCGGAGCTTGTAACTCTTCGAGATATCCTGAACGCTGAGGATACTCATGGACCGCCGTCCTCGGACTCGGGCTCAGGCTGAGACTCGGGCTCGTCGACATCACCGATTGATTCGGTGTCTTCCTGGTTGCCCGATTCGGGGTCTGCGTCTTTCGGTGTGTATGTGATCCTGACTTTGCCGTCGCCCTCCGGCGAGCCCTGCGCGTTGATGCGCTGTTCGACAATGTTGTAAATCAGGTAGTTGGACTCGATCTGGTTTCCGCCTTCGGTAATGACCGCGTCTTCCGAAAACTCGATCGTGCCCGCCAGGAGATCGTAACGCAGCTTCCCCGCCTCGGCGTAGGTTGTTTCATCGCTGCCCGGCCGCTTGAGTTCGAAGGTTGCCGGGGTGCCGACGATAGTGGCAAGCGTCAGCTGATGTTCGGTGAACTGCAGGTCTGCTGCGTCGCATTCGATGTGGCCGTTTTCGACGTCGATGATGACGTTACCCGAGAACTGCCAGATGCTGTCTTCGAAGTCGAGATTGCTCGCCTTACCTTCGGCAGCTTCGATACCGATGGTGCCCTGGGACAGGCGCAGGCCGCGGAACATGAGCATGGAGTTCTTGCCGTCGTAGGCGGTGGAATCCGCATCGAGGGATATCGGCAACCGCAGGTCGTTTATTTGCGCAGCCGCAGCGGCAGGCAAGAGAAACAAAATGGCGGCAAGTCTTACGGTGATATTTCTGCGCATGAGCTAGGGCACGAATTTCCCGCTGACGTTCGACTTCAATTCCAGTCGATTGTCGTTGAGTGATGCTAGCATGCCCGTAGCCGTCAGGCTGCGTGCTCCGATTCGAATCTGGACTCGTTCGTCGGTTTCCGCGATATAGCGTTCCGGATCGAGTTCCAGGTACTGGGTCCGGATTTCGGTGTCATTGTCCGAAAACCCCTGCGAACTCGTCGCCCTGACGTGACCGCGTAACAGCACGCGCGGCTGCACCGGCAGGATGATCGCGGTGTCTGCATTGACCGTCCACGGCACATCCGTTTCGGGTGAGTAGTCGAAGCGAACGTCAGTGAACTCTATGCTGCCGTCGAGCTGCTCCTCGGCATGCTTCGCACGAATCTCGTAGACCAGATCGCCGTTGGGTCCCGTTCCGAGGATCCGTGCCGACTTCAGGTAGAAGCCACGATGTACGGGGTCGACACTGCGCTGGTTCGCATCTTCGTCCCCCCTCACGCGCGCAAGGTACCAGCTACCGATGGCTGCCGCGATCAGAATCCCGAACAGCAGCAGGTTACGCGCACTCAACGCGTGGTCTCCGGCCCAGCCGCCAGGACGAGATCGCAAACCTCGCGCACGGCGCCATAGCCGCCCGCCGCCTTTGTCGTGTAATCGCAGAAATCGCGGACCTCCCCGACGGCATTGGCGACGGCGATCGAGTAGCCGACTTTTTCCAGCAGCGAGAGATCGGGAATGTCGTCGCCCACGTAGGCGCATTCGGCTGCTTCCACGCCGAGATTCGAAATTAGCTCGTCGAAGGCCGCGCCCTTGTCGCGGGTGCCCAGTATGACGTGTTTGACTCCGAGTTCGTCCATACGTTTCCCGACCGCGGCCGAACGGCGTCCGCTTATAACGGCAACCTCGAAGCCGGCATCGATCAGCCGACGGATGCCGAAGCCGTCCTGCGTATTGAACGCCTTTGACTCGATGCCGTCGTCGGACAGGTAAAAACGCCCATCGGTAAAGACGCCGTCGATGTCAAAAGCAACGAGACGCAATTCCGCAAGTCGATTATGGGTTGCTGCCGAGTTCACATGATGCCTGCGCGAAAAAGGTCGTGAATGTTGAGTGCGCCGATCAGTCGTTCCCTGTCGTCGGCGACAAGCAGTGAGGTTATCTTGTTCTCCTCGAGTACGTGCACGGCCTCTGCCGCGAGGACGCCCTCGGTCGTTGTTTTGCAGTTGCTGTGCATGACCTCTGCCATTGACGTCGTGTGCACATCGGCGCCGTCGTCGAGCGCACGGCGCAGGTCGCCGTCGGTAAATATGCCGAGAATCCCGCCGCCATCGTCCACAATGGCGGTCATGCCGAGGCCTTTCTGCGTCATCTCCATCAGTCCGTCGCGCAACCTGACCTCCGGTCCGACGGCCGGAATGTCTTCGCCCGTTCTCATGACGTCGCCGACCCGCAGCAATAGTCGTTTGCCGAGGCTGCCGCTCGGATGCGACCGGGCGAAGTCTTCTGCGGTGAACCCCCGGTTCTTCAGGAGCGCCACCGCTAACGCGTCGCCCATCGCCAGCGTCGCCGTCGTGCTCGCCGTCGGCGCGAGATTCAGCGGGCAGGCCTCCTCCGATACGGCCACGTTCAGGTGAACGTTGGCGATACGCGCAAGCGTCGACTTCGGGTTGCCGGTCATGGAGATGAGTTTTGCACCCATTCGCTTGACGAGCGGCAGGATCGTGACGACTTCCGCGGTCTCTCCCGAGTACGAGATAGCCAGCACCAGGTCATTTTCAGTGATCATTCCAAGGTCGCCGTGACTGGCCTCGGCAGGGTGCATGAAGAAGGCGGGTGTGCCGGTGCTCGCGAGAGTTGCGGCTATCTTGGATGATATATGGCCCGATTTTCCCATCCCTGTTACGACTACGCGTCCCGGCGTGTCGTTGATCAACCTGCAGGCGGTGGCGAAGTCGTCGTCCAGCCGCGCACGCAACGCGTTGACAGCGCGGGATTCGATATCCAGCACCTCGCGCGCGAGCGCAACCAACTCGTCGTTGTTCAGGTTTTCGGACACAGCTTTCTCGCAGTCTCGGTGTGCCGGCTCGGCCTTCAACGTATTCTAAACGTTTTGCGCCTGAACGCAGCCAAAAGCGGCACCTGGCCCGGCTACAGGTTTTGTGACGTAACGTAGCCCATATAGGCGATGTACGCCGTCAACAAGGCAATGCCCTCGAGGCGCGACAAATCACTCTTGCCGTCGTAATCGTAGGTCATTGCGAACAGCACCAGGGTGAAGGCCACCATCACGAAGATATGCAGCGACAATACCGAAGGCGCGAGCGCGGACGGTTCTATCGCCGCGGCAATGCCGATGACGGCCAGCAGATTGAAGATGTTGGACCCGACGATGTTACCGATGGCGAGTCCGAACTCACCCTTCAAGGCACTGACCAGCGATACAGCGAGCTCCGGCAGGCTGGTACCGATAGCAACCAGCGTTATGCCAATGACTACCTCACTGACGCCGAGCGTGCGCGCAATTTCGATCGCGCCCTCGACCAGCAGTTCGGCGCCAATCAACAGCGTAATGAGCCCCACTAACAGCCACGTGATTGCCGCGATCATGCTGACGTGTTGTGGAATCTCCGCGTCGTAGTCCTCGGCCATCGGGTCAGTGGCCGCCGAGCGCATGCCGAGGCGGGCCAGCCATATCATCACGATTACGAGACCCGTGAGCATCACGAAGCCGTCAATGCGCGACAGGAAGGTATCGAGAAACAGGGATACCGTAAGCAACGAAACGGCCAGTAGCGCAGGCATCTCGCGACGCAGGGTTGCCGACCGGAGTTCGATTGGGCGAATAATCGCTATCGTGCCCAGGACGAGGCCGATGTTGGCAATATTCGAGCCGATCGCATTGCCGAAGGCGAGATCGGGTTCCCCGCGCGATGCGGCCACTATCGAGACCAGTATCTCGGGGGCCGACGTCGCAAACGCGACGATTGTCAGCCCGATCAGGAGTGGCGCCACGCCAAGGTTTCGCGCCGCTGCCGCGGCACCGTGAACGAAACGGTCAGCGCCCCAAATTAGGAGTACCAGGCCGCCAATAACCTCGACGATGTTGAGAAGCATAGGGTTTTTAGTTCTGGCGAGTGGCCTTATTGTTGGTTTAAGCGGACCAAATTTCCCCTGGCTCCACGCCCACTCGGGTCGGCTATCATACACAATCAGGCAGCCGCATTGGGATACCTGCGGATTTACGGTTAAACTGCGCGCCCCCGAAAAAGTAACCCGTAAAGAGTCCGATGGAACCTGCCGAGATCGAGAAACTGATCGCCGAGGGCTTCGAAAATCCCACGGTCCGTGTCGCGAGCGACGACAACCACCATTTCGAGGCGCTGGTCGTCGCCGAGGAGTTCGAGGGCAAACGGGCCCTGGCCCGGCACCAGCTCGTTTATCGTTGTCTCGGTTCGCTCGTCGGCAACGAGATCCACGCGCTCTCGATTCGGGCCTTGACCCCGGACGAATGGCAGCAGGCGGGCGGGGCTTAGGGAGTCTTGGACAAGCTCCTCATCGAGGGTGGCACGCGGCTTTCGGGCCAGGTGCAGATATCGGGCGCCAAGAACGCGGCGTTGCCAATTCTTGCGGGCACGTTGCTCACCAGTGAGCCCGTGAGGATCCGCAATGTCCCGCACCTGAAAGACGTTACGACAACGATTTCCCTGCTGCAGACCATGGGAGCGCAGGTCACCGTCGACGACCGGCTCAATGTCGAGGTCGACGCGCGCGAGCTTTCCGAGCGGACGGCGCCGTACGAACTCGTAAAGACGATGCGCGCATCGATCCTGGTGCTTGGTCCGCTGGTCGCCCGGTTCGGCGAGGCAGACGTATCGCTTCCCGGCGGCTGTGCGATCGGCGCCCGACCGGTCAATCTCCACGTTGCCGGCCTGCAGGCGCTGGGTGCCGACGTCGTCGTGGAAAACGGTTTCATTAAGGCGAGGGCGGACCGGCTGAAGGGCACGCATATCGTCTTCGACACCGTAACGGTAACCGGCACCGAGAACCTGTTGATGGCCGCCGTCCTCGCGGATGGCGAGACCGTACTCGAGAATGCGGCCCGGGAGCCGGAGGTTATCGACCTGGCGAACTTTCTTAACACGCTCGGCGCCCGCATCGAGGGGGCCGGCAGCAGCACGATTCACGTCAATGGCGTGGCAGCGCTCGGCGGCGGCGAGTACAGCGTGTTGCCCGACCGCATCGAGACGGGTACCTACCTCGTCGCCGCGGCGGTAACCGGCGGGCGCGTCAGGGTGCTCGATAGTGCGCCGGAGACTCTGGACGCGGTGCTCATCAAGCTTGCAGAGGCCGGCGCCGAAATTTCGACAGGCGAAGACTGGATCGAGATCGACATGCACGGCCGGCGGCCACGCTCGGTCGATCTCCGCACGGCTCCCTATCCGGCGTTTCCCACAGATATGCAGGCGCAGTTCTGCACGCTTAATGCTGTTGCGGAGGGTGTCGGCACGATCACTGAAACGGTGTTCGAGAATCGGTTCCAGCATGTGCTCGAACTGCAGCGCATGGGCGCCGACATCCAGCTCGAAGGAAACACGGCGATCTGTACCGGGGTCGGCCGCTTGACGGCGGCACCGGTCATGGCGACCGATCTCCGGGCTTCCGCCAGCCTCGTGCTGGCAGGCCTTGCTGCGGAAGGGGAAACGCTCGTAGACCGAATTTATCACGTCGATCGCGGCTACGAACGCATCGAGGAGAAGTTCCGGCAGCTGGGCGCGACGATCCGGCGCGTGCCGAAGTAATCCTTACGGCTGCTGCCGCGGGCGTTCCGTGGCAACGACCGTGGCGCGGAAATGCTCCCCGTCGCGCCATGCCAGCACTTCGATCTCGTCGCCAGGCTTGGCGCTTGCGGCAATCAGGAGTGCCTGCCGGCGCTGGATGATGGGCTCGCCGTTTATCGACAGCAGGATGTCGTTGTCCCGAAGACCGGCGTGCTCGGCCGGACCGCCCGGGAAGACCTCCGTGATCAGGATGCCACGGTTATTGTCCAGGCCGATCTCCGCGCGTTCGGCGCTTGTCAGGTCGTCCGGCATGAGGCCCAGGTAGCCGCGGATTACGCGGCCGTGCATCTTGAGTTCCTCGACCACGCCGCGCACGAGGTCGACGGGAATTGCAAAGCCGATACCTTCGGTGGCGATGTCTTGCGTAAGGATCGCGGTGTTGATCCCGACCAGTTGACCATTCGTATTCACGAGTGCGCCGCCGGAGTTTCCGGCGTTGATGGCCGCGTCCGTCTGGATGAAGTCCTCGAACGTCGCGAGCTCCAGGGCTGCGCGGCCCTTGGCGCTCACGATACCCTGGGTCACGGACTTCGTAAGACCGTAAGGATTGCCGATCGCCAGTACCACGTCGCCGATCCGGAGCTGGTGGGAGCTGCCGAGGCGGATCCCGGGTACGGACCCGGCGTCGATGCTCAGGAGCGCCAGATCGGTTTCGGCGTCCTGGCCGACCACTTCGGCCACGACGAAGCCGCCATTGCCGATCTGCACCTGTATCTCGGCGGCATCCACGACGACATGCCAGTTCGTGACCAGGTAGCCGTCCGGGTCGATCGCCACGGCCGAAGCAAAGCTCGTATCGACTCGAAACCGGCTGCGGCCCGACGAGTCGGGGTCTCCCTGTACCAGGCGGCGTGTGACGACCGTGACCACGGACGGGGCGCTCGCCTCGACGGCGGCGGCGAAACTCGTGGGGGCGCTCGTCTCCACGGAACGCAGCGAGGGCAGCAGTTCCGGACGCACGAGGACGACGACGAACGCCACCGCCAGGCCCGCGACGATCGATTGCAATAGAAACAGCAGCGCCGACTTCATGCTCGCCACCGCTCCGTTTCCCCGGTCCCGCTCTCAGGAATCGCGTCCCTAGCCAATTTCAACAACGCCCGTGTATAATGCGCAATTGGTTCCGCACCAAGTCCCAGTGCACTCGTCATCCTGACGGCAAACCGGGCCTGCTGCAAATCTACCAGTATCGAAACAAAGAAAAAGCGCGCTGACCGAAGGGACAGTAAACCTACCTTTCTCAGCCGGGCGTATGGGAGTGCCTGATGACCGAAGACGACGCCGATCGGATAGACCGTAACCGCCGTCATTTTCTAGCCGTTGCAGCCGCTGTGACCGGTGCCGTTGGCGCCGGCTTTGTCGCTGTGCCATTTCTTGCGTCGCTCAAGCCGAGTGCGAGGGCGCAGGCTCTGGGTGCACCCGTCGAGGTGCCGCTGGGGTCTATCGGGCCGGGTGAAATGGTTCGCGTCCTGTGGCGAGGCAAGCTGGTTTTCGTGCTGCGTCGAAACGATGCAATGCTGGGCAGCCTGGCCGAGGGCCTGGACAACCTGCGCGATCCGAACTCCCAGGTTGTCGACCAACAGCCCGACTATGCTGCAAACGAAACGAGATCGCTGCGGCCCGAGTGGCTGGTGGTCGAAGGGTCCTGTACGCATCTTGGTTGTGCGCCGCTGGAGGATTTCCAGCCGCGGCCGGTCGAGGGCTGGGGCGGCGGTTTTTTCTGTCCCTGTCACGGGTCGAAATTCGATCTCGCCGGGCGAGTCTACAAAGGCGTACCGGCGCCAAGCAATCTCAAGATACCTCCACACCGGTTCGTCCGTGACGACCTGATTCTGATCGGCCAGGATTCGGGAGTAGCGTAATGGCAAGAGTTGAAGCAGAAGTCGGCAAGCGACCCGAGGGCATGTCGACGCTCGAGTACCACGTCACCAAATATTACGCAGCCAAGAGCTTTAATTGGTGGTACGTGTTTGGTGTGCTTGCGTTCGTCGTGCTGGCGATCCAGTTGATTACCGGTATCTTCCTGACGATGAATTACAAGCCGTCCGCGGAAGAAGCGTTTGCGTCGGTCGAGTACATTATGCGCGACGTAGAGTGGGGCTGGCTGATCCGATACCTGCATTCGACGGGCGCGTCGTTCTTTTTCATCGTCGTCTACCTGCATATGTTCCGCGCCATGCTCTATGGCTCTTATAAGAAGCCACGTGAACTGATCTGGCTGATCGGGATGCTGATTTTCTTCGTGCTGATGGCTGAAGCTTTTGCAGGGTACCTGCTGCCTTGGGGCCAGATGTCCTACTGGGGCGCGCAGGTGATCATTTCCCTGTTTGGCGCCATCCCGGTCGTTGGTGAAGGCATCGTCGAGTTCATCCGTGGCGACTATTCGATTTCCGACATTACCCTGAACCGGTTCTTCGCGCTGCACGTGATTGCGCTGCCGCTGGCGTTGGTTGGTCTCGTGTTCGTCCACATCGTTGCGCTGCATGAAGTCGGCTCGAACAACCCCGACGGCATCGAGATCAAGAAAAATAAGGGTCCTGACGGTGTACCGCTGGATGGCGTGGCGTTCCATCCGTACCACACCAGCAAGGATCTCGTGGCGATCCTCGTGTTCCTGATGATCTTCAGCGCGGTCGTGTTCTTCGCGCCGGAGATGGGTGGCTATTTCCTCGAGCACGCGAACTTCGAGCCCGCCAATCTGAGAGCAACGCCGGAGCATATTGCGCCGGTCTGGTATTTCACGCCTTTTTACGCAATTCTCCGCGCGGTTCCGGACAAGTTATGGGGTTTCATATTGTTCGGCCTGTCTGTCGTGCTGCCGGTATTTCTCCCCTGGCTGGACCGGTCTCGTGTGAAGTCGATTCGCTACCGTGGCTGGATCTACAAGTCGGCGCTTACGGTGTTCGTCATCAGCTTCCTGACGCTCGGGTGGCTGGGTGTACAGCCCGCAGAGGGAGTCTACGTACTGATGGCAAGAATATTTACTGTCATTTATTTCGCGTTCTTCCTGCTGATGCCTTACTACACGACGATCGACA
Source organism: Gammaproteobacteria bacterium (assembly GCA_009937505.1). Lineage (GTDB taxonomy): Bacteria > Pseudomonadota > Gammaproteobacteria > Steroidobacterales > Woeseiaceae > UBA1847. The sequence continues at coordinate 9,344 of JAACFJ010000108.1, forward strand.
AGACGAAGCCGGTGCCTGAGAGGGTGGTCTACCATGGGTAAGTTCAACGTGATCACCCGGCTCGCAGGAGCCGTCGTGTTGCTTGCTGCCGCGCAGAGTTTCGCTGCAGGCGGTGCCGCGCTGGAGCACGCGAACATCGACCCCGGCAATATCGCCTCTCTGCAGCGCGGAGCGCGCAATTTCATGAACTACTGTTCGGGCTGCCACTCTGCGAAGTATGTCCGCTACAACACGATCGGCAAGGACCTCGAGTTGTCGGAGGAGCAGCTCATCGAAAACCTGATGTTCAACGCTGAAAAGACCTTCGAGGCGATCGAGGTTTCGATGCCGGAGGCGGCAGCCGGTCGCTGGTTCGGTGTTGCGCCTCCCGACCTGTCTCTGATCGGACGCGCAAAAGGCGCGGACTACATTTACTCGTTCCTGAAGGGTTTTTACGTACAGTCCGAAAGCCCTACAGGCGTCGATAACACGGTTCTGGCAGGCACCAGCATGCCGCACGTCTTGTGGGAGCTGCAGGGCTTCCAACGCGCCGAGTTCGCGGAACATACGGAAGACGGTGTTACCACGCGACACTTTGAAGGTTTCGAGGCGGTTACCGATGGCTCGCTGGACGCCGAAGGTTTCGATGAGTTCGTTCGCGATACGGTCAACTTCCTCGTCTACATTGCGGAGCCGATCCGGTCGGAGCGCCGTACGCTCGGCGTCTGGGTGCTTATGTACCTGATCTTTTTCTGGATCATCGCCGTAATGCTGAAAAAGCAGATCTGGAAGGACGTTAATTAGATGGCAACAATTCCAAACAGACGATCCGTCATGACCTTGTTTTCGCGTCCCACGGATATTCACAGCCACCGCACCCGCCTGGTGCTGGCGGAAAAAAACATAAATATCGAGATCGTCAACGTCACGGGTCCGGAGCTGCCTGAAGACCTGATGGATCTCAACCCGTATCACACAGTACCGACGCTCGTTGACCGCGACCTGACATTGTATGACTCGCGCGTGATCATCGAGTACCTCGATGAACGCTTCCCGCATCCACCGCTGATGCCGGTGGACCCGGTCACGCGCGCGCAATTCAGGCTGGCATTGTTCCGTATCGAGACGGATTGGTACTCGCTTGCGGAAGAGGCTGATCCGATGGACGGCAAGCTGAGTTCCAAGTCCCGCAAGATGCTGCGTGAGAGCATTTTGCAAAGCGCCGAACTGTTTGGCGCACGCTCGTATTTCTTGAGCGATGAATTCTCGCTCGTGGACTGCAGCATCGCGCCTATCCTGTGGCGTTTGCCGCTGTATGGCATCGAGTTTGGTGCCCAGGGAGAGTCGATCGAAGCGTACATGAAGCGCGTCTTTGCGCGCCGCTCGTTCCAGCAGAGCCTGACTGAACTGGAGCAGGAAATGCGGATGTAGGTGGGTGGACGGGCCCGGGGTATCGGTTCCCGGGCTGCTCGCCGAAGGCTCGCTTCAGGCCGCGGGAATCCAATATCCCGGGCCCTTTCCATGTGAGTATTATCGCAGCGACGTCAGCTTATGTTTGCTGACGTGCACAGCGAGCAGCCGTATTTGGGATGGCACAGAGCACGACTGTCAGCTTATGTAATCTTTTCAAATGCTGCGCAAAAGGGTGGTAAGCTTCGTGCCAGGGAAAAAACAAAAGGCTTGCGGGAAAGTGGCAAATCCAAGTCGATCAAAAAGACCCTATCTGATCAGAGCGATGCACGAATGGATGGCCGACAACGGTCACACGCCCCATATCGTCGTTGATGCTTCTGTCGATGGAGTCTGCGTGCCGCATGAGCACGTCAAGGACGGCAAGATCATTCTCAATATCAGTGATTCTGCTGCGCATAATCTCAAGCTCGTTAACGACTCTGTGAGCTTCCGCGCGCGCTTCGGCGGAGTGCCCTTCGACGTTTGGGTACCGACGAGTTCGATACTCGGCATCTATGCGCGAGAGACCGGGCAGGGGATGATCTTTTCCAATGACTCCGGTACGTCTGACTCTATTCGGCACGCGGACGAAGTCGAAGAGACACGGTCGCGGCCGCACCTGAGGGTCGTCAAGTAGCCGGACTCTCAGGCGTCTCCGAGGAGCGTCGTGTCAATCAGGTCGCACAGACAGTGAATTACCAGGAGATGTACTTCCTGGATGCGCGCTGTGCGAGTCGCCGGCACCCGGATCTCGACGTCGTCCCCAGTAAACATTCCTGCCATGCGGCCGCCATCGCGGCCCGATAACGCCACGACGCTCATGCCGCGCTCATGCGCCGCGGTGATGGCTCGGCAAACGTTCTCGGAGTTGCCCGATGTCGAGATGCCGAGCAGCACGTCCTGTGGTTTGCCCAGTGCGCGAACCTGTTTGCTGAAGATTTCCTCGTACGAGTAGTCATTGCTGATCGACGTAACGGTCGAGGCGTCTGTGGTCAGCGCCATCGCGGGCAGTCCCGGACGCTCCATCTCGAACCGATTCAGGAGTTCCGAGGAGAAGTGCTGCGAGTCGGCCGCGGACCCGCCGTTGCCGCAGCTCAGGATCTTGCCGTCGTTGAGCAATGACTGGGCCATCAGCGCCCCGGCTGCGGCGATACTCTCGCTCAGAGCCTCTACGGCACTTTGCTTGGTCGCAATACTTTCCGCGAAATGCTCACGAACGCGCGTTACAGGATCCATGATTGATCTACTCGTGTTGAAGTTGGGACAATTCTAGCAGCCGTTTCCTGGTGCGTCTGTTCAGGGGCCGAAGGCGTCACGAATCCACTCGACGGCCCTGCGCCCATCCGCGCGTGCATCGACTCCTATGACATCGAATCGTGTCGGGTGGGCAACGAATCCCGGCCGGGTTGCAAGGAACATTTCGGCAGTCCTGACCAGTTTGCTCTGCTTGCGCCGGTCGACGGTCAGGGCAGCACTCGAGAATGCAGTGGCGGAGCGATAACGAACCTCGACGAACACCAGGCAATCATGATCCAGCATAACGAGGTCGATTTCGCCATGGCGGCAGCGGTAATTGCGCTCAACCTGTTCCAGCCCCCTGTTTGTCAGGTATCGACACGCAAGTTGCTCGGTCGCGCTTCCTAAAGCTCTCGTGTCTCTTCGTACCACGGCTGAGCGTCGTCAGGGTCTGCAGGCAATACCGTGCCGTCTTCGTCGATTGTCCGCAATGGCGCGTCGAGATCCCCTGGTAGCGGCACCGGCTCGCCGCGGCGGAATTCCGCCCAGGCAAGTCGCCGGTGGACGCGACCGCTGGCGTCCAGGTACAGGACCCCGGTGGCGCCATCAATCTCCGGCATCGTGCCGTTGCGCGCAGCGAACAGCGGTGCAACGAGATGATAGGCGTCGTAACCCATTGCGTGCAGCCGGCCGAGACGCCGTTCTTCCGGCCAGTATTCCTGGTAAACGTCCGGCAGGTATCGAATCCAGCTCTGGGGCGCGATGATCCACGGCGTATCTGCGAAACGGATGCCGTTCAGGTCCGAGTTGGAGCGGCCGTCCATTGCGTATATCGACGACGTTGAATACACGGGCAGATCGCCCGAGTAATGAAACTTGAGCTGCGATTTCAACAGCCGGCCCGCAGCGCCATCGGCGGCCAGGAATATGAAGTCGACGTCCTGGCGGCGTCGTGGATCGAACTGCAGCGGAGAGCCGAGGTTGGCGCGCAGGCGTTGATAGCGGCTCACGCTTCCTGCAAGCCCCATGAGTTCTTCGATCGTGCGCGAATAATCCGGGCTTTCGGTCGTAAAGTTCCGATAGTCGAGCAACGTCCCGCCCCGGCCTTCGAATTCGGTCGCGAAAGCCGTGAGCAGCCGGCGTCCCCAGTTACTGTTCGGGACCAGCGCTACCGCCTTGCCATGCCCGTCCTGCAACGCGCGCGTGGCCACTGAAACCGCTTCGTCCTCGGGCGCCAGGGCAAACTGGAACAGACCGGGCGGCGGCAGCGACTCATCCGGCAAATAGTTGAGCGTAAGTACGGGAACGGGGACGAGAATGTTGTTCGCAAGCTCGCTCACGTTGTTGCGCAGAAGCGGACCGACGACGAACTCGGCGCCGTCCTCTACCGCAGAGGCATAGGCGGCGCTCGGTCCGCCTTCTGCATTCACGTCATAGATCCGTATGGACTGGCGATCGTCGAGGCCACCTGCACTGGCGAAGTAGGCGCCCAGGAATCCGTTCTGCACGGCTTTCCCTGCGCTGGCGGTAGGGCCGCTCAACGGCAACAGCAGCGCAATACGGCGCGGGTAGGCGAGCAGCTGATCCTCCGGAATCTCGAGCGTGTCCAGCACGCTCATCGCGGGGTGGCCGGCATTGCGCTCGCGCCAGTGCACGACACCGTTACTCCAGCCGATGCCCTGCTGCCCGGTCGCCGTGGCGAGCGAGCCGAGCGTGAGCCAGCCTCGTACGGTCGGGTTCGTGGCCATTTCGGCCGCCCCGCGCAAAACGCGCGGGTCGCTGACCAGAAGCCCATTCCAGAGCCTCTCGCGATTCCTATCGATGCTGCGCCGGTCGTCGAGCCAGCTCTCACGTTGCATGAGCAGTTCCACCGCCCGCGTCGGTTCCTGTAATTGAAACCATGCATCGGCGCGCAGCGCCTCGACGCGCAGGCGCAGGTCGGGTGGCAGAGACTGCCGGCTCAGCGATTCCAGCAAGTCCCGTGCGCGTACTGCCTCGCCTTCATTCAGCAGCATCGCGGCGCTGGTCGAATTCCAGCGCCACAGCAGTTCGCCGCCCTGGGGCTGGGTGACGCCGCGGAATGCGTTCCGCGCGCGAACCGTGTCGCCGGCATCGAGCCAGTTGTCTACGGCGAGCAACGTGAGCCGGTCGCGCTCGGCGCCGCTGGCGTCTGCGGCGAGGCCGATATAGATGCCGGCTGCTTCCTGGTACTCACCGTTCAGAGCGGCGCGCTCGGCCCGGGATTCGGCGGAACCGCCCAGCGCGCCGCCGCCGGGCGTTTCACAGGCACCGACAATGAGCGAGAGCAAGAGCACGGCGACAGTGCTTGCTTTGCGGTTCAATTGCCGGGCAGGATGTCGTTGAAAATTCATTGTTCGTGCACTTTTGATTAGGGCCGGAATAGAACGCGCTATGAGCGGCACACTGTTCGTCGTTGCCACACCGATCGGAAACCTCGAAGACCTGTCTCCGCGAGCGCGCCAGACACTCGCCGAAGTGGACCTGGTTGCCGCCGAGGATACCCGCCACACCGGGCGATTGCTATCGCATTTAGGGCTGAAAACGAGGCAATTTGCGCTGCACGAACACAACGAGGCACGCGCCGCGCAGGTTCTCATTGAACAGCTGAAAGACGGCAAATCGGTGGCGCTGGTCAGTGACGCCGGCACGCCGCTCGTGAGTGATCCCGGCTACCGGCTCGTGCAGGCGGCCCATGCACACGGCATTGCGGTCTCTCCGCTTCCGGGTCCCTCCGCAGTCACAGCGGCATTGTCGGTATCGGGATTGCCTACGGATCGCTTCGGTTTCGAGGGATTCCCGCCGGCAAAACAGGCAGCACGTCGTAAATGGCTGCAGGCCCGCGCGGACGACCAGCGTACGCTGTTGTTCTTCGAGGCAGTGCACCGAATAGCCGCGACGCTCGCCGACATGGTCGACGTATTCGGTGCGGGCCGCCAGGCCTTCCTGGGCCGAGAACTTACGAAGCTGCACGAGCAGAGCAGGCGAGCAAGCCTGGGTGAGCTACTCGACGAATTGACCAACGGGACGATCGTCTCGAAAGGCGAGTTCGTCATCGCTATCCACGGGGCGGGCGATGCCCCGGCCTCATCGATCGACACGGACCGCCTCCTCACAGAGCTCGCGGAGGCGCTGCCACCGAAAAAGGCCGCGGCGATCGCGGCCCGGGTGACGGGGGAAACGCGCAACGCGCTCTATAAGCGCCTGCTCGAGATCAAGGGCGACGGTGACGCCTGAACGCCGTTCGGCGGTGCGGGATGGCAAGTCGCAGAGTCGCAAGTAGTGCCAGCGCCGCGATGGCGTGCCTGAATTGCGCCTCCGGAGCGCCAAACAGTTCCGCAAGCGTATTCCATGACCAGAGGCCTGTCATGGCGATCGCAGAAAGCGCTACGCCGGCTATCAGCAGGTGCTTGATGTCAAAATGACTCATCAGTCTCTCCTTGTTTGAGGTTGTGAAAATACATGGCCTGCAGCGTGCGCTGGGTGCACTCGATGTCGTCCATCGGAATGTCGGCGAATAACGCGTCGAGCAGATCGGATTCGGCCGTACGGATTTTTCGGAACAGTTCCCGGCCGACGTGGGTGAGCGCGAACAGCGGTGAACGTTTGTGGCGCGGGTTTGGGCGCGACTGCAGGAACCCGTCATCGAGCAGGGTGTTCACGGTAACCTGCACGTGCTGCCGCGACACCTGGTAGCGCGCCGCGATCTCCGGCACCGAAAGCGCGCCATCGGGGTACAGAAACTCGAGGACGGCGCGGTCAGCCGCCGACAGCCCGTGCGCCCGCAGATAGCTGTCCGCCAGCTGCGCCATGGCGCGAAATACCCGCCGGATCAGCCAGGTCACTTCGTATTGCGGCGATTGTGCCTGCATGTTGTAGCCCAGAAATAATGACAAGTGAATTGTCATTATTAATCTTGACAAGCAAATTGTCAAATCTTGGTAATTCCGGGCGCGCGAGATCGGGAAATGCTTTAGTATTCGCGGTCCGGAAACGCCGGAGTCGGCCAGGCAATCGCTGTTTTTCGAAGCAGAGGAAAGTCCGGGCTCCTTCGGACAGGGCGCCAGGTAACGCCTGGAGGGTGCGAGCCCATGGAAAGTGCCACAGAAAAGATACCGCCGGGTGCAAACCCGGTAAGGGTGAAAAGGTGCGGTAAGAGCGCACCGCGCGGCTGGTAACAGTCCGCGGCACGGTAAACCCCGCCCGGAGCAAGACCAAATAGG
>JAACFJ010000109.1 GCA_009937505.1 Gammaproteobacteria bacterium
ATGGCCCGGGGAACCAGGAGGACAGCCATGAAACCCAGGTACAAGAAATTCCTGTATCTGTTGGTGGCGGCAACGGTGGTGACAAGCACTGCAGTCGCGGACGAAAAGGAGAGCGTCTTCCAATGGAACACCGTCATTAACAACAATGATGTGATGCCGCCCCTAGAGATACGAAACTTCAATAGCTACAACCAGCCCTCCGTGAATCTTCACGGCGTGGTCGTTATTCGCGCACGGAGCCGCGGCGGACCGCCATTGGGACCGCCGACCCACGGTATCTACATGCGCGACATGGGGCAGGCGGACAGCGAGATCGTCAGCATTCTCGACAGGACGACCGCGGTGCCGGCGCCGAACAACCTGGGCGCGACCTTCGTCGAGACGCCGTCGTTTCCGCGCATCGACATGCACACGGACACGATCGCGACTCGCGGCAACCACCAGCCCGTATACCAATACGGAACGGAGGGCGACGAGACGCGTGCCGGCACGACGGGTATATACAGTAATCCGTACGGTGAGCTGATTACGGGCGCTGCCAAGCTCGGCCACGTTGTGGATTCCAACGGCGATCGACCTTTCGGCCATCTACGCGTGCCGGAGGAGCAAGGCTACATCCCGTTCGAAGTATTCCCGGGCGCGCCGTCGGTGACGAACGGCAACATCATCGCGTTCAAGGGTAATTTCTCGGCAGGCGATTCTGAGAAGACCGGCGTCTACTTCCGGCACCTGTTGCCGGAGGCTACCGGCGGATCGCACCTGGCGTTTCTCATCGCCAACACCGACACCCTGATTCCCGGCACCGAGACGTTTTTCGGCTCGACGGCGCCGCCAAACGCGGCCGACCGGCAAGTCGTATTTGCCGGCTTCGACAACGAAGACGCGCCGACGCTGGGCGGCATTTACCTTGCGCCACTCCATTACCAGCCGTCGCTCACGACGCTCATCAGCATCGGCGGGCAGATTCCCGGCGATTCCGGAGAGGGGAGCTTCAATGCGCTTGGCGAGGGCATTGCCTTTGACGGCCGGCATGTCGGATTCTGGGGCGCATGGGGCGAGGAGACCCGGACGCTCCGGCTCTACTGCCCGCAGGAAGGCAACAAGGACCGCATCGCCTACTGCAACCAGGAACTGGAGTGCAGAGACACACAAGAGGTAATGGGCGACCCGACCAGTGTCTGTGACGACACGACCGATCCGATGCACGGCGTCAGCTGCTACACCGAACGCGAGGTTCCAATCAATCAGGGCATCTTCGTCCACGACATCCGTACGGACAAGACGCACCTGGTAGCGAGAACCGGGGAAGACTTCGACGACTTCCTGTTCTGGAACTATTCGGGCAAGCCGCCCTGCACCGGCCAGGGTCATTCAGAAGAAGGCGGCGAAGACGACGGTGAGTCCGTGCGCTGGCGCTCGTCGGCCTATCTCGCAGTGTCACCGGGCAATGGTGCGGCGTTCCGGAGCGCCTTCAAAGCGCGCACAGCCGAATCGTTCGATGTCACCTATGTCGATCCGGTGGACGGCATTTACCTGGCTCGCGGACCCGGACGCGCAAGGCTGTTGACGGTCGTCGATACGACCATGAATGGCCGGGTCCTGGATCCCGAGGCGCCCGCCGATTCGCGAATCCTCGAGGTCGGTATCGAGCGCGAGGGACTTCGCGGTCGCTGGCTCGCCATCAACGCCAAGATGGGCTACGAAGGCGGCGGGTGATTCGGCAATGACGGCACTTCAACGCAGCACGCAGTGCTCCGAGGGCCGGGATGGCTGCGGCTCATTCCGGGAGCACGACAAATCGCAAGGAAGACGATTTGCCGGCACCTAGTGCCGCCCAGGGCGAGGCGCAGGATGCGCCTCGCCTATTTTGTGCCGGAGGCCGGGACGCTAGTGAGCCGGGCTACGATAGGGCCCGATTCGTTTCGGCGCGGCGCAAATTCATCCTCGTCGAATTCGACGTTCAACTCGACACGCCTTAGTTTGAGTACGGCCGTATTCGTATTGCCTACGAACTTGTTCTCGCGGTGGTGAACGAGCACGCCGTCGACCATTGCGAATTCCGAGTACTCGGTGACGAACTGCATCTTAGTGCCGTTGATTGCCAGCGTCCCGACGACTTTTACGACGCGCCAGGTTTCCGTATCGACGACATAGTCCGCCCGCAACCCGCCCTCCCTGAGCGTTAACTTCAGGTGTCCGTCACCGTCGGACAGGCTCAGGGAGTCGATCTGGTCCCGCAACGTGAGCGGTGTATAGAAGCGCATGAGCTGCAGCTGCATTGCATTTCTCTGCATGTCGCTCGCGGCTGCAGGCTCGCGGTCGTCGAAAATGGCATAGGCGGCATCGCCGTCGAGAACACGTGTTTCCAGCTTTTCCGGGTAGACCAGTTCGACCTTGAGCCGATCCGGCAGGCGAATGCTGCGCTTGTCGGTGCCCTGCCGATTCCTCGTCAGCGCCAGCAGGTCCCACTCCTGGACCATGCTGTCGAGCTTCTGCACGTTATCCTCACCGCCGTACGCCGCAATCATGTTCTCCAGGACGTCGGCAAGTGGCTCGGTACTTGCGCAGGATGGGGACGATACGACAATTCCGAGAACGATCAGGGTTAATCGAAATTGCATGCTCGTCCCCGACGAAGCCAGTGTCAGTGGAGTGTGCGCCCGGGCTTGTCGCCGGCTTCTGTTTCGGCCTCCGGGCTCAACGATTCGACAGGCTCCTTTTTCGGTTCGTCGTCCACCACCGGATCCTCTGCCGCGCCTGCAGTCTCGACGGCCTGCGATTCATCCTGCGCAAAGTCGCGCGGTGCCTCGGGTTCCTGCTGCTCTTCCGCGATCGACTCGAGTATGGCCGTCGGCGCGAACGACAGTTTCACGTCGACGGCCTCGCGATCGCATAACGAGTCGGCGCCGCCCGCCATGTGCTCGTACAGCTCGCGGTATTCGCGGCCGATGGCCTTGAAGTGCTCGGCGGTCTGGCCGAAATGCTGCGTGACCTCACGCCGGTAGTCGTCGAATTGTTGCTGGACCTCGTCGGCCCGGGTGGCTGCGCCACGCATGCGCATTTGCGCCAGCCAGAACCCCAGTCCGCCACCAGCCGCCAGCAGACCGATAGTGCCCAGCACGATCAGTATCGTTTCACTCATGGATTGCCCTCCGCGATGTGCCCTTCGATGGTAATGAATGTACGTAAACAATGCTATTTCATCGGCCCGGCGCTTGTGGGAGCATCAGCCTTCCGAAAAAGAAGAAGGGGGAAGTCATCATGGGATTTGCACTATCTGACATGAGGTTGACGAGCTCCGCTTTCGGGGACGGCGGCCCGATCCCGACCCGGCACACCGGCGAAGGCGAGGACGTCTCGCCCGCGTTTTCGTGGACGGAGGCACCGGAGGGCACGCGTTCCTTTGCACTGATCTGTCACGACCCGGATGCGCCACTGGTGTCACCCGGCACCTACGGGTTCGTGCACTGGGTCCTGTACGGCATCCCGGGGTCGGCTACCGAGCTGCCCGAGGGCACTGGCGACTATGTCCAGGGCGTCAACAACTTTGGCAATGCCGGTTACGGCGGGCCGATGCCGCCCGAAGGCCACGGCACCCACCACTATTTCTTCTGGCTGCTCGCCCTCGATTCGGAGCCGGATCTCGACGCCGGTCTGACGATGTGGGGGCTGCTGGAGAAGATCGAGCCTAACGTGATCGGCGCGAATCGCCTGGTCGGTACGTACTCCAGGTCGTAAAGGCTTGGCAAGGCCGCGGGTCGGAGCAACCGCCCGCCCGCCCCGGTTCTTGAATCGCCGGTAACGCCGCCTGCTGCCATCGTCCGGAGATTCTGAACACAAAAGGAAGAGACTCATGCTCGTCAAGTTCAAGACCACCGCTGCTTATCCCGAGATCACGATGTTCGGCGACGTGGCGCTGAAGCTCCTCGAGATGATGGGGCGCCGGGAAACGGTGCCGAGCGCGATCGGTGCGGAGGACATACCGCAGTCGCTGCAGTCGCTGCGTGAGGGCATTGCTGCCGCGGACGCCGCCCTGGAGGACCAGCCGCCAGGTGACGAGGGAGAGGGTGATGAGCGACGGGTGAGTTTGCACAATCGTGCAGTGCCGCTGATCGAAATGCTCGAAGCAGCGGAACGAGAGGGCGTAGCGGTAATGTGGGAATAGCGGAGCATCTCAACGGCGATCTTTCCGTTCGTGCAGCGGCCGACACAGCATCGATGGAGTGGATGCCCAGCCCGAGCGGCACCGTGTGGCGTAAACGGGTCCACCTCGTCGGCGCACCCGAGTCGGGGCAGGTTACGTCGATCGTGCGCTACGAACCGGAATCGTCATTCCCCGCACACGATCACCCCGGTGGCGAGGAGATACTCGTGCTCGATGGCGTCTTTTCCGATGAGCATGGCGACTGGCCGGCAGGCACCTACCTGCTGAACCCGGAGGGATTCCGGCACGCGCCGTACTCGAAGGACGGGTGCCTGCTGTTCGTAAAACTCAGGCAGTTTCCGGGCCGGGACAGGCAGCACGTGGCAATCGACACCACCGGGCTCGAGTGGCAACCGGGCCCCGGTCCGGGTATCGGCCTGAAGCCGCTGTATGCGCAGCCAGGCTACTCCGACACGATGCGGCTCGAGCGCTGGCAGCCGCGTGCGGACCCGGGCACTGTGTCTTACGAGCACGGCGCCGAACTGCTCGTACTCGAGGGGTCGTTCAGCGATGAAGAAGGTGAATACGAGACAGGCAGCTGGTTGCGCCTGCCGGAGGGCGGGCGCCATCATCCGCGAAGTGCCAACGGCTGTACGCTGTACGTCAAGCAATCCGGCTTACCGTATCTCCGCTCTGCGGGTTGACGCGGCCCGGGAATGCTATTGAAAGCAGTGTAATCGCATTCATCGTGGCAGAATCGCCCGGTGTTAATCCCGTTCGACGACCGGAGCGCCAGAGATGACCAATGTCGGTAAGAGTTCCCTGTATTCAAAGGGCGGATCCTGTTTTCGTTTGCTAACGCCGGCCAGCAGCGCCTTGATGCGGCTCGGTGCCGTGATGTGCCTCGCGGCAATCGCGAGTACGGCGACCGGCGAGGAGTGGGGCTCGATACAACTCCTCGAACGTGACGTCCCGGCAGGGACGAGTCAGCGATTTGCATTCGTCCCCGACCGGACTTTCGAATCGTCCTACCTGAACATGCCGGTGTTCGTCGCCAGGGGCGCAGCAGCGGGACCGACACTTTGCCTGACTGCAGGTGTGCACGGCGACGAGCTGAACGGCGTCGAGATCGCGAGGCGCGCATTCTCGAGGATCGATCCCAAGACATTGCGCGGCACCGTTATCGCATTACCCGCAATTAACGCCGAGGGCGTCCGGACGGGCAATCGCTACCTGTCCGATCGCCGCGACCTGAACAGGGCCTTTCCCGGCAGTGCGGGGGGCAGCGTGGCAAGGCTGATAGCGCACATGGTTTCCACGAAAGTCCTGGTTCACTGCGACGCACTTGTTGACCTGCACACCGCGTCGAACGAACGCACGAACCTGCCGCAGATTCGGGCCGATATTTCCGACCCCGAAATCAGGGAGCTCGCCATTCATTTCGGCACGGGCATCGTAATTGCGGGCAAGGGTCCCGACGGCAGCCTGCGTCGCGAGGCGGCGAAAGCGGGAATTCCGTCAATCATCTACGAGGCAGGCGCGCCGCACCGCTTCCAGGAGGAGGAGATCGAGCGCGGAGCGACGGGAATAGACAGCGTCATGGCCTATCTCGGCATGACGGATCGGCCCGAGAGGGAAATTCCCGAATCGAGGGTCTACGAGCGCTCGCGATGGGTTCGCGTCCCGAGAGGTAAGGGCGGATTCTTTTTTCCCGAGGCGCGGCTCGGAACGATCGTAAAGAAGGGCGAGGCCCTGGGGAACATCGTCGATCCGCTAACCGACGAGCCCCACACGGTAGTGGCCAGCGTGGATGGCGAGATCATAGGCATGGCATTCTCGCGGCCGGTGCTGTCGGGTTACGCGCTGTACCATGTTGCGTGGCACACGGCCGACTGAATCGGGCTACCCCGCCTGCACGATCGTCCAGATCCCGATGACGATGAATCCGGCACCGGCGACGTAGGACAGGTAGCGCGGGTCCACGTAGTGCGAGATCACGGAGCCCGCCGCCACCGCGATGGCCGACGACAGCATCAGTGCGAGCGACGCGCCAACAAAGACGGTAACGAGGCTTACCGATGGCTTGCTCGCGAACAGCACGGTGGCGAGCTGCGTCTTGTCTCCCAGTTCGGCCAGGAATACAGTTCCGAATACGACGAAAAGAACTTTCAGGTCCATGATCAAAGGTGCTCGCAGTGGTTAGTCGCGGTGATGACAAGTCTAGTATGAAGGGCAGGCTGACGACAGCCGTTCCCGAGCTCGCGGACGCCGACGAAGCAATACTCGATCGGTTGCTCGAGAATGCGCAGATCGTAAAGCTGGATCACGACCGCTTCGTCTTTCACGCGGGAGACCTGTGCCAGGCGTTCCTGATTCTGCTCGACGGCGAGGTACGGGTGCAGCTCACGGGAGCCAACGGCCGCGAAGTGACGCTGTATCGGATCGGTCCGGGCGGCTCCTGCATCCTGACAACATCCTGTCTCTTGAGTAACGAGCACTATCCGGCCGAGGCCATCGCCGAGTCGGATATCGAGGCCCTGGCAATCCCGGTTGCGAGCTTCCAGTCGGCGCTCGAGGGATCGCAGTGGTTTCGTCGCTTCGTCTTCGATGGTTTTTCGTCACGGCTGACCAGCGTGATCCAGAAGATCGAGCAAATCGCGTTCACCGGTATCGACGTGAGGCTGGCAGGCGTTCTACTCGAGCTGGACAGGAAGGGTGTCGAGAAGATCACGCACCAGGACATCGCCGTCGAACTCGGCACGGCCCGGGAGGTCGTCTCGCGGCACCTGAAACGATTTGAAAGCGAGGGCTGGGTCCGCCTGGGCCGCGGCCAGGTATCGCTCGTCAACCGTCCGCAGATCGAGGCACTGGCCGTTCCGTCCTTCGGTGACTGAGTCACTGACGCCGGGACGCTCCTGGCTCAATATCGAGACCGTATTCGAAACCTCATATTGAGCGAACAAGGAGAATCATCATGCTATTCAAGAACGAAGGTGCGATCGATCGCACGTTGCGGGTTATTGCAGGCGCCGCGCTGGTAAGCCTGGTTTTTGTCGGTCCCGAGACACCCTGGGGCTGGATCGGCATGGTGCCGCTGGTAACGGGCCTCGTCGGTAACTGCCCCGTCTACTCGCTGCTCGGCATCAGCACCTGCCCGATCAAGCAATAGTCCGCATCCTGGCCGGCGGGTCCTCCCTCCCGCCGGCCGATTCCCTTCCCTCCCTGTCGCCGATCGGCGCATCCGTACAATTACCTACCTGAAAATTACGCCACTCCCGGAACCTTCCGGCGAGCGAGCCCGTGTAATGACCTGAGCGACGCAAAAAAATATTCGTTCTTGGGCACAAATTACATAGCCGGCTTACCGGCAAAAGGACATTGAAATGAGCAGAGGGAATAGAAGTTTGCCGGTACCGGTGGTGCTGGCGATGGCGCTATTGGCGTCACAGGCGGCGAATGCTTGGCCAAGCTGCGTCGACATATTTGCTTCAACCTATCCGAATTCACAGACAGACGATGCGTTTGTTCCGGATGATGCATGCCAGATATGTCACCAGTCCGCCAACGGCGGCGGTAACTTCAACGGCTACGGTAATGATCTGTTGGCCAACGGCGCTTCGGGGGCTGGTTTCAGCTGCACCGGCGTCGACTTCGTGGCAGCACTGCGCGCCGTGGAGAGCCTGGATTCCGACAACGCACAAAGCCTGAATCTGAACATCGCCGAGATCGAGGCGGGCACTCAACCGGGATGGTGCGATACACAGACTCCCGGTTGCAGTAACTCCGGCGGCACGGCGCCGAGCGTACCGCTCGATCCGGCACAACCGCCGCCGGCAAACAACCCGCCGGTTGCCGATGCGGGAGGACCGTATTCCGGCGAAGCCGGTACGACGCTCATCCAGTTCGACGGTTCCGGATCGAGCGACCCGGATGGCGACACTCTCACCTTCGAGTGGGAGTTCGGCGACGGCAATACGGCGACGGGGATGATGCCGACGCATACCTATGCAGCCGCCGGCAATTATGAGGTCCGGCTGGTGGTCGACGACGGCCAGGCCAGGAGTGATCCGTCCCTTACATCGGCGGCGATTTCTGCTCCGCCGGTCAACCTTGCGCCGGTTGCCAATCCGGGCGGGCCTTACGCGGCCGAACCCGGCCAGACGATCACCTTCGATGGTGCCGCATCGGCAGACCCGAACGGCGATCCGCTGACCTACAGCTGGGACTTCGGTGACGGATCCACCGGCAGCGGCGTTAACCCGACACACGCCTATACCGCGGCCGCAAATTACACCGTCACGCTGACCGTCAACGACACTCAGCTCGACAGCGATCCGGTTACCACGACCGCGGAAATTGCGGCAGCTCCGGCGAACCGGGCGCCCACGGCGGATCCGGGTGGACCTTACAGCGCCAGCACCGGTGAAACGATCAGGTTCGACGGTGGCGCTTCCAGTGATCCGGACGGCGATGCGTTGACCTATTCATGGGACTTCGGAGATCGTACGACCGGGACGGGCGCAACGCCGGAGCACAGCTATGTTGCCGCGGGCGTCTACGAAGTTTCGCTGGTCGTCAGTGACGGAAATCTCGAAAGCGCCCCGGCGGCCACGAGGGTCGAGGTCGTCGACCTCGTCGCGGGTCAGCCGGACGATGCGGCGCTTTACGATACCAATTGCGGCTTTTGCCACGGTGATCCCTGGGCAGGAGCCGCCGTCGAGGATGCCCTCCCGGGACTCAGGCGCGTCGGCGGCGCACGCAGCTGCAACATCGCCGGCTCGATCTATGGCACCAGCGTGTTCCCGAACGGCGTGCCCGAAATGCAGTTCCTGCAGGGCCTCACGGAAGCCGACATCGACGCGATCGCGGAGTACCTGAATTCCCGCGACGCCAGCGGTGAACAACGCTACGTTGCGACCTGCGCCGGCTGCCACGGCGACAATGGTTCCGGTGGCCGCACCGACGAAGACGTACACGGCGATTCGGCGGATGAGATCTGGGAAGCTATCTACGACGAAGAAGAGATGGCCTATCTCGCCTGCATGCCGCGGTCGGACATCGATTCGATCGCCGGTTTCCTCGCTAGCCATGATGACGACTTCGACGATGACGGTATTGACGACGATGACGATGCCGACGACGACAATGACGGGATCGACGACGATGCCGATCACGACGACGACAACGATGGCCGCAGCGATGACGAAGAGCGCGAAGACGGCACCGATCCGCGCAACGACGACACTGACGGCGACGGCGTCAATGACGGCGACGAGCACGAAGACGGTACCAATCCGCGCGACACGGATACCGACGATGACGATCTCGACGATGGTGAAGAGCGTGAGCACGGCACCGACCCGAAGAACCCGGACACCGACGACGACGGCAAGCCGGACGGTGAGGAAGTCAAGGTGCTCGGCACTAACCCGCTGGTTGCCGACTCGACGACCCCGGACGACAGTTCGGGTGGTGGTGGCGGCACGACCGGGCTGCCGCTGTTGCTGACCCTCCTCGCGGTGCTGCGCCGCAGGTTGCAACGGTAGTCTTTGCCCCTTTTTTCATTGAGGTTCCGGGAAGTAAGCTGCTAATTTAGGCCGTTGGGGGGCCGCGCGCCAAGGCGCGTTCCTGCGGGTTACGATCACTCCGCAGGAGCGGTTCTCGAACCGCGACCAGGCATCAGGCAGCAGCAGATTGAAGATCAAACGCGAACATTCCCTCGGCATCGAGGAAGCCCGGCGGCGCGTCGATAGCATCGCCGAAGAACTCGGCGGCAAGCTGAGGCTCAGCTCGGAGTGGGAGGGCGATCACCTGCGCGTGCACGGCAAGGGGATCTCCGGCCGCATCCTCGTTTTCGAGGACAGCGTCGAGGTCCACGTGCATGTTGGTCTCACGATGATGATGCTGCGCGAGCCCATCCGCGCGGCGATCGAGGGCTCGATCGACGAATATATTACCTGAGAGTCTGTATGCCTCCTTATACGATTCAGCTAACGGTGTGCCGCGTGCCGTGCCCGCGAGTTCTTCGTCTCGCTACGGTAAAGCAGACCGAGCACGTCGGAGTGCCGGGCCATACGCCGAGCCCAGTTCGAATAGTAGGCGGCCGATATTCGAGGGGCGGGCACGACAAGCGCATTCTTGACCTGCGATTACTGCCAGGGCCTATTCCACTTTAGCCGCGAGCATCTCTGAGGGCGCTTTCTCGTGGTGAATGTTCGTGAGCTTGTCGGAATCAGCGGCTTCCACGGCGGCGGTGAGTGTCTTGTAATAGCATTCCCGAGCATCCCTTCGATCCTGTAGTGACCGCGTATAATAGGTGTCTCGCACATCACAAACACTTTCCGATGCATGTGTCAGACGACGGTAAAGAGTCAGGGCGCCCTGTTCGCTTTTCAGGTTCAGGTCGGCACAAGGAACCGCGAGAGACTTTCCCTTAAATCGAACTGCCTCTCCTGCCGCCACGATGTGCTCGATCGCATCCGATTTGGGTTCACTGACGTCGGTCTCTTCGGCATAAGCAAGCCCAATCAGTGCCGAGACCGATATTGCCAACATAAGCGATAAGCAATGCCTTAACATTTTCATTGTTTGTCTCCCGAGCGATGAACTCATGTGAAACGGTCCGCCTATTTGCCGCCGAAGTCCCGACGAATAGCCGAGTATTTCCCGGTTTTTTTGTGAAGAGAGTCGGAACCTTTTCTTCACCGGGAAGCAAGCAGCTCTGGCGCAGGCAAATACGACAGGCAAACGCCTGACACGTGCGTCGGACGTTGTTCGGGCTCGAGGGGCAGGGACCGTCGGCGTGCTAGGTATTATCCCGAATTGACAAAATTCGATCGTAGAAGAATGGTTTGAATTCTAATGCCATATGACTGTCGACGCGGATTTCAGTGTGGTGACTTCGCCGTAGAGCCGCTCAAAGGTTCCGTGACTGGCCGCGATCGTCAGTCTCGCCACCTGCCGCCCAAGGCGATGGAGGTCTTGGTTTGCCTTGCCACAGAGGCAAAGGAGACACTGACTCGCGAGGAGTTGCTCGACAGGGTATGGGGCGAGCGCTGCGTCTCGGATGAGGTTCTTACGCACGCGATCACTGAGTTACGCCATGCACTGAGCGATGATCCGAATAACCCCACGTATATTGAAACTATCCCGAAACGCGGCTATCGGCTTCTCAAAAGCCCCCTTCCATACAGCGAGCCCGACCAGCGTCACCCAGGACATTACCTGGGTCCCGAAATACGGGAACGGATGTCGCAGGGTAGCCATGCGCTACGGCGCAATCCGATTATTTTGGTCTCGTTTCTTGTTGGCATGCTGGTCATTTTGGCTGTCGCATTCAATCTTCCACGATTTAAGGAAGACGTCATCCTGAGTGCCAGGAGCGAAATCCCGCCTAACACATCGGGACCGGCAATCTCGACGACAGGGGCAGGACAGGAACCATCCCATACGACGATTACTGAGCGCCTCCTGACAGCCGAGTTACTCCAGAGGCGAGTTACGCCTGAAAACATCCGACAGGCGCAATTATTGCTGGAGCAAGTAGTGTCGATGGATTCGAACAATGCAGTGGCGTGGTCGCTACTTGGCCGAATCTATTATCTGCAGACAATATTGTTCCATAGTCGCCCTGTCGCGGAGGGATCAGAGCTTGCGCGCCATGCGATTCAACGAGCATTGACGATCAATCCGCAATATGGTCCGGCTTACGCCGACCTGGCTTGGGTGAATATGACTTTCGACTACGATTTCGAGGAGGCATTCCGGCACCTCAGAAAGGCGCAACACGTGAGCCCCATGGATCCCCATGTTCTGGAGATCGCGGCCAAAATGGAGATCGCCCACAATCACCTCGGTCATTCGATCGATCTCTTGGAGCAATCCATAAGCATAGACCCATATTCGTGTATGGAATATGTGAGTCTTGGCGAGGCCTATTATTTCGCCAACCGACTGGATGACGCTGAGAAAGTATTGGAGAAATCGC
>JAACFJ010000018.1 GCA_009937505.1 Gammaproteobacteria bacterium
CTGAACTGGCCGGCGCACTCGAGGAAGTCGCAGATCACCGGCCGGAATGCATCCATGTCCACGAGGAAGGCGTCGTGGCCCTGGATGCAGTCCAGTTCCACCAGGTAAGTGTCGTCGCACACGGTCCTGATGCCGTCGGCGAGCTGGTGTTGCTGATGGATCGGGAACAGGATGTCTGTCTTCGTTCCGATGACGAGGGTACGCTGCAGCTTCAGCCTCCGGAAGCCGGCCTCGAGCGAACCGCCGTGTTCGGCGAGCGAAAACAAATCCGAGGCTCGCGAGAGGTACAGGTAGCAGTTCGCATCGAACGTGCCGCTGAACTTGTTGGCATGGTTTTCCATGTAGGATTCGACGGAGAACTCGATGCGAAAACGATCGTCCACGGGCCCGACGTCGGTGACGCGTTCGCGACCGAAACGCTTCTCCCATTCTTCCGGCGACCGGTAGCTGATCATCCCCAGTTTGCGGGCCAGGCGCTGGCCGGTAATTGGCGGGTCCTCGGGGTCGTAATTCCCGTCTCGCCATTTCGGATCGGAGCGGATCATCTCACGCTGCAAGGACCGAATCCCGATCGCCCACGGCAGCGGCCGCGCCGACGAAGAAATGGATATGAACCCGGCAACCGCGTCGGGGTGCTTCACGCACAGGGCAAGACCGCTCATGCCGCCCATCGAGCAACCGACGACGGTGTGCAGGCGCTCGATGCCGAGACCGCGTACCACCTGGTACGCAGACTCCGCGACCGTTCACCGGTCTCCGGGTTGACAGAGGCCGGACCCGTCGAGCCAAAGCAGCTGCCCAGCGAGTTCACGCATATGATGAAATACTTGTCCGTATCGAGCGGCAGATCCTCGCCGATCATGTTTTCCCACCAGCCCGGCGTCGGGTCCACCCCCGATGACGCGGCGTGCGCCGACGGCGACAGACCCGTGAATATCAGGATCGCGTTGTCTTTCGCCTCGTTGAGTTCGCCCCAGGTTTCGTAGGCGAGTGTCGGTGATTCCAGGTAGCCCCCACGATGCATCTTGAAGGGTCCCTCGAGGGTCATGAATTTGGTCGCTAAGGTCATCGCCGTTACTTCTTCACGTGTTTCATCAGTCGCTTGCGTCGCCGCTGCTGCCGTGGCGTTAGCTTGTTGCGCCGGCCCTTGTAGGGGTTCTCACCCGTCTTGAACGACAACCGCACCGGCGTGCCCCGTAGTTTAAACACTTTGCGGAAGCGATTGATGAGATAGCGTCGATAGGCCTCCGGCACGCGTTCAGTCTGGTTGCCGTGAATCACGATCACGGGGGGATTGCGGCCGCCCTGGTGTGCATAGCGCAACCGGATTCGCCGCCCTCGCACCATGGGCGGCGGATGCGCCGTTACCGCGCTCTCGAGCTCCCGCGTCAACTCCGTGGTCGACAGGTCGCGCATCGCAGCTTTGTAGGCTCGCTCCACCGCCGGCAACAGGTCACCGACCGCGGTACCGTGCAATGCGGAGATCGTGATTCGCTCGGCAAAGTCGAGGAACGGCAGGCGCCTGTCGAGTTCGTCGCGAACGTGCTTGCGCTCGGGGGCAGTCAAACCATCCCATTTGTTGGTAACGACCACGAGCGCGCGGCCGCGTTCCAGCACCAGCCCGAGCAGGCTCACATCCTGCTCCGTAATGCCCTCGTGGGCATCCAGTACCGCGATGACGACCTGCGCCTGTTCGATGGCCTGCAGTGCCTTGATGATGCTGAATTTCTCGATCGCCTCGTGCACGCGTGCGCGACGTCGTATGCCCGCGGTATCGATCAGGACGTATTTGCGGTCGTTGCGCTCGAAGGGCACCGCGACACTATCGCGGGTCGTACCCGGTTCGTCGAAGACGACAAGCCGTTCCTCCCCAAGCAGACGGTTCACAAGGGTGGACTTGCCGACGTTTGGACGCCCGATGACCGCAATACTCAGTTCCTCGTCTTCTTCCTCGCCCGGTTCTGCCTCTTCGGTTTCGACCTCGAACTCGTCCAGAACCGCTTCGATGAGCGCACTCACGTGATCGCCGTGCGCGGCCGATACCGCATGCGGTTCGCCGATACCGAGGCTGTGAAACTCGCTCGAGGCAACGGCTGCGTCCTGTCCCTCGGCCTTGTTAACGGCCAGCCACACGCGTTTCGCATGACGCCTGGCGAGATCTGCGACATGCTCGTCTGCGGCGGTCAGGCCCTCGCGCGCGTCGACCAGGACGATCGCAGCATCGGCTTCCTCGAGTGCGCGCACGGTTTGACCCACCATGCGCTCTTCGATACCGATTTCGCCACCCGCGACGCCGCCGGTGTCGATGACGAGATAAGGAACAGGCCCGAGCTTGCCGAAGCCGTAATTGCGGTCGCGCGTCAGGCCCGGGTAGTCGGCGACCAGGGCGTCTCTCGAACGCGTGAGGCGATTGAAAAGTGTCGATTTGCCGACGTTGGGCCGACCGATCAATGCGATGACAGGAAGCATCGGATTTCACCGACACGAGCGCGTGTCATGCGCTCTCGTCGTCCCCTTCCGCGGTATCGGGGGCGCGGCGATCGTCCCGCTTCGGTTCCACCACGTACCATGCCGAGATCGAACCGTCGTCAGACTGAACGTACAGGCGGTCCGCCATGACCACTGGTGTAGTTACGATCGCGCTTTTGCCGGCACGCACCCGTGCAACCGGTTCGCCATCCACGTTGCTGAAGAAATGCAGATACCCTTCGAGATCCCCCACGGCAACCGTCGTCCTGAACGACATCGGCACCGTCGGCTCCCGCCGCAATAATGCATTCTGGCGCCAGATCTCGGTGCCGCTGCGGCGGTTAAGGGCGACCAGCTCGCCGTTGTCCAGCGTCGAATAGACATTGTTCCAATCGGCGCTTACGCCTTCGTAGGTCGATATCTCGCGCGCCCAGAGCACCTGTCCGGATTCGGCGGCCAGCGATGCGATGCGCCCCTGGTAGCCCGAGGCATAAATATCCTGCCCGACCACGGCGATGTCGCCGTCGATGTCGGACAGGCGATCGAGATCCGAGCGCCCGCTCGGCGGCGCCAGCATGCTGTCCCATTCGACGTCGCCGCTCGACAGGTCGATCGCCATGACCCGGCCGTTATCAAAGCCGGTTACGACGGTCTGCCCCACCTGCATCGGAGACGTCGAACCGCGCATTGTGAGTGCCGGAGTAGACTGCTCGACGGTCCAGCGGTCGGCACCGTCGAACACGGACAATGCCGTCAGCTTGTTGTCCACCGTCTGGACGATCACCCACTCTTCATAGACCAGCGGCGTCGCCAGCGACTCGCCGGAGATATAGGCTCGCCAGCGCTCGGTGCCGTCTTCGGTCGAAAGCGCCACGACATCCCCGTCAGCCGCGACCACGACCACCAGTCCCTCGCCGACACCCGGTCCCGACGACAAACTGATACCGAGTTTGTTGCGCCAGACCTGCTTGCCGCTCTCCGGGTCGAGAGCGACAACAATGCCGTTGACGCTGGCCGCGTAAATCCGGTTGCCGTCCCCCATGGGCCGCAACGCGACGCGCAAAAACTCGGCGTCCGCGCCGATTTTCGTCTTCCAGAGCCGCTTGATCTTTACCTTGGCTTCGAAATCGATGAGCTCGGCCGGTTCCAGCTCCTCGTCGTCGTCACCAAACAGGCCACAGGCGGAAAGCATGAGAGCCGCGGACAGGGCCAGCAGATTGCGGCCGAGTGGTGTCACTCGCTGTCGTCCTCGCCGGGAGTACTGGCCGCTTCTGCGGGAATATCCATGAGTTTCAACTGTATGACGCCCTGGTCGACGGTCGGTTGCGCCTCGCCCAGCGCCGCCTGGTAGGACGCCCGTGCCTCATCGTATCGGCCAAGCGCAACGTAGGCATCCCCGAGCTCCTCGGCATAGCGCGCCGCGAAAGCCACGTTCCCCTGCCCTTCCAGCAGGCTCAGCACTTCTTCCGGCTTGCCCTGGTACAGCAGTATTTTCGCAAGGCGCACGCGCGCAACGTGTTTGAGATGTTCGGATCCGTTCATTGCCAGCAATTCGTTGAGCGCCTGCACGGCATCCTGGTCACGGTTCTTGTCCATGTACAGGCGCGCCATCGCAAGTTTGGACTGGGCGGCGTAGGAACTGTTCCCGTATTCGCCGTCCAGTTTGCCGGCTGAGACTTCCGCTGCCTCCACGTCGCCGTTGACCACATATTCTGTGATCTCGTCATACAAGACAGATGCGGCAACTTCTGCATTGACCGTCTGCGCCTGGTAGTAATTAATGCCGAACAGGATGGCCGCGCCGAGCACGATGCCACCAATGACGTACAGGCCGTAGTCCGACCACCACGTCCGCATTTTCTCAATCTGTTCTTTTTCCGAAAGTAGATCGTCCACGAATACTTCCCTTACTCATCCTCGGCGCCAGCATCTGCTGCCGCCTTATCCAGTTTCCTCGAAAGTACCGATGCCACGTCGTCGAGGCCGATACTCGTTTGCTCTTCACGCGTATGCATCGGTTTCAGGCCGACGCGTCCCTCGGAAAGCTCGCGCTCTCCGAGTATCAGTGCGAAACCAGCATTGCTGTTATCCGCACGTTTCATCTGCGATTTGAAGCTGCCTCCGCCGAGGTTCAGCTCCACGCGGATTCCCGCGATCGCATCCCGCAACTGCTCCGCCAGGCCGACCGCACGTTGCAACGTACCCTCGCCGACCGCCACAATGTAGACGTCAGCGCCGGTATCCGGCGCTTTCCCGCCGCAGGCCTCGAACAGCGCGACGAAGCGCTCGATACCCATCGCCCATCCCACCGCGGGCGTCGGCCGGCCACCCAGTTTCTCGACCAGACCGTCGTAACGTCCGCCGGAACAAACCGCGCCCTGTGACCCGAGCGCATCGGTGACCCATTCGAACACGGTGCGATTGTAGTAATCGAGCCCCCGCACGAGGCGCGGATTCAGCGTGTAAGCGATTCCCGCTATATCGAGCAGTTCGCGCAGTTCCTCGAAGTGTTCCACCGACTCGGCATCCAGGTAGTCGAGCATTACCGGGGCGGCTTCAATAATCCCCTGCAGTTCCGGGTTCTTGCTGTCGAGAATCCTGAGCGGGTTGCGTTCGAGGCGCCGAATACTATCCTGATCCAGCTGATTTTTCACGCCGGAAAAATACTCGACGAGGGTGGCACGGTAGCGCTTGCGCGCCTCCGGCGTCCCCAGCGAATTGAGTTCCAGGCTCAGCCTCGAGATTCCCAGCCGGCGCCACATCCTTGCGCTCATGATTATGAGTTCGGCGTCGACATCGGGCCCGGCGTAACCGAGCGCTTCTACGTTGAACTGGTGAAACTGCCGGTAACGCCCTTTTTGCGGCTTCTCGTAGCGGAACATCGGCCCCGACGTCCAGAGCTTCTGGCGCTGGTTGTGCAACAGGCCATTGGTAATACCGGCACGCACCACGCTCGCCGTCGCTTCTGGGCGCATCGTAAGGCTCTCACCGTTGCGGTCCTCGAACGTGTACATCTCTTTCTCGACGATGTCGGTCACCTCGCCGATGGAGCGACGGAACAGCTCCGTGTGTTCGAGTATGGGCAGTCGGATCTCCTCGTATCCGTAAGAGTGCACGATCTCCTGCAGTACCTGCTCGAGATACCGCCATGTGGCCGATTTCTCGGGCAGGATGTCGTTCATTCCCCTGATGGCTTTGGGTTTCATGTCACTGACCGCTACCGGGGCCGATTAGGGCCCGGAGATCGTGAGGCGCGCCGTTCGCCCTCGGCGGCCAGCGGCAGGAATAGTGAAATCTTCACCATTTACCCGAATATCGACGTTGCCGGCATCACCGAACAACACGGACAACGGGCCAGGGCCACTGACATTGACGGTGCGGCCGCTGCGGCCCAGCTGGAAGAACAGGCGGCGGCCGGACGCGTCGGTTATTTCCGTCCAGCAATCGCCGAGAAACGTCACCGAAAGCCGGACATCGTCACTACCTGCTGCAGGAGGTGAAATCGCCTCGACCACAGGCTGTGTTCGCTGCTCGATTCCCGTTGTAACCTCTGCGGCCTCATCCGCAGGCGGCTGTAGCCGAACCTCGTCTACGGAAGTGTCACCAGCCGGCTCTTCAGCAAGTACAGGTTCCTCGTCCGGCGCGTCGCTTTCCGCCGGCTCCTCGACGCCGCTCTGCGCCGTTTCCGGCGGCGGAGTACTCTCAGTCGCGGCCGGCATTGTCGCAGTCGGCGGAGGCGGTGGCGCGAATGGCCTTTCGACGAGTAGCCAGTACGCCAGCGCCAGCACCAGCACCACAGCGATAGCGCTAATCCACGGACCCGGCGTTAGTTCGCGCTTCGGCTTCTGCCGCTTGACGATGACCGGCGGCATCTCCTGGCTGCGCGTGAGGCGGTAGTAGTCCGCCAGCACGTCGTCGTTATCCACGCCGACGAGCTGCGAGTATTTTTTCAGGTGACCCTTGGCGAAGACCGGTGCGCCGAGTTCGTCGAACTCGTTGTTCTCCAGCGCCCGGATTTTCGCCTCTTCGACATGCAGTTCTTTCGCGATCTCGAGCACGCTTATTTGCTTTGCACGCCGCGCCTCGGCAAGCCGCTCGCCGCCGACGGGACCTTTTGCTTCGGCCTCAGGCTTTTCGGTGTCCGGTTTGTCTTTATCGTCGGTCATGGGTCTGGCAGCGCAACGGTCCTAGCCGGACTGGCGAATACTCTCAGCCTCGGCCGAGTCCGGAAAATCCCGCAGCAACTGCAGGGTATACTCGCGACGCGCGGTGTCGTCGCCGAGCTTTTCCTCGATGCGGATACCGTGAAAGAGAACGGTCGCGGTTGGCATGTTGCTGCCCAGATAGCGCTGCAGGAACGCGCGCGCGCGCAGCGTATCGCCCGTTTCGTAGGACAACACCGACATCTGCAGGAGCGCCTCGCCGTAATTCGGCCGCCGTTCAAGCGCAGCGCGAAGGTACTCCTCGGCCGCCACGTTATCCGGCTTTTGCATCATGCAAACACCGGCATTGGTATACGTCTGCTCGGAAAAGTCGTTGGTGGGCGCTTTTATTGCCTTGTCGAAATACTTGCGGGCATCGTCGTATCGATCCTGGCGGCACAGGAAGACCGCATAGTTTTCCTGGATCTTGAATTCACGCGGGGCCACTCGCACCGCATTGTCGTAGGCGTCTTCGGCAAGCCTTACGTTGCCGAGCGCTTCGTAGGTGAGGCCCAGGGCCGACCAGGCCAGCCCGTTCTTCGGATTCTGCTCCAGCGCCAGCTCGAGGCGGTCGCGCGCGAGGTCGTAGTCGCCTTTGCGGTAGTAGCGTGCCCCGAGCTGGTAATTCAGCTCCGCCGCATCGCCCTGATTCGCCTTCCTCTCCGGCGACCCTGTCGTCGTCGAAATACAACCGCCGATCAACAGTAAGGCAGCCATCGCCCCCAACAGACCATCGCTCTTTTTCACGCTGTCGCCACCCCGATGTTTTTTTCGCCCAGGCGTCTGCGGACCCGATCGCTGACCTTGCCAGCGAGCTGCCCACAGGCCGCGTCGATATCGTCCCCGCGCGTGCGGCGCGTCGTCGCCACAATACCGCGGTCGCGCAGCCGATTCTGGAAATATCGAATCGTCCCCACGCCGGATCGCTTGAACTCGGTTCCCGGGAACGGATTGAATGGAATGAGATTGACCTTGGCAGGGTTGCCGTCGAGAAGATCCGCCAGCTCGTCGGCGTGCGCCAGCGAATCGTTGACGTCGCGCAACATCACGTACTCGAACGTAATAAAGCGGTTCGCGTGTTTGGCGGCATACCGCCAGCATGCGTCCAGCAATTCGTCGATCGGGTGCAGCTTGTTGATCGGCACGATGCGATTGCGCAGCCCGTCATTCGGCGCATGCAGCGACACGGCAAGCGACACGTTGCACTCGTCTCCGAGCTTCTCGATGTGTGGCACGATGCCCGAGGTGCTGATGGTGACGCGGCGCCGGGACAGCCCGAAGGCGTAGTCAGAGATCAGCAACTCGAGCACGGGGACGACGTTGCGATAATTCGCCAGCGGCTCGCCCATACCCATGAAGACCACGTTCGTCACCGCGACCTCGCCATTCGGGCGGCGCGGAAGCACGGTATTCGCATGCCAGACCTGGCCGATGATCTCGGCCGCAGTCAGGTTGCGATTGAAACCCTGCGCCCCCGTCGCGCAGAACGCGCAATCCAGTGCACAACCGACCTGTGACGAGATACACAAGGTGCCCCGGGCCGATTCCGGAATGTACACCGCCTCCACGCGCTGCCCGGAACCGCTGGCAAACAGCCATTTGACCGTGCCGTCCGAGGATTCCTGCTGGCTATCGACTCGCGGCAACGCGACCGTTGCCCGCTCGACCAGCTTTGCACGAAGCGCCTTTGACAAGTCCGTCATCGCATCGAAGTCGGTGACGCCGCGCTGATACATCCACTGCAGGACCTGCCGCGCGCGATAGGGCTTCTCGCCGAAATCGGCGAACAGCGCCTCGAGCTCGCCTTGCGGCATGCCAAGCAGGTTCACTTTTTCAGCGTCATCGGTCATCGGAACTTCCGCTAGCGCGTGCGCGGGCAGACACCCTCCTCGCCGAAGAAGAACGCGATCTCCGCGGCTGCCGTATCGGGGCCATCCGACCCGTGGACGACGTTTTCCTCGATACTCGCAGCGAAGTCGGCGCGAATGGTGCCCGGGTCCGCATCGGCCGGATTGGTCGCACCCATGATCTCGCGATTCTTCGCGATCGCGCCCTCGCCCTGCAATGCCTGGACCATGACCGGTCCGGACGTCATGTATGCAACCAGGTCATTGAAAAACGGCCGTTCCCGGTGGACGGCATAAAAACCCTGCGCCTCCGTCTCGGTGAGGTGCTTCATTCTTGCGGCGACGATCTCCAGGCCCGCCTCTTCGAAGCGTTTGTAGATCTCGCCAATCAGGTTTTTCTGAACGCCATCCGGTTTGATAATAGAGAGCGTCTGCTCAACGGCCATGCGATGTTCCTTTTCGAATTTGTGGAGATTCCCGCGCCGGTCAGAATTCGACCGGGCGAACGTAAACCCTCGATTTTACTTGGCATATAGGAGCCGGGCAACGGCAGCAGGTCAAACGTTGAAGCTTTCTCCGCAGCCACATTCGCCGGTAACGTTAGGGTTTCTGAAGCTGAACGCCTCGTTGAGGCCGCTCTTGACGAAATCGACCTCGGTGCCATCGATCAGCAGCAAGGCATCCGAGTCCACGATTACCTTGACGCCCTTGTCTTCGAATACGACATCGGCGTCCGTGATGTCTTCAGCGTAGTTAATGACGTAGGAATAGCCGGAGCAACCGTTTTTGGTCACACCGAGGCGCAATCCGACCCCCCCGCCCCTGGCCTGGAGGTAGTTACGCACCCGGCTTGCTGCCGATTCTGTCAATGAAATTGCCATGTCTAGTCCGTGTCCTCGCCCGCATCCGGGCTCACGCGAGCGCCCTGCCCAAGCGATCGCACTGCATCTTCGAGTATCAGTATACGGCCCAATTTCTCCCGCGGTACAGGAAGAGTTTGCATAATTTCATTCGCACTGAATGCCTGGAGCGCCGAAACGGGCCGACCCTCGAACTCGCGGCAAACTGCCTCCGCGGCTGCAAGCGCGTGTGGGCAACCCCAGACGCGAAAGCGCAGGCGATCGATGATATCGCCGTCACATTGCACCGCAAGGGCAATCCGCACACCCTGATCGTCGATTTGCACCCGCGCGGACGGCTTTTCAAGGTCGCCGGCATGATCGGGGCGGGCAAACAGCTCCCGCACCCGCTTGCCATAAGGGTCGGCCGTCATGCCGCGCGCCCTGGAGCAATATCCCGCAGGCGCGCGACAGCCTCCCGGTAGCGCGCGACGGCGAGATCCACTTCGGCTGACGTCGTCGGGCGCCCGAAACTGAAGCGTATGGCGCTCTGCGCCAGCAAATCGCTGCGGCCGAGCGCACGCAGCACGGACGAGGGCTCCTGACTGGTGGAATTGCAGGCTGAGCCGGTGGCCACACACAGCGGCTCCAGCGCCAGCAGCAGGCTCTCGCCCTCGACGTCCTCGATGCTGACGTTGAGAATACCGGGGAACGAGTGGCTGTCGCTGCCGTTACGAACGATCCCGTCGAGGTCGCGGATCCCGCTCCAGAGGCGTTCGCGCAGCGATCGCAGGTGCTCGTGGTTTTCCTGCATCTCGCAGCGCGCGATGCGTGCGGCTTCGCCGAATCCCGCGATCAGCGGCACGGCGAGCGTACCCGGGCGTCGCCCTCCCTGCTGCCCGCCGCCGTAGATCAGCGGCTCAACGTGGCAACCCGGGCGGTCGGCGATATAGAGCGCGCCGATTCCCTTGGGGCCGTAGACCTTGTGCGCGGTTGTCGACAGCAGGTCGACCGGCAGTGACGCCAGGGCCAGCGGCAGCTTGCCCACGGACTGCGCAGCATCCACGTGAAACAGGACATCCCGCTCGCGGCAGAGCGCACCGAGTGCCTCGATGTCCTGGATCACACCGGTTTCGTTGTTGACCTGCATGATCGACACGAGCTGCGTGTCGGGCCGTATTGCCGCCTCCAGGTTCGCCGGATCGAGGACACCCGTGTCATCGGGTCGCAACCAGCTGACTTCGAAGCCCCGTTTCTCCAGTACGTGAAACACGTCGGCAACGGCCTTGTGCTCGGTGGGCATCGTGATGAGGTGCCTGCCGCGGTCGGCGCGGTACCGGGCCGCACCGACGATGGCGAGGTTATCCGACTCCGTCGCACCCGACGTCCAGACCAGTTGCTCCTCCTTGCAGCCAAGCAACTCGGCCAGTTGCCCGGCCGCACGCTCGACGTGCGCGCTGCTGCGGCGCCCCGCGGTATGTCCTGACGACGGATTGGCGAAATCGCCGCCCGCGCCGAAAAGCGGCGTCATGACATCGACGACACGCGGGTCGGCGGGCGTGCTGGCCGCGTAATCCAGGTAAACCATTTCCGCGATGTTGCTCATGCGTCTTCTTCCTTCTCTCGCTCCACGGCCGCAAGGATGCCGCGCAGGATATTGACTTCGTTCTGATCCGGCCGGGCCCGGATGAACAGGCGCCGCAGGCGGCGCATCAGGTGCCGCGGATTGTCGGGATCGAGAAACTGCACGTCGGTCAGGACGCGTTCGAGGTGCTCGTAGAAATTCTCCATTTCCCGGCTGGTCGCAAGCGGCGCATCCGCCTCGTACCCGGGCGACTTTCCGGCCTGCGCCGCACGCAGTTCGTACGTCACGACTTGCACGGCCATCGCGAGATTGAGTGAACTGAAATCCGGATTCGTCGGAATCGTCAACAGTGTATCGCAATGATCGAGATCCGAATTCGAAAGACCGGAGTTCTCCGGGCCGAACACCGCGGCGACGGGTCCCCTGGCGCTCTCCTCCAGCAGCCTGGCGGCGCAGTCGCGCGCGTCGAGGCAAGGCCAGCTAATGGCCCTGGAACGCACGCTCGCGCCTGCCACGTACACACAGTCCTCGATCGCTTCCGCAAGGGTATGCACCACAGTCGCATTCTCGAGCAGGTCTTCCGCGCCGGAGGCCCGTGCCGTCGCCTCCTTGTCCGGGAAGTAGCGCGGATCGACCAGGGCCAGCTCCGTGAGGCCCATGTTTTTCATCGCACGGGCGACCGCGCCGATATTGCCCGGATGCGTGGTACCGACGAGGACGATGCGTATCGACATGTCAATATTCTGGCGAGTTGGCGGCAAAGTCCGGTATTCTACCGCCCCGATCGGGTCCCGGCAGTTTCTATTCCCGAACCCGCTTCTAGCAGTTCTTTGACATCGACGGAATCGTTACATGCACGCACTACTGAATGTGGCCGTGATGGCCGCGCGTCGCGCCGGCAACTCGCTGATGAGAAACCTCGTCAAGCTCGACAAGCTGACGGTCGAAACGAAAGGCCACAACGATTACGTCAGTGAGGCGGATCACGCCGCCGAACGGGAAGTCATCGAAACCATTCACAAACACTATCCGGATCACGCGATCCTCGCGGAGGAGTCGGGCACGAGCGGCGACTCCGATACCGTCTGGATCATCGACCCGCTCGACGGTACTACTAACTACCTGCACCGCTTTCCCGTATTTGCGGTGTCCATCGGCGTGCAGGTCAAGGGCCGCATGGAGCACGGCGTTGTCTACGATCCGATGCGGCAGGAGCTCTATACCGCATCCCGGGGTGTGGGCGCCCAGCTCGACGGCCGCCGTATCCGCGTCAGCGGACTTACCAATCTCGATCGCGCGCTGATCGGCACCGGCTTCCCGTTCCGCCAGGCCGACTTCGAGATGGAGCCCTACCTGACAATGCTCGGCAAGATCATCAAGAACACGTCCGGTGTACGGCGCCCCGGAGCGGCGGCACTCGACCTCTGCTACGTCGCCGCCGGGCGCCTCGACGGCTTCTGGGAAACCGGCCTGTCGGCCTGGGACCTCGCCGCAGGTGGCCTGATCATCCGCGAGGCGGGAGGCATCGTCAGCGGCCTCGACGGCAGTGAGAATTACCTGGAAACCGGCCACATCCTCACCGGCACGCCGAAGATCTACGCAGGCCTCGCGAAGCTCTGCGCGTCGGAAATCAAGGCCATCCTGCACAAACCCGACGCAGACACCGCCGCCAAGACAGACTCCTGAAAGACCAATGCGGTGAACGCAGTCCGGCGGGGAGTTCCTCTCCGTCATGGCTCGCTCGACGAGCCGGGGGCTTTATTCAGGGCAATTCGTCGATCAGGTCGGGGTCTTTTACGGGCTCGATGAGGTCCTGGGCGTTCACGCCGAGCAGCAGCGCGGTCGCGCTTGCGGTGTAGATCGACGAATAGGTACCGACGATGATGCCGACGATCAATGCGATCGAGAATGGCGCGATAGACTCGCCACCGAGCGTCAGCAGGGCTACGAGCACGAGCAAGGTCGTCAAACCCGTGATGATCGTGCGCGCCAGCATCTCATTGATAGACACATTCATCGATTCTTCCGCCGACACGCCGCGCAGCTTGAAGAAGTTCTCGCGAATCCTGTCGAAAGCCACAACGGTGTCGTTCAGCGAATAACCGATCACCGCGAGGACTGCAGCCACGACCGTGAGATCGAACGGCAGACTGAAGATCGAGAAGAAGCCGATGGTAATGATCACGTCATGGGCGAGAGCAGCCACGGCGCCTGCTGCGAATTTCCACTGGAAACGGAACATCACGTACGCAAAGATCAGCAGCAGTACGATGATCATCGCAAAACCGCCCTGCTCCGCGAGCTCGCTGCCAACCTGGGGACTGACCGCCTCGACGCGCCGCAGCTCGACCTCTTTGCCACCCGCGGTCAACGTGGCCTGCAGTTGCTCGCGGATTGCGCCCTGGTCGGAACCCACCTGCGGAGGCAGCCGCACCAGCACGTCGTTGGCCGCGCCAAAGATCTGTACCTGAGCGTCCTCGAATCCGGCCTCGAAAAGATCGTCGCGAATTCCTTCGACATCAGCGTCTTCGGTGTACCCGACTTCGAGCAGAATGCCGCCCGTGAAGTCGATGCCGAAATTCAGGCCCCGCATGCCCAGCGAAACGAGTGATGCAATGACGACGATCACCGAAATGGACAATGCAATCCGGCGCCGCGACAGGCTGAGGAAATCGATACTGGTTTTCTTTTTCAGAAATTTCATCGTCGTTTCCTAAACCGGAATGCCCTGCAGCTTGCGACCGCCGAACGCGAGGTTGACGATCGTCCGGGTACCCACGATCGCCGTAAACATCGACGTAAGGATGCCGATCATCAGCGTGATCGCGAATCCCTTGATCGGCCCTGTGCCGAAACCGAGCAGTACGATCGCGGCAATCAGGGTAGTGATGTTCGCGTCCGCGATCGACGACAAGGCCTTGTCGTAACCCGAGTGTATCGCCTGCTGCGGCGACGTCCCGGCCGCCAGTTCCTCGCGTATTCGTTCGAAAATGAGCACGTTGGCGTCCACCGCCATGCCGACGGTCAGCACGATACCGGCAATGCCGGGCAAGGTCAGGGATGCGCCCAGCAGCGACAGCACGGCCACGATGAATACGAGGTTCGACAACAGTGCGACGTTGGCGATCAGGCCGAACACCCGGTAGTAGACGACCATGAATATGATCACCGCCAGGAAACCGATCTGGATCGCCTTGAAACCGCGATCGATGTTTTCCTGGCCGAGCGTCGGGCCGATCGTCCGGTCGTCGACCTTGTAGACCGGTGCTGCGAGCGCGCCGGCGCGAAGCAGCTTGGCGAGGTCGCTGGCTTCGATCGGGTTCAACCCGGTGATCTGGAAGTTGTTCTTGAATACACCTCGAATCGTCGCCGTATTGATGATTTCTTCCGACTTCACGCGGCGTGTCTCGCTCTTGCCGCCACGCGTCACCGTTTCTTCCTTCCACTCGATGAACACGGTCGACATCGGCTTGTTGAGATTATCCCGGGTCGTAGCCAGCATGCGCTCGCCACCCGCGGCATCCAGCGTGATGTTGACCGCGGGCTGGCCCTCGGAACTGAAGCCCGCGGATGCGTTGACGATCTCGTCGCCGGAAGCGATAACTTCGCGCTTGAGTATTTGCGCGGGTTCCTGGCCGCGACCCGGATATCGCCGTGAGCCTGGCTGGTTGCCGGACTGGTCGACGAGCCGAAACTCGACCGTCGCGGTCGCCGTCAGGATCTTGTCCAGTTCCGTCGGGTCCTGCACGCCGGGCAGCTGTACGACGATGCGATCAAGGCCCTGCCGTTGAACCAGCGGCTCGGCGACGCCCAGTTCATCAACGCGGTTCCTGAGCGTCGTGATGTTCTGTTCGATCGCAAAATCCTGACGCGCGCGGATCTGCGTCTCGGACATGCGTACCGTGAACGACTTGTCGTCCGTGCCGTCGTTGATCAGAACCTCGGGATCGGCCGTGCGCACTATGCTCATGGACGTCTCGTAATCCGCGCTGTCCGAGAGCCGCACCGTAATGACATTATTTTCGAGGTCAACGCGGTGGCGGATCCTCGCTTCGCGCAGACGATCGTCGAAGTCCTGCTGGTAGGATTCGAGGCGCTTGTTGATGGCCGATTCCATGTCGACCTCCAGCAATACGTAGATACCGCCGCGCAGATCCAGGCCCAGGCTCATCGGGTTGAGGCCAATGCCGCGCACCCAGGCCGGTAGCCTCGGTGCGAGCGTCAGGGCAATATTGAGATCGCGGCCGTAGCGATCGCGCAGCCGGTCGCCCGCGGCAGTCTGGGCTTCAGGCGTTTCGAACCGCAGCACCGCCCGGTCGTCTTTCAGAAAGGCGGCTTCGGGCTCGATGCTTGCGCCCTCCACCGTGCTGACAAATTCTCGCAGCTGCGACTCGGTAATCGGTTCGCCGAGGCGATCAGCCAGCTGAATCGCCGGAGCGCTGCCGTAAAGATTGGGCAGGGCCAGCAGGATACCCGTCAGCAGTACGACGAGCACCAGCACATTGAGCCAGGCGGGATATTTGTTCATTGAAACGGTGCGTCGTCGCTCAGGCTTCTTCGAAGGTGCCCTTCGGCACTACTTGCGAGACACTGCTCTTCTGAATCTTGATCTCGGTGTTGTCGCTGATCTGCACAACGGCGTAATGGTCGCTGACGGCCGTGATCCGCCCGAGGATTCCTCCGGCGGTCAAAACTTCATCACCGACCTGCAGGGCGCCAACCATCTCGGTGTGCGCCTTCTGCTTCTTCTGCTGTGGCCTGATCAACAGGAAGTAAAACGCGATGAAGATCAGGACGAGAGGCCACAAATCAATGAGGCTTCCCTGTGGTGCGGCCTGTTGCGCGTGAGCGCTACTGATAAAAAAGTCCATGGTGATATTTCTTCTCGTTGCGGGGTCCGGCAAGCGCCCGGAAAAAACAGCGCGGTATTATGGCACAGAGCGCAAGTTGTGGGGACGCGATCGCGAAAGCCAAGCCGAAAAACGTTTCAGGCGTAGGCGTTCCGCAGCGCGGCTACCAAAGCCGGCAGCGTACCCGCGCCGATGGCCGCTCGTAGATCAGTCATAAGTTTTTGATAATAATGGAGATTATGCATCGTTGCCAGGCGCGGTCCGAGAATCTCGCCGCATTTGCCGAGATGCCTGAGGTAAGCCAGGCTGTAGTTCCTGCACGTGTAACAGTGGCAATCGGGGTCCGGCGGCCCGGTATCTCCGGCATATCGGGCATGCCGGAACTTCACGACGCCACGTGACGTGAACAGCTGGCCGTTGCGCGCATGACGCGTTGGAATCACGCAGTCGAACATGTCCACGCCCCGCATCACGGCCTCGGCAATATCCACCGGCATGCCGACGCCCATCAAATAGCGCGGCCGGTCATCGGGCATTCCGGGCGTCAGGGCGTCCATGACGGCGAGGCGTTCTTCCTCGGGTTCGCCGACTGCGAGTCCGCCGATCGCATAGCCGTCGAAATCCATCGCGAGGAGTCCGGCCATTGATTCGGCCCGAAGTGAGTCGTAGATACCGCCCTGCACGATACCGAACAGGGCCTCGCCGCGGCCGGGCTCGGCATCCTTGAGTTCGTCGAAACGCCGTCGGCATCGCTCTGCCCAGCGCAGCGACAGCAGCATCGACTCCCGCGCCTCGCTTTCGGATGCGGGATATGGCGTGCACTCGTCGAAGATCATGGTGACGTCAGCATCCAGGTCGTGCTGCACGTCCATGGACAGCTCTGGCGTCAGGAATACTTCGTCGCCGTCGACCGGTGACTGGAAGCGCACGCCGTCTTCCGTCAGCTTGCGCATGCTCGCCAGCGAGAAGACCTGGAAGCCGCCCGAGTCCGTCAGGATCGGGCCGTGCCAGTTCATGAACTCGTGCAGACCGCCGTGCTTGCGGATGACCGCCGTGCCGGGCCTCAACATCAAGTGGAAGGTATTGCCGAGAATGATCTCGGCGCCGTCGGCGGCAACCTCTTCGGGCGTGACGCTCTTGACCGTTCCGTAGGTTCCGACGGGCATGAATGCAGGCGTCTTTACCGTTCCGCGGCGAAACGTCAGGAGCCCGGTGCGCGCGGCCCCGCTGCGCTTGAGGATATCGAACTTCATGTGTCCGCCCCGGGCGTTACGAACATCGAATCGCCGTAGCTGAAGAACCGGTATCCGGACTGCACCGCGTGGCCGTACGCGCTGAGTATGCGCTCGCGCCCGGCGAATGCCGCCACCAGCATGAGCAACGATGATCTGGGCAGATGGAAATTGGTAATCATCGCGTCCACGCTCCGGAATTCGTACCCGGGCAGGATAAAGAGGTCGGTTTCGCCCTGGAAGGGAGCGATCTCGCCGCGGACCGACGCGCACTCCAGTGCACGCATGGCCGTCGTGCCGACCGCAATTACCCGGCCACCGGCGGCACGGGTGTCCCGGACGGCCTCGCAGCATGCCTCGCTCACCTGTACACGCTCCTTGTGCAGGCGATTCTCCTCGATGTGTTCGCGGCGCAGCGCCTGGAAAGTACCCGCACCGACATGCAGCGTGATCCATGCATGGCCGGCCCCGGCCTGCAGCGTTTCGTCGAGCATCTGCCGGTCAAAATGCAGCCCGGCGGTTGGCGCGGCGACGGCACCGGGGTCCTGCGCGTACACGGTCTGGTAACGCTCGGCATCATCGGGCTCGGCGTCTCTGCCGAGATAAGGCGGCAGCGGGATCTCGCCGATCGACTCCAGAATCGTCAATACCGGTTTGGGGAAATCCAGGATGAAGAACTCGTCGTCCCGGCCCGCGACACGAACCTCCTCACCATCGGCAAGCAGCAGCAGGCCGCCCTTCTTCGGTGACTTGCTCGCGCGGACCTGTGCCAGCGCTCGACATTCGCTTTCGACGCGCTCTATCAGTATCTCGGCACGGCCGCCGGTATCCTTGACCGCGGTGAGGCGCGCGGGGATCACGCGCGTGTCGTTGAACACCAGCAGGTCGCCCGGGCCGAGCAGTGCCGGCAAATCGGTAAACTGCCGATCGACGATCTGCGCACCGACCTCGAGCAAACGGCTCGCACGCCGCTCGGCCGCCGGATAGCGGGCAATCAGCTTGTCGGGCAGTGAGTAGTCGAAGTCGGAGATCTGCATGGGCGCGCATGGTATCAGAGGCATGCGCGCCCGAGCGTTCTCACGTTCGCGATCAGGTCCTCTGATCGGGGACCGGTGCGCGCTGCACGCGGATGTTCACGTTTGCGGGCTTTACCGGCAGAGGCGGGCGTGGCGCGAGCGGTACGAGCATGCTCGAACGATCGTCCGGCAACTCGATATTGATCGTCTGGCGGCGCTTGTCGCGCATGATCCCCAGTTCGAGTTTCTCACCGGCCTGGTACGAACTCAGAATTCGCATCGCGTGGCCCACCGACGTGGGTTCGCGGCCGTCGATACTCTCAATGACGTCACCGTCCCGCAGTTTGAGCGCTTCCGACTTCGGCGCGTTGACTACAAGCAGGCCCGCGTCGGTGCCGAAGTACCGCCCCAGCCCTTCATTGAGCTCGACAAGTTCCATGTCGCCCCAGCTGCTGCCGAAAAGCGGCGAGGCGAAACGATACTTGCGCACGACCTCGGGCGCTACGTGTACGGATGGCATTTCAAACTTGA
Source organism: Gammaproteobacteria bacterium (assembly GCA_009937505.1). Lineage (GTDB taxonomy): Bacteria > Pseudomonadota > Gammaproteobacteria > Steroidobacterales > Woeseiaceae > UBA1847. The sequence continues at coordinate 18,572 of JAACFJ010000018.1, forward strand.
AGTTCTCACCTTCGCCGATCCAGGCATAAGCATGCGCATCCATAATTCGGGGTTCGACCTCGACCTTGCCGACATTGCCGTCGCGAAGGTACTCCACCTCCAGTTTGTCACCCTCCTCGACACCTTTCATGGCGTCGAGCAGGCGTCTGTTTGCTTCGCTGCCATCTTCGGCACTCATCGATTCACTGTTCACCGCGGTAATCACGTCACCAGCACGCAGTCCGGCATCATCCGCCGCGCTGCCCGGTGAGACGCCGAGGATGTTTACGCCTTCGACGGGCCCTTTGCCTTCGTTGCCGCCGACAGTGACACCGAGCCTGGGCTTGCCCATCAGCCCCATGACCGATTTTTCGATTTCCAGCACCTGCGGCAGATTCTGCTGGCTCAGTTCGGCAATCCGGCGGGCAGCCTCCTCGAGCTGGCGTTCGGCATCACGCATTTGTCGCCTGGCTTCCTCTTTCTCGAGCTGAGCCTGCGCCTTGCGCTGCTCCGCCTCGCGCTGCGCTTCTTCGGTCTCCGGGGTTTGCGCAGCTGCCTGCCCGGCGAGCAGCAGGGCTGCCGCCACAGGTATCAAAATCTTCATCGTCTTCATCGAAACAGTTCTCCTGAAGCAGTCAAAATGCAGTTCGCTGCGCCTGCGCATAGCGCATGCCAACCAGCAACTTCATCAACCTGACGCGTTCGCGCCAGAAAATTTCCTCGTCTTCCGGACTGAGTTGGGATTCGGGATCGTTGAGCTGATAGTCGATCGCGGCAATGCGATCCTCGAGGTTCGCGATCGTCGCCGCCGTGCCGGCACGCATCACGCGCGGCTCGTCGGGCAGATCACGCAGGTCGCTCTCGAGTTCGCGCGATTCGGTCATCAACGTCTGCAGTGTGTTCAGTTGAATCGGTGAGCTGCTGCCAACGTTGTCCGGAGTCGTCGGATAGACAACGGGCTCCTGTTCGAACATTCCCGGCACCATGAGAACCGCCACCACTAGGGCCGCCGCCAGGCTGCCCCCGACATACCAGGTCGACCGGCGCCGTGCCGCGGGCCGGGTAATCAGCCCTTCGGCCTCCGCCTGCTCTCGGATCCGGTGCCATACGGCGCGCGGCGGCATCGTGTCCGGCAAACCGCTCAGTCCCTGACGCAACGCGTCGTGTTCGTCAGCAGTCAATGCGCAGATCATCTCTTCGTCCTTAACATCTTTCGTCATTCTCTAATAACTCCTCGCCGTGGCGCCTTGTCCTGCAAGGCCGTCCCCACTGGCATCGAGCATCGGCCGCAGCCGCTGATAAGCCCTGGAAAGCTGCGACTTGGAAAAGCTTTCTGTCTTGCCCATCGCTGCCGCGATCTCCTTGTGCGTAAATCCTTCGACATCGTGCAGCCACACGACCACGCGACTGACCGTCGGCAGGTTCGCGAGAGCCGCGTCGAGATCCAGTGCGTCATCCGGATGCCGCGAAACCCCGTGGCTGATCGCGTCGCCGGGCGTCATGTCGTCCCAGTCTTCGGCCAGTGACTGCCCGCGCGCCGTCCAGGCCGAGCGCAGGAACATCAGCGACTTTGTCACCGCGATACGCCGAATCCAGCTGCCGATCGCCGCCTCGCCGCGAAACTGCTTTATCGAGCGCATCACCTCGATATAGGTTTCCTGGACGAGGTCCTCCGCGTGTGCCGGTACCCGGGTAAAGCGCAGGCACAGCGAGTACACCGGTGATGCGAACGCCCGATACAGGATCTCGTGTGCCCGCGCGTCGCCACGCGCGGCCCGCTTGATGATCGCAGGATCGATCTGGATATCGGCAAACTTGCTCATGTCTCGAACCTTAGATGCCCGGCATTCCGGAATGGTCGCAGAACCGCGAAATATTCGTATACTGTGCGGCTTCCGGCCGGGGCTGCCCAGATTCTACCCCGGCCATGTATGCCGGGATGGCGGAACTGGTAGACGCGCCGGATTCAAAATCCGGTTCTGGAGACAGAGTGGGGGTTCGATTCCCCCTCCCGGCACCAAATCTTCGAAATTGCTATGAAATATTGCTCCACATGCGGCGCACGCGTCGCTCGCAGAATTCCGGCCGACGACAATCGCGAGCGCTGGGTCTGCGAACAATGCGACACCGTGCATTATCAGAATCCGCTGATCGTCGTCGGCTGCATCGCCGAACGGGACGGCAAGGTACTGCTGTGCAAACGCTCGATCCAGCCACGCTACGGCTACTGGACCGTGCCCGCGGGTTTCATGGAACTCGGCGAGACGCTTGCCGGCGGCGCGGCCCGCGAGACGCTCGAGGAAGCCTGCGCGACCGTCGAGATCGGCCATCTGTTTGCGTCGGTTGACGTCGTCGACGCCGGCCAGGTGCATTTTTTCTTTACCGGCAAGCTCGTGGGCGACTATGCCGCAGGGCATGAGAGTCTCGACGCCAGGTTGTTCTCTCAGGACGAGATTCCGTGGGACGAGATTGCCTTTCGCAGCGGCACCTTCGCATTAAAGAAATACTTCGAGGACCGCGGCGAGAATCGCGGTGTCCACATTCACGAGTTGCGCCGCATTCGCAGGTAGAAGCGCTTCCCCGTCGCAGGAGTGCTAGTGCAGGAGCGGCTCTCGAGCCGCGATACCCGTTTCGCGCTTCAAGAAGCGCTGCCGCCGGGCAACTATTCGCTGGCCGCTACCTTGGCGTCCGTGGCAGCCTTCTGCTCCAGCCGCAGCTTCAGCGCATCCGGTGGCAGATAGCCGGCGATCAGTTCGCCGTCATCGAGCACGATCGCGGGCGTACCCGACAGTCCAACTTCCTGGCCAAGTACGTAATGATCCTGCACGATCGACGCGTCGCAGCTTGCCGACTCGAACTCGCGATCAAGCTTCGCCATCGTCAGCGCCTGGCTGCGATCGGAAGCACACCAGACCGCTTCGGACGTGTTCCATGCAGCCGATGCCGGCCCGCCGCGCGGGTACAGCAAGTAGCGGACCTCGATGCCGTTGGCCATGTACTGCTCGATCTGGCTGTGCAGCCGCCGGCAATAGGTACAGTCGACATCCGTAAATATGGCTACCGAGTACTTGACCTCGTCCGGTGAAAACACGATGACCTCGTCGTCGGCAAGTCCCGACATGAGCTCGCGACGCGCGTCCGTGCGGCTTTCCTCGGACAGGTTGATCTTGGTATCGAGATCAATGAGGTCACCCTGCAGCAGGTAACGGCCGTCCTGCGAAATGTAGGCGACGAGCGATCCCTTCTGGATCATGTACCAGCCGTCGATGGGGCTCGACCTGACGTTCTGGGGGTCGATGCTTTCGAACAACCCTGCCAGCCGCTCGCGCTCCTCCGCCGGGACCTCGGCGGATCCTGCGGACCATGCGGGTGATACGGCAAGAAGCGACACCAGCAAAGCTGCGCATATCTTGAAAAACTGATTTGTCATAAAAATACTTCCATAGCTGCGAGCGGACCGGGCCTTCGCTCGGACACGTGTAAACGTTCGACAGGATTGCACGACGCCAGTTCCGGCGCGGCAAGTGTAGCAAACTGATTATCCGCGCGGGTGATGCTCGCCGTGCAGGTCCTTCAGGCGCTCCCGCGCGACATGCGTGTAGATCTGGGTCGTCGACAGGTCGCTGTGTCCCAGCAGCAACTGCACCACACGCAGGTCCGCACCGCGGTTCAGCAAGTGGGTTGCGAACGCATGGCGCAGGCTGTGCGGTGACAGCTTCTTGCGAATACTGGCCTTTTCGGCATAGCGCTTGATGATGTGCCAGAACGCCTGGCGCGTCATCCGGTCGCCACGGCGGGTCGGGAACAGGTAGTCGGTCTGCCGCTCGAGCAGGATCTCCATGCGCGAACCCTCGATGAAGTCCTTGAGCCAGCGCTGTGATTCCTCGCCGAGCGGGATCAGGCGCTCACGATCGCCCTTGCCGACGATACGCAGTACGCCCTGGTTGAAATTGACCTGTGACTGCTTGAGGTTGATGAGCTCGGTGACACGCAATCCCGTCGCGTAAAGCAATTCGAGCATGGCCCGATCGCGATGGCCGAGGGGTTCGTCCGTGTTCGGGGCATTCAGCAATGAATCGACTTCTTCCTCGCTGAGCGACTTTGGCAGCGAGCGGCCGATTCGCGGCATCTCGATGTCGGCCGTCGGATCCTCGCTACGCATACCTTCACGCATGATGTAGCGGAAGAAGCGGCGGAAACTGGACAGCTGGCGTGCCGTCGAACGCGGTTTTGCGCCGCTCTCGACCCGGCCCGCGATGAAATCGAGCAGATCGGCTTTTTCGGCCTGGTCGATGGTCTTGCCGCCTTTGGCGAGTTCGCGGCACAGCGTCATCAGATCGGCTCGGTAGGCACCGAGCGTATTCTGCGACAGTCCGCGCTCCATCCAGATTGCATCAAGAAAACGATCGACGAGCTCCTCGGAGCCGGCGACGAGTTGAGCTTGTTCCTGGGTCAGTTCACTGCTAGCCATTTTGTCCATTGAGTCGTCCAGCAATCCATTGCCTAGTTGATGTCGCTACGCCTTTGCACGAATTACCAGCCAACATTCCGGCAGACCAGCTGGTAGCATACGCCGGGTCCAGATTCCGGCGTCGCTTCCCGGTCCGCCTGGCGCTTTCGATGGCGTATCGCCAAGCGACGGATTTTTCAAGGTTTTGAGTATGATAACGATGGCCGACGATCGGCGTGATCGGTTTCACAGATTCCGGAAGGCGTTAACATAAGTGATCTGCGTCACACTGTGCTGCGTGCGCTGGTTCCAGGCGGAGATTGACCCCTGAGACGCCTGCTGCATGCGCTGTTTGGACTGTACGCGATATTCGCGTTCTCATTGTGTGTACTGTTCTCACTTTTCGTCGCCGTGCTCGTTCCGGGGCTCGAGCGGCGTCGGCGGCTCGTCGCAGGAGCAGCTCGTGCCTCGTTTCTCCTCTCCGGCGTGCGGCCGGAGATCAATGGCCTGGAAAATCTGCCCGACCGCAGCTGTGTCGTCGTCGCCAATCATGCGAGTTACCTGGACGGCATACTTCTCAAAGGCTTTCTGCCGGCGCGGTTCTCTTTCGTGATCAAGGGTGAAATGCGCGACGTGCCCATCGCACACTTCCTTATGCGCCGCTCGGGGGCACGCTTCGTCGAGCGCTTCAAATCAACCGGGAGCGCCCGCGACGCCCGCCAGATCGTGAAAGCCGCGCGTGGCGGCGAATCGCTCGGCTTTTTCCCCGAAGGCACGTTTCTCGCCGAGCCCGGCGTAGGACGATTCCGCGCCGGCGCCTTCATGGCCGCTATCAAGGGCGATATGCCCGTGGTGCCAATCGCCATTTCCGGCACCCGTGAAATGCTGGGATCCGGTCGCGCGTTGCCGCGGCCGGCACCGATCCGGGTCGATATTTTACCGCCGATCTTGCCTGGCGACGCCGCCTACGGTGATCATCACGTCCTCGCGGAAAAGGCACGCCAGAACATACTCTCAGCGATCGACGAGCCGGATCTGCTTGCGACTTTAGACTAATTCGGTGCGATTATTGTTGCGCTGCACCAAAAATTGCACCAAAGTAGGGAGCCCCCGAAAAAAGAGCCCGGAGAAAACCAATGAGCACGGATCCTGTCGTCATCGTCGCCGCACGGCGCACACCTATCGGTGCCTTCCAGGGTGCCTTTTCTGACGTGAGCGCAACGGAACTGGGTGCAGCCGCCGTCGCAGCCGCCGTCGCCGACTCGGGCGTCGACCCTGCGGATGTTGGCCGCGTGCTGATGGGCTGCGTACTCCCTGCCGGGCTCGGCCAGGCGCCCGCCCGCCAGGCTGCCCTGGGCGCGGGCCTGCCGAAAGGCGTCCCCTGTGCCACGGTCAACAAGATGTGCGGATCCGGTATGGAAGCGCTGGTGCTCGGCCATGACCTCGTCGCATCGGGCAGCGCCGCGATCGCCGTCGCGGGCGGTCTCGAGTCCATGACCAATGCACCGTACCTGATGCCCAAGGCTCGCAAGGGCTACCGCATGGGCCACCAGGAGATTCTCGACCACATGTTCTACGACGGCCTGCAGGACATCTATGAAGGTCACATGATGGGGCATTACGCCGAGGCGACGTCGCAGGAATACGGCTTTACGCGCGAAGACCAGGATGCGTTTGCGATCGAATCCGTGACGCGCGCCACTCGCGCCGCCGCCGATGGCTCGTTCGATGCGGAGATCACGCCGGTGACGGTCAAGACGCGCAAGGGCGAACACACGGTGAGCGTGGACGAGGTACCGGGCACCGTGAGCATCGAGAGAATTCCGAAACTGCGACCTGCATTCGCCAAAGACGGCACGGTTACCGCGGCCAGTTCGTCGTCGATATCCGACGGTGCCGCGGCGCTCGTCATCATGCGCGCATCGGACGCGGAAAAACGCGGGCTCGAGCCGCTGGCTCGCATCGTCGGCCATTCGGCGTTCGCGCACGAGCCGGCCTGGTTTACGACCGCGCCGGTCCATGCTCTGAAGTCGCTGCAGGAAAGCCTGGGCTGGACTCCCGACGACGTCGATATTTACGAGATCAACGAAGCATTCGCATGCGTCACGATGGCGGCCATGAAAGACGTCGACATCGATGCCGCCAAGGTCAACGTCAACGGCGGTGCCTGTGCGCTGGGTCACCCCATCGGGGCGACAGGTGCTCGCATCACGACGACGTTGCTGCACGCGATGCGAGCGCGTAACCTGAAGCGCGGTATCGCAACGCAGTGCATCGGCGGTGGCGAAGCCACCGCGGTTGCCCTCGAGATCGACTAGGAGCAAACATGGATTTATCGACTGCCAGGGCCGTCGTTTCCGGCGGCGCCTCAGGGCTTGGCTATGCAACGGCGAAACGCATCATCGATGCGGGTGGCCACGTTGTACTGCTCGACGTCAACACCGAGCAGGGTGAAGCCAGCGCAACAACGCTCGGTGAGCGTGCGAAGTTCGTGCAAACCGACGTTTCCAGCGAAAAGGCAGTTCGCGCCGCGATGCAGGCCGCGAACGATTTCATGGGAGGCATCACGCTCGCCGTCAACTGCGCGGGCGTGGCAACGGCCGGCCGCACGCTCGGCCGCGAGGGCCCCTGGCCTGTCGAGAACTTCAGCCGGGTCATTCAGATCAACCTCATCGGCTCCTACAACGTCACCAAGGAAGCTGCCGCATTCATGCAGCAGAACGAGCCCGACGGACAGGGCGAACGCGGCGTCGTAATCAGCACGGCATCGATCGCGGCGTTCGAGGGCCAGATCGGCCAGGCGGCCTACTCCGCTTCCAAGGGCGGTGTCGTTGGCATGATGTTGCCGCTCGCGCGCGAGTTCGCGCAGTTCGGGATTCGCGTCAACACGATCGCGCCGGGCATCTTCAAGACGCCGATGATGGCCGGCATGCCGGACGAGGTACAGGAGTCGCTGGGCAAACAGGTGCCGTTCCCGCCACGCCTTGGCGCGCCCGAGGAATACGCGGACACGGTCGCGTTCATCTATGGCAATACGATGGTGAACGGCGAGACGATCCGCGTCGACGGCGCCATCCGGATGCAGCCCAAGTAGGAGCATTTCTGTCGCGCGGCCGTGCGGGGGTGGTCCTCTCCGTCATGGCTCGCTGCGCTGCACTTTACTTCCGTCGAGGAACACCCCCGCACGGCCGGGAACGTCCGCGAGCGCTCCGCCAGAGCGTCCCGCTGGCGAGCCGGAGCGTTTGTCGACCGAAGTAAAGCGGACCGAAGGGAGCCATGAGGGAGATAAATGCTCCGGCTCGCCAGCGACCACCGGGCAAGAATCGAATCACATCCCGGAGTAGTTCGGGCCCCCGCCGTCGCAGGTCTTGCAGTGAATGCAGTTGCTGGGGCTGACCTCGAACCGCGGCTGGCCGTCTTTTTCCACGATCTCGTAGACGCCCGCCGGGCAGTAACGCTGCGCCGGTTCGTCGTATTTCGGCAGGTTGTATTCCACCGGCACCGACTCGTCCCTGAGCTTCAGGTGCGACGGTTGGTCCTCTTCATGATTCGTGCTCGAGAGGAACACGGAGGAGAGCCGGTCGAAACTGATGACGCCATCCGGTTTCGGGTAGTCGATGGGTTTGGCCTTGGCCGCTTCGTCGAACTGCTCGTGGTCCGGATCCCTGTTGCGCCACGTGAACGGCATCTTGCCGAAAACGATGTTCTGGTCGATGAACGTGAATGCAGAGCCCCAGAACGTGCCCAGCTTGTGCAGACCGGGCCCGAAATTCCGCGCGCTGTGAAGTTCCTTGTGCACCCATGACGTCCGGACAGCGTCGCTGTAGGAATCCAGCACGCCGTGCCCCGCATCGCCGGACGCCAGTGCCTCGTGCACGCTCTCGGCCGCCAGCATGCCGGTCTTCATCGCCGTATGCGCGCCCTTGATCTTTATGCCATTCAGGAAACCGGCGCCACAGCCGACGAGCATGCCGCCCGGGAAGACGAGCTTGGGCAGCGACTGCAATCCGCCCTTGTTGACCGCGCGCGCGCCGTAGGCAACCCGGGTGCCACCCTCGAGGTATTGCCGGATGCGCGGATGATGCTTCCAGCGCTGGAATTCGTCGAAGGGCGCAAGATGGGGATTGCGGTAACTGAGCGCGATGATGAAGCCGAGATACACCTGGTTGCCGGATGCGTGATAGAGAAAGCCGCCGCCCTCGGTGTGGCTGTCGAGAGGCCAGCCCATAGAGTGCACCACGAGGCCTTCATCGTGCTTGTCAGGCTCGACCTCCCAGATTTCCTTGAATCCGATGCCGTAATGCTGCGGGTCGGCGTCGGCACGCAGATCGAACCTCTGCATCAACTCTTCGCTGAGATTACCGCGCACGCCTTCCGAAAATATCGTGTACTTGCCCAGCAGTTCATAGCCCGGCTGGTAGCTCGGCTTTTTTTCGCCGTCCTTGCCGACGCCGAGGTCGCTGGTGACTACACCCGTGACACGGCCATCATCGTCGTAAAGCACTTCCGCGGCTGCAAAACCGGGGAAGATGTTGACGCCCGCATTTTCCGCCTGCTCGCCCAGCCACTGGCACAGGCGGCCCAGGCTGATGATGTAATTGCCCTCGTTATGCATGGGCCGCGGCACGAACGCCCCGGGGACCCTGATGCCGCCCGATTCACTCGTCAGGTAATGAATGTCATCGCCCTTGACCGCCGTCGTCACGGGTGCGCCCCTGTCCCGCCAGTCGGGGTATAGCTCATCCAGGGCCGTGGGCTCGAACACGTTGCCCGACAGGATGTGTGCGCCGATCTCGGAACCCTTTTCGACCACCACGACCGACAGGCTGTCGTCGAGCTGCATAAGCCGGCATGCCGCGGCAAGGCCGGCCGGCCCGCCGCCGATGATAACGACGTCGAATTCCATGGACTCGCGTTCGATTGATTCAGTCATGATTGTCCGTTGTTCCTGATGTTGGCTGGCGGTCGCCGCCGACGGCGCGTCTGGCGACTGCGAATGACGCATTGTAACCTTGACGGTCACGTCCTCACAGAGACCGCGGGCCATCGCTTCATTGAATATTCGCGACGCTTACGAGCAGCACCTGTTGCAGCACGGTCACGTGCGTGATCCGTCTCAGGCGCGCATCGTCGAGCTGCTCGCCGATCTGCAGCAGCGCCTGCTGACGGCGCCGCCGCCAAAACGGGGGCTCGCGAAGCTCCTGTCGCGCGACCGGAATTCTGTTCCCGGGGTTACCGGCCTGTACCTCTGGGGCGGCGTAGGCCGGGGCAAGACTTTTCTGATGGACCTTTTCTTCGAGACGCTCGCGCTCGAATCGAAGCGACGCGTCCACTTTCATCGCATCATGAAAGACGTGCACGAGCGGCTCGGGGCACTGGGTGATATCGAGGATCCGCTGGCTGCGGTCGCCCGCGACATGGCCGCGGAGGCTCGTGTACTCTGCTTCGACGAGTTCTTCGTCAGCGATATTGGCGACGCGATGATACTGGGGCGCCTGCTGCACGGTCTTTTCGAGCGCGGCGTAACGCTGGTCGCCACCTCAAACACGCGCCCCGACGACCTGTACCGAGACGGCCTGCAGCGGCAACGCTTTATTCCGGCCATAGAAGCACTAAACCGACAGACGCGGGTCGTCGAGCTCACCGGCGACACGGATTACCGGCTGAAGCTCCTGCAGCAGGCGGGCACGTACCTTACGCCCGATGACGGTTCGGCGCAGACCAGGCTTCGCGAGTTTTTCCGGGAGTCCGCCTCGAGCCAGGTACGGGAGGACCACGAACTCGACATCAACGGCCGCAATCTGAGGACCCGCCGCTGCGCAAAGGGGATCGCGTGGTTCGATTTCCTCGAGTTGTGTGACGGGCCGCGCAGCCAGGCCGACTACATCGAAATCGCACGCTGGTACCCCACGATCATCGTCTCGGGCATCCCCGTGCTCGATGAACTGCGAGAGGACCAGGCGCGCCGGTTCATCGCCCTCGTTGACGAATTCTACGACCGCCGCGTCAAGCTCATCGTGTCCGCCGAACGGCCCACGGACGAGCTTTACGCGGGGAAACGCCTGCGTTTCGAGTTCGAAAGAACGGTCAGCCGGCTGGTTGAAATGCAGTCGCTCGAGTACCTGCACCTGCCACACCTTGCCTGACCGGGTTTATCGTGGCCTTCCGCAGTTGAATGGACACCGGCTTGTGGTTACTGTTCGAAAGGCAACATGCGGAATACAATGAGAACGACAATGACCGACGAGCTGATCCTCGAGGACTTCCTGCCCTACCGGCTGGCCGTGCTGTCGCATACCGTGAGCACCAAGATTGCGGGCGTTTACGACAAGCGCTTCGGCCTCACGATCCCGGAGTGGCGTGTGATCGCCATCCTCGGACGCTTCCCCGGGCTGTCCGCAGTCGAGGTGGCGGAGCGCACCATGCTCGACAAGGTGGCGGTGAGCCGCGCCGTGACCAAGCTCATCAAGAACGGTCGGCTGGATCGCGAATTCGCGGACGCGGACCGGCGCCGTTCCATTCTCAACCTGTCGGAGGAAGGCAAGCGCGTCCACGACGAAGTCGCACCGCTCGCATTGCAGTTCGAGAGCGACCTGCTGCACGGTCTCAGCGACGAAGATATCGAGGTATTCAACGTGGTGATGGAGCGCCTGCTCGCCAAGGCCCGGCTCCTCGGCACGCCCTGAAAATTCCGTTGCTCCAATTTAGTGCGTAGAATGGCGCCGCCCGATAACGACAAGCGTTCGCGCTGCCATCGGCAGCCGGAGAGTCAAGAGTGACACGAACCGAATATCGCCGGGGAAGCGACGTCAGGGAAAGAATCATTGACGCCATCGTGGCTTCCAGGGTGCAGTCCGGCATCCTCAAGGACCGGCAGCAAATCAAGCACTTCCTTCGCGAGTACTTTGCCCACGTCCCCTACGAGGACCTGCAGGGCCGGGTCGAGAAGATCATGGCGCGCGCGGCGCTGGATCATCTGGAATTCGGCGCGACGAGAAAGAAAGGGCAGCCCCTCGTGCGATTCTTCAATCCGACGGTGGAGAGTCACGGTTACGAATCGGCATTTTCCTTCATCGAGATGGTGAATGACGACATGCCGTTTCTTGTCGACTCGGTATTTGCGGCGATCATCCGCCAGGGGCTGGCTGTCCATATCACCGTGCATCCGATCATCCGTATCGTTCGCAACAGGCGCGGCAAGGTCGAGAGAATTGCACAACCGGGCGAAAAAGCGGGCAAGCTCGAGTCTCTCATTCGATTCGCGATCGACAAGGAAACGGATGCGCAGCAAATCAAGCTGCTGAAACAGGAAATTCTCAAAGTCCTGTCCGACGTACGCGTCGCGGTCCGTGACTGGTCGAAGATGCGCGAGAAAATGCGCGAGGCGCGCGAATTGCTGGAGTTCGGGCCGTCGGGGGTCGATGAGGACCTGCGCGAGGAGAGCAAGGAGCTCCTCGAGTGGATGGTCGATGAACATTTCACGTTTCTCGGCTATCGCGAGTACAAGCTCTCCTACCGCAAGGACAAGATATTCCTGCGTCCTGTCGGGGGCAGCGGCCTCGGCCTGCTATCCCACGACGAGCGGGGTCAAAACAAGACCGTCGAGCTGACGAGCGAAATGCAGCGCCTCGCACGCTCCAGGGACTGGCTGATCCTGACCAAGGCGAATTCCCGGTCCACCGTGCATCGGCACGCGTACCTCGACTACGTCGGCATCAAGGAATTCGACAAGTCGGGAAAGGCGAGCGGCGAGCGGCGCTTCATCGGCCTGTTTACTTCGGCTGCTTACAGCGAAAGCCCGCGAAATATTCCGTTGCTGCGCCACAAGGTCAAGAAGGTCATCGAACGTTCCCACGTGCAAGCGACGGGACATCGGGGTAAGGCTTTATTGCACATTCTCGATACCTTCCCTCGTGACGAACTTTTCCAGAGCTCCATTCCCGACCTGTCCCGCACGGCCATGGGCATCCTCAACCTGCAGGATCGGCAGCGCGTGCGTTTCTTCCTGCGGCGCGACACGTTCAGGCGATTCTTCTCCTGCATCGTCTTCGTGCCTCGTGAACGCTATACGACGGCCGTCCGCCGGCGTATCGAGGAGGTCCTGAAGGAGGCTTTCGACGGTACGTCCGTCGATTCCAGCGTGGAGATTTCGGACTCGCCCCTCGCCCGCGTGCATACGATCGTTCGGACGCCGCCGCGCGAACGTCCGCGAATCAGCATCCAGGACATCGAGACAAAGCTCGCGGAAGTCGTCGTCAGCTGGTCGGACAGGCTGCGGGCCGAAATGCTCGATGCCTTTGGTGACGACGAAGGTCACAAGCTATTCAGGATCTACGGCAACGTATTCCCGGCTGGCTACCAGGCCGAGACCGATCCGAAAGACGCTTGCAGCGACATCAGTTCGATCGACAAGATGCCGATGGCGGGAGTCAGCCGTGCCGTGGAACTCTACAAGCCCTCGGACGCCGCGCCCGGTTTCCTGCATTTCATAATCTTCAGCGCCGAGGAACCGTTGGCGCTTTCAGAAGCATTACCGATCCTCGAAGGCATGGGCCTCGAAGTCCACACCGAACACCCGTACGAACTCACATTGCAGGACGACAGGCAGTTCTGGATCCAGGTATTCAACCTCCGCCGCGAAAGTGGTTCGGACGTCGACGTCGAGGCGGCATCTGAGCGATTCGAAGATTGCTTCATGCAGGTACTCACCGGTAATGCCGAAAACGACGGGCTGAACCGCCTCATACTCAGCGCGGAACTCGACTGGCGCCAGACGGCGTTGTTCCGTTGTTACGCCAAGTACCTGCAGCAGCTCGGCCTGCCCTTCTCCCAGGACTACATGGAGGACGTCCTCGTTGCGCATGCCAGGCTGGTCGGCTTGTTGACCGAACAATTCAGGGCGATGTTCGACCCGGGTCTGAGCAAGGCGCAGAGAACCAGGCATTTGAATGCGGCAAGTCCTGCGATCCGCCGCGAGGTCAGCAAAGCGAAGAATGTCGATGAAGACCGAATTCTCAATGCATTCGCCGGCGCCTTCAACGCGACGCTAAGAACCAACTACTACCTGCCCGGCGACTTCCACGGGCACCGCGACTGCATCTCCGTGAAACTGGACCCGTCGCGCCTTCCCGAAGTGCCGCTGCCACGGCCGAAATACGAAATCTTCGTGTATTCGCCGGAAGTCGAGGGCGTTCACCTCCGCGGTGGCGATATTGCCCGCGGCGGGCTGCGCTGGTCAGACAGGCGCGAGGATTTCCGAACGGAGGTCCTGGGACTGATGAAGGCCCAGGTCGTGAAGAACACGGTCATCGTACCGACCGGCGCAAAAGGCGGCTTCTTCTGCAAGCGCATGCCCGAAGGCGATCGCGACGTCGTCATGAAGAAGGGTATCGCCTGCTACCGGACATTTATCGGCGGTTTGCTCGACATCACGGACAATGTCGTTGACGGCAAGGTCGTCACACCTGAGGGCGTGATCCGTCACGACGGCGACGATCCGTATCTCGTTGTCGCCGCCGACAAAGGCACGGCAACCTTTTCGGACATCGCGAACGAGATATCACAGAGCTACGATTTCTGGCTTGACGACGCGTTCGCGTCAGGCGGCTCTGCCGGCTACGACCACAAGAAAATGGGCATCACGGCGCGCGGCACCTGGGAAGCCGTCAAGCGCCACTTCCGTGAGCAGGGCTTCAATACGCAGACAGACCCTTTCACCGTGATCGGCATCGGCGATATGAGCGGTGACGTGTTCGGCAACGGCATGCTCTTGTCGCGCAAGATCAAGCTCGCCGCCGCATTCAATCACCAGCACATTTTCCTCGATCCTGATCCGGATATGGCGGCCAGCTTCAAGGAACGCCAGCGGCTGTTCAGGCTGCCGCGCTCCGGCTGGCCGGATTACAACGACAAGATCATTTCGAAGGGCGGCGGCGTTTTCTCCCGGCGGGCGAAAACCATTCGCATCAGCAAAGAAGCGCGGGCAATGCTCGACACGGAAAAAACGTCGATGCAGCCCGACCAATTGATACGCGCAATACTCAGGATGCCCGCCGACCTGCTGTGGAACGGCGGCATAGGCACCTATGTAAAAGCCAGCACGGAAAGTCATGCCGATGTCGGCGACCGCAGCAGCGACAACGTACGCGTCAATGCCAACGAGCTGCGCTGCAAGGTCGTCGGTGAAGGCGGCAATCTCGGGCTCACACAGCGAGCGCGCATCGAATTCAGCCTGAACGGCGGTCGCGTCAACACCGACTTCATCGACAACTCCGCGGGTGTCGACAGTTCGGACCGCGAGGTAAACATCAAGATCCTGTTGGGCGATGTAGCCAAGCAAAAGGGCATGTCGCGCGACAAGCGCAATCAGCTGCTTGCCTCGATGACCGATGATGTCGCGGACTACGTGTTGCGCAGCAACTACATGCAGACCCAGGCGCTCAGCATGAGCGAACTAAGGTCACTCGAGCGCATCGACGAGATCGGGCGAGTCATAGCCGGCCTCGAGCGGAACGGCCTGCTCGATCGCGATCTCGAGTACCTTCCCGACGACGTGGAGATCGAGGAGCGCAAGGCGCGCAAGCAAGGCATGACGCGACCCGAACTCGCCGTCGTGCTGAGCTACGCCAAGATCGACGTCTATAACGCGCTGACCTCGCATAAGGAGACGCTCGAGGACTTCCTCAAAACGCACCCGATGCGTTACTTCCCGGAAGTCCTCAGGCGGCGCTACACGGAGTTCATCCCGACGCACCGTCTGAGCCCGCAGATCCTCGCGACGCTCATTGCGAACGACATCGTCAACCGCATGGGACCGGCATTCGTGAAGCGCGTGCAGCTCGATACCGGGGCGGACGTGGTGACGATTGCGCGCGCCTACACGGTCGCGCGCCAGATCGTCCGGGCGGGCGCGCTCAATCGAACGATCGAGGAGCTGGACAACGTGATCCCGGCGTCGGCGCAGATGTCCATGCTGTTCGAGCTCTCCCGCACTCAGCGCCACGCGACCTACTGGATCATCGAGCACTACGGGGATTACGTAGACATTGATGGCCTGGTCGACCGGCTCAAGGGCGGCATGGCGATCGTCTACGGACGGACGGGCGGCGTCATGTCGGCGGCAGCCCGGGAGCGTCATGCAATCGCAATGAAGAGCTACATCGAGATGGGCGTGCCGGACAAGCTGGCCGACAAGATGGCCGCGCTGTTGCTGACCCGTGCGGGACTCGACATTACCGATCTCGCAGCCACCTACAAGCGGGACGTCATGGAAGCCGCCCGCGTCTACTCGTTGTTCAATGACAGGTTGGGGATCTTCGTCCTGCATGCCGGTGCGGAGGACGTCAAGGTCAAGGGCCGCTGGCAGGCGATGGCACGCAGCAACCTGCGCGACGAGTTCTTCCAGATCCGCCGAGACATGGCGGCGGATATACTGAAGAAACGCAGCAAGAAGAACATCGAGCAGCTCGTCGACGAGTGGTTGCAGCAGCGCAGCACGAGGGTGGAGCGCTTCGTCGGTATGCTCGACGAGATGAAACTGCGCGGAACGTTCGACATTGCGACGCTGTCGGTTGCGGCCAAGGAGCTGCGCGAGTTCGTTGCCAACTAGGAACAACCTCACGCTTCGACAGATCGAATTGCAAACGGAGACGACATGGCTGGCAAGCTGATTCTCTGCCGTCACGGCCAGAGCGACTGGAACCTGAAGAACCTGTTCACGGGCTGGAAGGATGTGGACCTGACCGAGCAAGGCATCGAAGAAGCGAAGGAGGCCGGGCGCACCGTGGCCGCGCTCGACTACGATATCGATATCGCTTACACGTCGGTGCTGAAGCGCGCGATCCGCACGCTCTGGCTGATGCTCGACGAGATGGACCGGGTGTGGATCCCGGTGGTGCGCGACTGGCGCCTGAACGAGCGCCATTACGGGGCGCTGCAGGGGCTAAACAAAGCGGAGACCGCGGCGAAGTACGGCGACGAGCAGGTGCACATATGGCGGCGCAGCTATGACATTCCGCCGCCCGAACTCGACGCCGACGACGACCGGCATCCGTCGCACGACCCTCGTTATGCCGGTATCGAAAACCTGCCCGGCAGCGAGTCGCTCGCGCTGACTCTGGATCGCGTGCGCCCGTGTTGGGTCGAGAACATTACGCCGCAACTGCGCGCTGGCCGCAACGTCCTCATCGCTGCGCACGGCAACAGTCTGCGCGCGCTCGTGAAGATGCTCGACGACATCTCAGACGAAGAAATAACGGGCTTCAATATCCCCACCGGAGTCCCGATAGCCTACGATCTCGACGACGACCTGAAGCCACGGTCGCGGGAATTTCTCGGTGACCCCGAAGCCGTTGCGAAGGCGGCTGCGGCCGTCGCGGCGCAGGGCAAGGCGAAGGGCTGAGCCAGCCGGCCGGGACCGTTCAGACCTGCAGCCGCGGATCGGAGCGCGGCGGCGATGCGTCCGTATCGACGACCCGGATGAGCCCCTCCTGCGCTGTCGACGCAACCAGTATGCCGCCTTCGGTGAACAGCTGCCCCCGTGAATACCCGCGCGCACCCGCCGCGTTGGGGCTTTCGATCGAGTAAAGCAACCATCGGTCCACGCGACACCTGCGATGGAACCATAACCCGTGGTCGAGGCTCGCCATGATCACCCTGCCGGAAACAAAATTCAGCCCGTGCGGTAACACGCTTGCGCCCAGCAATTCGTAGTCGGACACGTAGGCAAGCAGGTTCTGATGCAGGGCCGGATCGTCGGGAAGCGCATCGACGGCGCGAATCCAGCAGTGCTTGACCGGCGGCAGGTTTACCGGCTCCGTGAAGCTGATACGTTCGACCGGCCGGAACTCGAACGGCCGCTGCGCTGTCAGGAAGCGCCGCATCTTCATCGGCACTTTCTCGAGCTTCTCCGCGGGTACGTCAAACAGGTCCTTGAGGCCGTCCGGTCCCGGTACGTCGGGCATGTCGGCCTGATGCTCCAGGCCTTCCTCGGGGTCCTGGAAAGACGCGGCCAGGTTGAAGATCGGTCGCCCGTGCTGAATGGCGACAACGCGGCGGTTCGAGAAGCTGCCGCCGTCGCGGGCGCGATCGACTTCGTAGATGATGGGCTTCGTCATATCGCCGCGGCGCAGGAAATACGCGTGCAGGGAATGTGCGACCCTGTCTTCGACGGTGTGCTGGGCAGCGGACAGCGCCTGGCCCAGCACCTGCCCCCCGAAAACCTGCGCGCTGCCTATGTCGCGGCTGTCGCCGCGGAAGATATTATCCTCGATGCGCTCGAGTTCGAGGAGCGCGATCAGGTCTTCGAGTACAGGGTGCATTGCAAAGCTGTCGCGCCCGCCTAATCGTCGACACGGCCGCCGTCGACGGCCACGCCCGTACCGCTTACGAATACGGCATCGTCGCTCGCGAGGAACAATACGACCTTCGCGACATCGACCGGCTCGCCGAGCCGTTTTGCGGCAGAACTCGAAATACAGTAATCACGGAGTGTCTTGTCTTTGCGAAACACCTCGCGGCTGTCGGGAGTCATGATCGCCCCGGGCTGAACATGGTTCGCCGTGATCCCGAAGCTCCCGATCTCGGCCGCCAGCGCGCGTGAGATTGCAGCGAGGTCCTGCTCTGCCCTTTTGCTCTGCTCCCTCGCATTGGCGGCGAACACGCTGCGCAGAAAACCCATGTTGATGATGCGCCCCGCGGGACTTTTCTTTAGGTACGGCAGCGCCGATCGGCACATTGCCATAATGAGTTCTGCACGCTTGCGCAGCAGTTCGTCCAGCCCCGCTCCGTCCTCGCCGATCGGCACGTCCGGTTTCAGCGGGAACTCGTTGACCAGGATATCCAGAGTGCCGAGCTTTTCGGCCGCGTCCTCTACCAGCGCCGGGATGCTGCCCGGTTCGTTGAGTTCCGCCGGGTAACCCTGTATGCCTCGGACCGACGCGAAATGCTGGTCGACGCCGCTATTCGGCGTGTCGACAGCGAGAACTTCCGCGCCGTGCTTGATGAGCGTCCTCGCGGCGGCCTCGCCAATGCCCCCCGCGGCACTCGTCACCACGGCCTTCATTCCGTATAGCCGCAATGCTTCGGCCATGTGCGCTCAGCCAGGGAGCCGATACTCAGCGAATTGCTTGCGCAATTCAATCTTCTTGACCTTGCCCGTGGCGGTGTGGGGCAACTCGTCGACGAAAACGACGTCGCTCGGCACCCACCAGGTTGCAACCTTGCCGTCAAAATACGCCAGCATCTCTTCCTTGCTGACGTCTTCGCCCTCTGACCTGACTACGACCAGCAGCGGGCGCTCGGTCCATTTCGGGTGCGCCACGCCGATCACGGCCGCTTCGGCCACCGCCGGATGGCCCATTGCGGTATTCTCCAGTTCGATCGAGCTTATCCACTCACCACCGGACTTGATGACGTCCTTGGTCCGGTCGGTAATCGCCACATAGCCCTGCGGATCGATGGTTGCGACATCCCCTGTCTCGAACCAGCCATCGTCGGTATGCGTGCCGCCGCTGCCCTCGAGCTTGAAGTAGTCGCTGCACACCCAGGGCCCTCGAACCTGCAGTGCGCCGAACGCTTCCCCGTCCCACGGCAGCTCGCCACCATTGTCGTCGACGATACGCAACTCACAGCCGAAGATGCCGCGCCCTGCCTTCGTCGCGAGGTCCAGCTGCTCGTCTTTCGACAGATCCTCGAGTCCTGCCTTGATGGTATTAACGGTACCGATCGGGCTCGTCTCCGTCATACCCCAGCCCTGGCGCAGTTCTACACCGTGCTTGTCCCGAAACACCTCGATCATCGCGCGGGGCACCGCGGCGCCTCCGACGAGCGACTGCTCGAGCTTTTCCAGCCGCTTGCCGGTCTTTTCGGTGTATTGCAGCAGCGACAGCCAGACGGTCGGAACGCCGAACGCCTTGGTCACGTCTTCACTCTCGATGAGCTCATAGAGCGCTTCGCCGTCGCCCATTTTGGGGCCCGGCAGGACGAGCTTTGTCCCCGCCATCAGTGCCGAGTAAGGGACGCCCCAGGCGTTGACGTGGAAGAAAGGCACGACAGGCATCGCGACGTCACGGCTCGATACACCGGCCACGTCGATCGACAGTGTCGCGTAGGCATGCAGGATCGTGGAGCGATGGTCGTAGAGAACTCCCTTGGGATTACCGGTGGTGCCCGACGTGTAGCAAAGCGCAGAGGCAGAGCGCTCATCGAGTTCCGGCCAGTCGAATTCCGACGACTCCGCGGCCAGCAATGTCTCGTAACACATGACATTGGGTAACGAGGTCTCCGGCATATGGGCCTCGTCGGTCAGGATGATGAAGCCCTCGACATTGGGGATCTTGTCGGCGACCGCCTCCAGCAGGGGCACGAACATCACGTCGACGCAGATGAAACGGTCCTCGGCATGGTTGATGATGAACACGATCTGCTCCGGGAACAGCCTGGGATTGATCGTGTGGCACACGTATCCGCTGCCGCTAACGCCGTAGTAAATCTCCAGGTGCCGGTAATCGTTCCAGGCGAGCGAGGCGACGCGATCACCTTGCTTTACGCCGAGACGTTCAAGCGCATTCGCGAGTTTCTTTGCCCTCCCGATCGCCTCACGAAACGTGTAGCGGTGCCTCGGGTTATCCGCTGTGACCGAGACAATCTCGCGATCGCCATGGAACTTTTCGGCATGCTGCGCAATCGAGGAGATCAGCAGCTGGGTGTCCATCATCAGACCTTTCATGACGGTATATCCTTGTTGTTATGCAGTCTTCGGCAGCCATGGTAACAGCCGTTACGTGCTATGCTAACCGGCGCCGTGTTGCCGTCAGGTTAACACCAAAAGCTACTGATTTTGAAGAACAAATCGAACCCCACCGGAAAACAACCGGGCCCGTCATCGAGAATGAACAAAACCACACTGAAGGTCGGTATCGCCCAGATCGCTCCCGTCTGGCTGGACCGCGACGCCACCGTGACCAGGGTTATCGAATGGATGCGCAAAGCGGCGTCGCAGGGATGCGAGCTGGTCGTGTTCGGCGAGGCCCTGATACCGGGTTATCCGTTCTGGGTGGAACGTACGGACGGGGCACGATTCGAATCAGACCTGCAAAAAGAACTTTACCGCCACTACGTGGAACAGTCGGTCTGCATCGAGGCCGGTGACCTCGACGCTATCCGCGAGGTCGCCAAGAATAACTCGCTTGCCGTTTATGTTGGCGTCATGGAACGTGCCCCTGACCGCGGCGGTCACAGCCTGTATGCGAGCATGGTCTACATCGACGCTGGTGGCGAGATTGGCTCCGTGCACCGCAAATTGATGCCGACTTACGAAGAGCGCCTGGTCTGGGCGATTGGCGACGGACACGGTCTGCGCGTGCACAAGCTTGGCCCGTTCGCCGCCGGCGGCCTGAATTGCTGGGAAAACTGGCTGCCGCTGGCTCGCGCGGCCCTCTATGCCCAGGGCGAAGACCTGCACGTCGCAATCTGGCCCGGCAATCAGCGCAATACCGAAGACATCACGCGCTTCATTGCGCGCGAGGGCCGCTGCTTCGTGGTCTCGGTTGCTGGTCTGATGCGCAGGTCCGACATCCCGGACTCGCTGCCCCGGGCGGAGCTGCTGCGCGAGACGGCCGACGAGGTCATGGCAGATGGTGGCTCCTGCATTGCGACGCCAACCGGCGAATGGTTGCTCGCGCCGCACACGGGCGAGGAATCGTTGCGCGTAGCGGAACTCGACCACCGAATCGTGCTCGAAGAGAGGCAGAGTCTCGACGTCGCAGGCCATTATTCGCGACCCGATGTCACGCAGCTTCTTGTCGATCGGCGGCGCCAGTCGACCGCCGAATTCTCGGACTAGTTTATGAAATTCCTGTCACTACTCGCTTGCAGCCTCTTGCTCATCGCATTTGCTGCCGCAGCCGAGCTGCCCGCTGGCTACTGGCCGTTGGAACGGACGCAGCCGATACTCGATGCCAGGCTCAAGGTCACGCTGGACCCGGATCTCGGGCATCTCTCTCCCGCCGAGTCGCAGGCGTTGGGCGAATTGCTCGAAGCCGGCCAGATCATGCACGCGCTTTACGAGCAGCAACTTCACGCCGAGGCGTTAACAGCGAAACAAGGCGTCGAGGACCTGCACGCATCGGCAACGGCGCCGGATGCGACGCGAAACCTGCTCGACCTCTATTACCTGTTCAAGGGACCGGTCGCGACGACGCTCGACAACGAACGGCTGCCTTTCCTGCCGGTCGATGCCCCGAATCTCGGAAAGAACGTTTACCCCGGCGGCCTCACGCGCCAGGAGATCGATGCCTTTCTCGAAGCGAACCCTGCCGCCCGCGATTCGCTGCTCGCCGTGCGCAGCGTGCTCAGGCGGGCCAGCGCGGAAAACATCGCCGGCGATCTCGTTCGCCTTGACGAACATCCCGCGATCGAGGCACTGCACCCCGGGTTGCGAGAGCGACTCGAGGCGCTCACGGAAAACCCTGCCTGGATGTATGCCGTCCCGTATGCGCTTGCCTACGCGCCGCAGCTCACCGAGGCACGACAACACCTGGAACGGGCGGCAAGCGCCATCGACGATGAAGCGCCCGACTTTGCGGCGTATCTTCGCAACCGCGGCCGCGATCTCCTCTCCGGCGACTACGAGTCCGGTGATGCATCGTGGGTAACCGGCCGATTCGGCAAGCTGAACCTGCAGTTCGGAAGCTACGAGACCTATGACGATTCCCTGCTCGGCATCAAGGCCTTCTACAGCGCCAGCCTGCTGGCACGCGACGAGGCGAAGAGCCGCGCGCTGGCCGCCGCGATGACCGAATTGCAGTCGATCGAGGACGCCCTGCCCTACGAGCACCAGAAGCGGGTGCGGTCGGACATCCCCGTCGGCGTCTACAACGTCGTCGCTGATTTCGGCCAGGCACGTGGCGCAAACACCGCGACGATCCTGCCGAACGATGCGAATCACGCCCGCAAGTACGGCCGCATAGTGATGATTCGCAACAACATACTGGCGAACCCGGCGATTTTCGAAAACAGCAAGCAGCGTTTCGACGCGGTCGTAGCGCCGGCGTTTCGCGATCACCTGACGATCGACGGCGGCTTCAATCGTACGCTCTGGCACGAGATCGGCCACTACCTGGGCGCGAGTATGACCGCCGACGGCCGCAGCCTGGGCGAGGCACTCGCCGATTACGCGGATCTCGTCGAGGAAATGAAATCCGACCTGGTGTCGCTGCACGCCGCACCGACCTTGCTCGACATCGGCTACTACGACGAACAGGGCCTGCGCGCCCACTATGCCGACGGTATCCGCCGTACGCTGCAGGTCGTAAGACCAAGACCCGAACAGCCTTACCAGAACATGCAGCTGATGCAGTTCAACTACTTCATGGAACACGGACTGATCGAACCGCGGGGCGAAGGGGCGCTGCTCGCCATTAACTACGAGCGCTACCACGAGGTCGTGAGCGAACTGCTTGGCGAGGTGCTGCACCTGCAGTACGCGGGCGATTACGATAGGGCGAAGGCGTTCGTCGAACGATGGAACTACTGGGACGATCGCGTTCATGGCCGGCTCGCCGAGCTCATTCAGGAGCAGGCACGCTACCGCGGTACAATGGTGCGCTACGCAATTCTCGAAAAGTGACGACGGAGGCTCGTTGCCATGATGTCACGCTATAACAATATCCTGGAGACCGTGGGCGGGACGCCGATCGTGAGACTGAACCGTATCGCGCCCGAACACGTCAACCTGTACGTGAAGATCGAGTCCTTCAATCCGATGGGCTCGGTCAAGGATCGCCTTGCGCTGAGCGTCATCGAAGACGCCGAACAGAGTGGAACGCTCAGCCCCGGACAGACCGTCATCGAGGCGACCAGCGGCAATACGGGCATCGGTCTTGCGATGGTCTGCGCCTGCAAGGGCTATCCGCTCGTCGTAACAATGGCCGAGAGTTTCAGCGTTGAGCGGCGCAAGCTGATGCGCTTCCTGGGCGCCCGGGTCGTGCTGACTCCCGCCGCGCTCAAGGGCAGCGGAATGCTGGCCAAGGCGGTCGAACTGGCCGAGGAACACGGCTGGTTCCTGGTGCGCCAGTTCGAAAATGAGGCAAATGCAAACGCCCATTCGCGCACGACGGCACCCGAAATCCTCGAAGCATTCTCCGACAGGAAACTCGACTACTGGGTTACCGGTTACGGCACGGGCGGTACGCTCAAGGGCGTGTCGCGGGTGTTGCGGGAGGCAAGCCCGGACACGCGGGTCATCGTCTGCGAGCCGGACAATTCGCCCATCCTGGGCAGCGGCATACCGCAGGAACGCCTGGACGATGGCGCGCCGAAAGACAGCCACCCGCTGTTCCGCCCGCACCTGATGCAGGGCTGGACTCCGGACTTCATACCGAAGCTGACCGAAGATGCCGTCGACGCAAAATACATCGATGAAATTCTGCCGATCAGCGGCGACGACGCCATGAGGTTGTCGCGATCGCTGGCGACGGAAGAGGGGATATTCGTGGGTGTTTCGGGCGGCGCGACCCTGGCGGGCGCCATTGCCGTCGCGGAAAAAGCGGAGCGCGGCACAAACATTCTCTGCATGCTCCCCGACACGGGCGAGCGCTACCTGAGCACGCCGTTGTTCGAGGACATCCCGGCGGACATGACCGCTAAAGAGCAGGAGATCTCACGCTCGACGCCGAACTACCGTTTCGACACGCCGCCGCCCGCGCCACCTGCCGAGGCGGAAGAGGACGACGAGGCCGGGGCACCGGTGGATGCGCTGGCGTTCCTCGACGAGGCGATTCACGATCCGAACAACCCGGTCGTGTTATTTGCGCTGGAGTGGTGCGAATTCTGCTGGTCGGTACGCAAGATGTTTGCGGAGTACGAAATCCCGTACCGCTCCATCGACCTCGACTCCGTCGAATACCAGCAGGACAACAAGGGAGGCAACGTCCGGGCCGCGCTTCTGGAGCGCACCGGCCTCAAGACCATTCCGCAAATTTACATGGGCGGCGAGCACGTCGGAGGCGCGACCGAGCTGTTCGATGCCTGCAAGGATGGCACTATGGCCAGGCTGCTGGATCAGTCGAACGTTTCGTGGAACACGGCGGTAGACAGGGACCCTTACGCCTTCCTTCCGGGCTGGCTGCACGCACGCTGACCGGGACTGGCGGGAGCGGCCTACTCGCCGAAGAAGTACATCCCGAGCGTCTCGGCAACGCAGGCAGGCTTGCGCTCGTTTTCCACTTCGATGCGCGTCTCTGATGTCAGCAGCAACGCGCCCGCCCGCCGGCGAGCCTGCAGCACGGTCGCTCGTGCGCGCACGCGGTCGCCGGCCTGCACAGGCGTGTAGAAGCGGACCTTGTTGACGCCGAAGTTGATCGCCCGGGCAAGGTTCTCGATCTCGACGAAATTAACGGTGAGCACAGGGATCAGTGCCAGGGTGAGATAGCCGTGGGCGATGGTCTTACCCCCAGGCATTTCCGCTGCCGCACGCTCGGTGTCAACGTGAATCCACTGGTAGTCCCCGGTTGCTTCGGCGAACTGGTCGATCCGGTTCTGATCAATGATCACCCAGTCGGACAAACCGACCTCGACACCTTCCAGTGACTTTGCATCTTCGATGGAACTGATGACGTGCAATTGACCTTCCCTGCTGGTCCGACCGCGTAAGGAATACACATTAGCCCCCGCTGTCGCAAGTTTTCTGCCAGGATTCTTGTGGCATGCGGGGTGCGCCACTTTACAATGCGTGACTCCGACAACGGAATCATCGATGCAGGAAACAGTACCAACAAAGGAAGACCGGGTCGTCTTTGCCGCCGTTCTGGCGGCAGGCAGATCGCATCGATTCGGGCGCAGCAAGCAGCTCGAGAACTTCGAGGGCAAACCTCTCGTGCGCCGCGCCGCCGACCTGGCCCACGAGGTCTGCGGCGATCGCAGCGTTCTCGTTGCCGGCCACGAAAGCGCTGCTGTCGCAGCGGCGGCAGGCAGAGCCCCCCGTTACCTGATCGTCAACGACCGTTATGCCGACGGCATCGGCGGCTCGATCGCGCTCACCGCGAAAATCCTGTCACACGCTGCCGATGCGGTGCTGTTTCTGTTCGCCGACCAGCCGCTGATCACGGCGCATCATCTGCAGGCACTGATTGATACCTGGAGCGGCGCCGACGACGAAATCATGGCAACCGCATTCGCGGGGACTACGGGACCCCCGGTGTTGTTCCCGCGTGGCGCATTCGAAGCGCTCGGAGAACTATCGGGAGACGAGGGGGCGAAAAGCGTGCTCCGGGATCCTCGGTTCGACGTCAGAACAGTCCCTTTCGAGGACGCGGCGGTCGACATCGACACACCTACTGACCTGGAGAAACTCGCTGACTAGCGTGGTATGGCTTCGGCATGATTTTTTTGCGCGAAGTAAAGCGCAGCAAGCGTAGCGCAGCGAGCCATGAGGGAGAGGAATACGCCGCCGCGTCGGACAGCCCGGTTGACGCTCAACCCCCGTGTGCGTGCTCGGCGCAGCGCTCGCAGTTGACCCACCCGGAATCGCCGTTCGTGTAGTGCTCTTTCTTCCAGATCGGCAAGCGGTGCTTGAGTTCGTCGATGATGTAGCGGCAGGCCTTAAAGGCCTCGTCGCGGTGCGCAGACGCCACGCCTACCCAGACGGCGCAATCGCCGATCTCCAGCATCCCGGTCCGATGTACGCAATGCGCGCGCAAATACGGAAACTTCCCGGCGGCCTCGACCAGTATCTTCTCGCCCTCGGCCACCGCTACGGGTTCGTAGCCCTCGTACTCCAGCCGCAGGACCTCGTGCCCCTCATTTTCGTTGCGCACCCAGCCCTCGAACGCGCAGTAGCCGCCCGCAGCGGGATCGAAAAGCTCACGACGCAGGGCGTCCGGATCGATCGAATCGGTCGTCATACGGATCATGTCAGCCGCCCGCCACGGGAGGAAACAGGAGCACCGTGTCGCCGTCTTCCACCGGCGACGTCCAGTCCGCCATCTCGTCGTTGATCGCGACCTTGCAGTGCCCTGCGGGCTCTGACGACCCGTGCCGGGCCTTGGTGTGTTCGAACACGTCGGCAGCCGTCGTTGCGTCCAGCGACAGCGTCTCCTCGTTGACGCCGGCCTGTTCGCGGAACATGGCGAAGTAGCGCACGGTTATGGTCTTCATCGGCTTTCCTCCAGGCTAGCCGTCACGATGAAAGTCCTGCTTGCCGCCGGTCTTCATCATCAACCGGGTTTCCGAAATGACGATGTCGTGGGACAGGGCTTTACACATATCGTAAACCGTCAGTGCCGCAACGCTGGCGCCCGTCAGCGCCTCCATCTCCACGCCGGTCTTGTGCGTCACCTTGCAACGGCAGTCGATCACCGCGCGATCACCATCCATCGCGATGCCGACATCGCAGTTATCGAGGCCGAGCGGATGACAAAACGGTATGAGTTCGTGCGTCTTCTTGGCCGCCATGACCCCGGCAATGATCGCCGTCGCAAAAACCGGCCCTTTCTTGCTCTGTATTTCGTCACCGTCGAGCGCCGCAAGCACTTCCTCCGGCAGCACGACGACAGCACGCGCGTGGGCCTCGCGTGCCGTAACGGCTTTATCACCGACGTCGACCATCGTGGGTCGGTTCTTGTCGTCGATGTGACTCAGTTCAGACACGCTAACCTCCTGTCTGTACGTCCGGCCCCTGCGCCGAATCCGCGCTCATTGCTACATTCTGCACGATTGGCTCGAACCTTTGAACGCATTCTGTGACAATCGGGTCCCCCGAAGGCCCTACCCCGTTTACTTAGGAGCACCATGGACGCGACGTTGAGTGATGAGGACCTTGCCTTCCGCGAGGAAATCCGCGCCGTATTTAGAGACGAATTCCCGGAAGACATACGCCGCAAGCGAGAAAAGGGTGTTCCCATGGGGCGCGGGGACCTCGTCCGCTTCCAGCAGTGGCTGCACGAACACGGCTGGGCCGGGATGAACTGGCCCGTCGAGTACGGCGGTACCGGCTGGACGCCGGTGCAGAAACACATCTTCGCGATCGAAATGGCGGAAGCGAACGCCCCGCCCATCGTGCCATTCGGGCTGAGCATGGTCGGGCCCGTCGTGTATACCTTCGGCAACGAGGAGCAGCAGAAGCGCTTCCTCCCGGACATACTGGCCAGCAAGGTCTGGTGGTGCCAGGGCTACTCGGAGCCGGGCGCCGGTTCGGATCTCGCGTCACTGAAGACGCGTGCGGACCTGGCCGGCAACCACTATGTCGTGAACGGTACCAAGACGTGGACCACGCTCGGCCAGCACGCAGACTGGATATTCATACTCGCACGAACCAGTACCGACGTCGCCCGGCGCCAGGAAGGCATCAGCTTCCTGCTCGTCGACATGAAGACGCCCGGCGTCACCGTGAACCCGATCATCACGATTGAGGGCGACCACGAAGTCAACGAAGTGCACTTCGAAGACGTCAATGTGCCCGTCGAGAACCTCGTCGGCGAAGAAGGCAAGGGCTGGACCTACGGGAAGGTGCTGCTGCAGCACGAGCGCGCCAATATTGCAGCCGTCGCGATCTCCAAGTACCGGCTGCGCAATCTCAGGGAGCAAACGACGAAACCCGTTCGCGGCGCCACGCCGCTCGGCGAGGATCGCAATTTCATGCGCAAGGTCGCGGCTGTCGAAGTGGACCTCAGGGCGCTGGAGTACACGGAGCTGCGCACGCTCGCTGCGGTGCAGTCCGGAAAGGCGCCGGGACCGGAATCCTCGATACTCAAGGTCAAGGGAACAGAGATCCAGCAGGCTATCGATACGCTTTACCTGGAAGCCGCGGGGTACTACGCGCTGCCTTACGTGCAGGAGCAGTACACGCTGGATTCCGATCCGGCGGACTGGGTCGGTGACGTCGCCGAAACGCAGACCTCGCTGAAATACTTCAATTTCCGAAAGGCATCGATCTACGGCGGCTCCAACGAAATCCAGAAGAACATCATCGCCAAGCACGTGCTCGGCCTTTAGGAAACAGACATGGACTTCTCGTTCAACGAAATACAGTCGATGCTCGACGACAGCGTCGAGAAATTCATCGCCAACGACTACGACTTCGAGACGCGCCAGAAATACGCCGCGAGCAAGCGAGGCTACAGCCCGGAAGTCTGGCAAACCTTTGCCGAACTCGGCTGGACATCGGTGCCGTTCAGTGAGGATGACGGCGGCTTCGGCGGCGGTCCGACCGACCTGATGGTCCTTATGCTGCGCTTTGGCAAGGGCCTCGTCGTCGAGCCTTACCTGGCCAATATCGTCCTCGCGGGCGGCGTTTTGCGGCGCGCGGCCAGCGCGGAACAGAAAGAAAGGTGGCTACAACCGATCATCGCCGGTGAGCTGCAGTCCGCTCTCGCGTACACGGAGCCACAAAGTCGCTACGATATCGCCGACATCAGGACCACGGCTACGGCGGACGGCGACGGCTGGGTACTCAGTGGCGAGAAAGGTGTCGTTTTCAACGGCGGCAATGCCGAGCTGCTGATCGTTGCCGCCAGGATTTCTGGCGCGCAGGACGATGAAGACGGCATCACGCTGTTTGCCGTGCCCGCCGACAGCGATGGCCTCGATGTCAGGTCTTATGCCACGGTGGATGGGCAACAGGCGGCGGAGATCAGTCTCGATAACGTCGCCGTGGATGGCGCGGGCGTTATCGGCGAGCCGGGCAAGGGTCTCGCCGCGCTGGATGCCGCCATCGACGATGCGACGCTGGCCGTCTGCGCGGAAGCCGTCGGCATCATGCAGATCATGACGGACAAGACGGTCGAGTACTCGAAGAACCGCATGCAGTTCGGCGTGCCGATCGGTAGCTTCCAGGCTTTGCAGCACCGCATGGTCGACATGTTCACCGACTGCGAACAGAGCTACTCGCTGTTGCTGTGGGCGACGATGCTTGCCGCACAGGACGACGCCGATGCGAAACACGCCATGCACTCGATCAAATACCAGGTCGGCACCGTGGGGCGCAAGGTCGGCCAGGAAGCGGTGCAGATCCATGGCGGCATGGGCGTCAGCTGGGAAGTCGATATCGCGCACTACTTCAAGCGCCTGACGACGATCGACCAGATTCTCGGCAATGCCGACTGGCATCCGCAGGCCCTGATCGACTTCTTTGCCGCCAAACAGGAGGTTTTGTGGCTCACCACGCTGATGCTTGACCTCGGCGGCACGGTGGTTCTGTATCGCTTGTTCGGCAAAGCGGGACTGCAGGTCGCCATCGCGACGGCGATCATCCTCGCGAACCTGCAAGGGCCCAAGCTGACCATCATTTTCGGGCTCGAAACCAGCCTCGGCGTGATCTTCTACTCGAGCATCTTTTTCGCCACCGACGTGCTGTCGGAAAACTACGGCAAGCACGAAGCCGCGCGAGCCGTCTGGATGGGCTTCACGGTCAGCGTCATCGTGCTGGTCATGATGAGCCTGGGGCTCATGTACCTGCCGAGCACGAACCCCAAGACGGCCGCTTTTTCGCAGGACATACAGGACGCGTTTTCAACCATCCTCGATTTCTCGCCGCGCTTCGTGTTCGGTTCGTTACTCGCCTACCTGATCAGCCAGCGTTTCGACGTCTGGGCGTTCCACAAGATCAAGGCGTGGACGGGCGAACGCTGGCTGTGGCTGCGGAATAACGGCTCGACCATGGCCTCCCAGGCCCTCGACACCACGATCTATTCGTTGGTCGTCTGGTGGGGCACCGTGGATCTCCGGACCGCTCTCGCCCTCGGCGGCGCCAAATACCTGTTCAAACTGGTAATCGCGGCCATCGACACCATATTCATTTACTGGGCGCGCAGCAGTTTCCTGAAACATCACCCGGAAAAACCGCTGACCGCCTGATAAAATTTGAATCATGCAGCCTTCCGGCGTCATCACGATCACCACGGACTTCGGCCACAAGGGCCCCTTCACGGCCGTCATGAAAGGCGTGATCATAGGGCGATTCCCGGAAGCGAAGATCATCGACCTGATCCACGATATCCCTGCGCAATGGCCTCCGGAAGCCGGCTTCTGGGTCAGTCGCGCGTACAGGTACTTCCCCAAAGGCACGGTGCACCTGGCCATCGTGGACCCGGGCGTGGGCACGGAGCGCGACATACTGCTCGTGCAACACGACTGGCACTATTTCCTGGCGCCCGATAACGGCCTGCTCTCGCCAATCCTGGATGATGCAGAAGACACCCGGGTCTTCAAGCTCGACCTGAACTGCTTCAAGCGACTGGGGCTCGACGAGCCCAGTGCCACGTTCCACGGCCGGGACATTTTTGCCCCGATTGCCGCGGACATCGCATCCGGGAGGACCAACCCCGTGTCCGTCGGTATCCCGACCTACGAGTGGATCCCGGGCTGGGTCGACGACCCGGACGTCTCGACGGGCAAAGTGAGCGGCGTCATCATTACCGTCGATACCTTCGGCAATCTCATCAGCAACATCGACCGTAAACTGATCGAAGGTTTCCGGCAGCCTGTCGTGACCGTGGCCGGCCACGAATTCCCGATGAAGACGACCTACGGCAGAGTGCAACCTGGCGAGTACCTGGCCCTGATCAACTCGTTCGACGTCATCGAGGTAGCCAGGGCCGAGGGCAATGCCGCGGAAGGGCTCGGCCTGGAGCGCGGCGCACCGATCGTGATCAGCGACGGGATCGAAACCTGATTTGGCAGGGATCGCGTGGGCTGAATTTCATCTTCCGCTCATTGTCCAAATTCTGACACCATCAACAGTTGCCGATGAGCAGGAAATCAGCATTGTTCGACATTCGAAAGTCAGTCTGCTTGCTGCTGCTCGCAGCCGCGCCTTCTGCGCATGGCGATGTCAGCTACGTCGTGAACGGGCTTGACGATACGCTCTCCGCCAATGTGCTGAGCCACGTTGACACTGTGCAATTCGGCCCGCGCGCCCGATTGCGCCCGCGTGACCACGAAAAAGTCATTGACAAGGCGATCGAAGATGCTCGGGCGGCCCTGCGGCCCTATGGCTACTATGCGCCCGACATTTCGGTGCGCATCATCGAGAAGCAGGACCGGTCCGCGATCGTCGAACTGACCGTCGAGGCCGGCCCGCCGATCCGCATCGCGAGCGTCGACGTAGGTGCTGTCGGACCCGGGGCCACCGACCGCCTGATTTCTGCCTGGCTGCGAGCATGGCCGCTTGGTGAGGGCGCTGTCCTCGACCAGACGATCTGGGAGAATCAGAAACAAGTCGCCATCGAGACCGCAAATTCTCGCGGCTACCTCGCTGCAGAATTCACCGAGCACGTGATCGAACTGGATCTCGAAGAAAACACGGCAACGATTGCGCTCATGTTCGACACGGGGCCGCGCTACGTCATGGGTGACGTCGCCTACAGCGGCCATGCGATAAAGCCCGGCATCCTGGAATACATCCCGCGTTTCGAAAAAGGCGATCCGTACACTGCGCGGCTCGTGAGCCGGTTGCGCACCGATCTTTGGAAGACGGGCTACTTCGACGACGTGACGGTACTTGAAACTGAACGGCCGGACCTGGATCCGCCAGCCGTCGATTTCGAAGTACGTCTCGGGACGGAAACCCGAAACCACTATTCCGGCGCGCTAGGCTGGGGCAACGACACGGGCATACGACTGCAGGCGAACTACAGCCGCCACCCCATGTCCGCCAACGGCGACCGAGTCGATGTCGGCATCGGCTACCAGGAACTCGATGACCAGTTCACGTTGCGCAGCCGGTACCGCAGGCCGCGCATCGGACGGGCCAGGCAGTGGTGGGATGCGGAATTCACGCTACGCTTCGAAAATCAGGATCTCGAGGTGAAGCGCGACGAAGAGGACGAGGACTTCATTACGCTGGCAAACGGCGACCTCGACGAACGTCACCTCCGTTTCGGGCGACTGAAGCTCAAAAACCTGAAAGGCGGTGAAGCCCAGCGTTTCACCACTCCGTTCGTGCAGTTCCTGAATTCCGACCAGCGCTTCGACCTTCTGGACACCACGCCGGACGATCCGACGACGAGAGTCAGCGATCCCGCCCTCGAGGGCCGGTTGCGGACCATCGAGAACGCGTTCTCGGTCGGTATCGATTACGAAGTCGTCGATGTGCAGGGCCGCGCGTTCGAGACCTTCGGGCGGCGCGATCGCGCCTGGATCTTCCATTCGGACAAGGCGTTCGGCTCGACGGTCGAATTTACCCAGTTCTACGCGGCAACGCGGCGCAGTTATGTGCTCGGTGATCGCCTGAAGTTCCACGTGCGCGGCGAGGTCGGTTACACCGACGCTGTTGTCGACCAATTCGAACTGGATATTGGCGGTCAGCCGCTGAACCTGTCGTTCACGACACTGCCGAACTTCTACCGATTCAAAGCCGGCGGCAGCATGAGCGTACGCGGCTATGGATTCGAACGGCTCTCGAACAACGACATCGGTTCGAACCACATCATTACAGCAAGCGCCGAGGCCGAGTACCGTTTCCTCGATTCCTGGTCCGGTGCCGCATTCGCGGATATCGGCAATGCTTTCAATAACTGGGATGACCCCGATCTCAAGCGGGGCATCGGCATTGGCATCCGCTGGTATTCATTCGCCGGTGAAATCCGTGTCGATATCGCCCAGGCGATCGACTTCGAGGGCAAGCCCATACGCTACCACCTGACGATCGGGACGCCACTGCTGTGAGCCTGCGCCGCGTACTGCTGCTCCTGGCCGCCACCCCCGTCGCATTTGCCGCCGCCGCGTGGTTCTGGCTGCTGCACACGGAACCAGGCGCGCAATGGCTGTGGAAACAGGCGGAATCGGCCACCGGCGGCGCCCTGTCGGCCACCAGCGTCTCGGGTAGTTTGGGCGGGGGCGTCACTCTGCACAGCTTGAGCTTCGAGAACGATGCTGTCGACATCGATGTCAGCAATATCCGTCTTACCGCCCGGGTGGCGGTACTGCCCGTGCGCATCTTTGTGACAGAGGCCCACGCCTCCGGATTCAGTCTTCGAATCCCCGACAGAGAAGAGAACAGAGACGGCAGCACCGATCTGCACGAAATATTCGCGAAGCTGCAGCTGCCTTTCGAGATCGTCGTAGAAGCACTCGACATCGAGGACGCAAGCTTCGACGGCTTCGTCGGTGAGGAATACCTGAGCTTCGGTTTCGCGTCGATCACGGGCGGCTGGAAGGACGCGATCCGCATCGACCGCCTGCAGGCCCGGACCCCGTATTACGACCTCGACGGCACCGGGCAGATGTGGCTCCACGGCAGGAACGAGATCACCGCCGACGTCGAACGCCGTCAGCGCCGCGGTTCGCGGCTACATCGACGAGCTGGCGCTGCAGGCCAGCACCGTTGAACCCGGAGCAACGGCGGCGGGCCACCTGCGCGGGCTGGGCTCCGAACTGAGCTGGGACCTCGAGGTGCGTGCGCCGGCGGTGTCGGTACCGGTGAAAGAAGGGATGGCCGAAATGCCGCCTGTCTCCCTGTCGGCAAATGCGCGAGGCGACACGCAGGCCCTGGCTGCCGAAGCCGACGTCGAATTCTCCGGCACCGACATGCACGTCGGTACAGTTGCCGATTACGACATTCAATCCGGCGCAGTCTCGGCGGAACTGGACTGGCGTAACGCTCACTGGCCGGTGGGTCACACCGAACCGCAGGTAAATAGCCGCTCGGGCAAAGTCGCGGTCGGCGGCTCGATCGACAGCTGGACCGTGGCAGGAACGCTCGAGCTCGACGTGCCGCAGCTGCCACCGGGCACGTTCACGATCGACGGCGACGGTAACCGTGATGAGGCCCAGGTGGAGATTATCGAGGGCGATATCCTCGGCGGCACGATCAGCGGCAATGCCCGATACAGCTGGCGGCAATCGCGGCCGTTCAACGCAACACTCGAACTGGACGAGATCGAGACGGGCACCGCGTTTCCCGACTGGCCGGCCCGACTGAGCGGCAAGCTCGCGATGTCGGGGCAACAGCAACCACTTCGAATTACCGCCACGTTGAGGGATGTGCACGGGCAGTTTCGCGACAGGCCCATGTTCGCCGACGGCGGCATCGAGTACGAAGCCGCTGCATTCAGCGTCGATGATCTCGAGTTACGGCACGGCGGAGCCAGTGCCCGTCTCGATGGTCGGGTTTACGCGGCAACCGGCCTGGCTTACGACATCAGCATCGACGAACTCGGCCATTACCTCGATGGAGCCCAGGGCGAGCTGTCGGCCAAAGGCAGGATTTCACTCGCGCCGGGCGCTATTTTCCTGCGCATCGATGCGTCCGCAGACGCCCTGGCCTATCGCGGCTTCCAGGTGGAAGGCCTGAGAGTCGAGGATCGCGGCGACGGCGCGCGCGTGCTCGACGCCGAGATTACGGCCGGGCAGGTCTCCTACAAGGATTTCCAGGCGAACGACGTGGTGCTGGCCGCTGCCATGGGGCGCGAGTCGCAGTCCGTCGACCTGGACTTCAACGCCCACGGGCTGCACGCAGGGCTGTCGCTACGGGGCATCCTCGACGACTGGGATGATCCATCGGCGTGGGATGGCGAGATCTCGAGGCTGGACATGAACCACAGTGACTTCAACGCACAACTGGAACAGGCGGCCCCGTTGCAGTTGAGCAAAAGTCGCGCCCACATCGAGCGAGTTTGCCTGACCGGCGCGCGCGGCATCGGCCTGTGCGCGGACGGCAACTGGGACGCAGGCAGAGGCTTCGACCTCGCGGCCAGCTTGTCATCGGTGCCCGTCGACCTGGTCAACACCTTCGTCGACACGCGGCTCGAATTCGACCAGGTCGTCAGCGGCGAATTCAGCTGGAACGCAGGGCCGGACGGCCAGTCAGCCGGACGCGCCGATCTCAGGATGGCCGCGGGGACCGTCGCCAGCATCGACGATCCGGAGCGCACGCTGACGACCGGCCCGTCGAGGCTGGGCTTCGACCTGCGTGGCGACGACCTGCGCGGCGGCATCATCGACGTCCCGCTGCCGGGTCAAGGCCAGGTTGCCGCCGAGTTCCAGTTGCTTGACGTTGTGGGGACGGGGGCAGCGGGCATCGGCGGCAGTATCGACGTCGATCTCGCCGACATCGGGATCATCCTGCCGTTCGTGCCGGTGCTCGACGACGCAAAAGGCACCTTGCGCGCCGACATCGGCCTCGGCGGAACGCTGGACGCACCCATGGTAACGGGCTCTGTCGCGCTGGATGACGGCAGCGTGAGTTACCTGCCCATCGGCCTCAGGATTGACGAGATCCAGCTGCGCAGCGAGCTGCAGGAGCAAGGCGGCATCGAGGTGATGGGCTCGTTTCTCGCCGGTGAAGGACGCGGGCAGATTCGGACGCGTGCCGGTCAACGGCAAACCGTGGCTGCCGGGCTCGAAGTCACGCTTCGGGGTCGCAATCTGACGCTCATCGACGTGCCCGACGTAAAGGCGATCGCGAATACCGATGTGCAGATCGAGTTCGACGGCAACGAACTCGAGGTCAACGGCACACTGGCTTTCCCGCGTGCGCGAATTGTGCCCAGTAGCCTGGGCACCAGCCGCGTCTACGAAAGCGAGGACGTCGTTATCGTTACGGGGGAACTGCCGGAAGAGCCGACGGACGATACAGAACGCGCCGACCTGCGGATCCTCGGGTCGCTCGACGTCTCGCTCGGCGACGACGTCATCGTCGATCTCGGCGTCGTCGAGACTTCCGTCACGGGCAACACCGTGCTTGCCTGGAGTGGCGATCCGGTACCGATGGCAAACGGCCAGTTCGATGTAGACGGCCAGATCCTGGTATTCGGACAAAGGCTGGAGATCACCGAAGGGGCAGTGCAGTTCCCCGACGTTCCCGCCGACGATCCCTACCTCCGCATCCGCGCGGAACGGGAAATCTTCGGCAATACCCAGGTGCGCCGCGCCGGTGTGCTTGTCGCGGGATCGGTCTCGCGCCCGACGATCGAGGCGTACACGACGCCTGTGACGACAGAGGAGCGTGCACTGACCTTGCTGGTAACCGGCAGCGACTTCGACTACGAGAGAGGTATCGGTGCGGTGGACTTCGGCACCTACATTGCGCCGCGCGTCTACGCCAGTTACGGCATCGGACTGTTCGACAACGAGAACGTCATCCGTGTCCGCTATGACCTGCAGCGTGGTTTCGGCGTTACCCTGACCTCCGGCCAGAAAGAGTCGGGCGCCGACCTGAGCTTCCGCTTCGAGAACTGAGTCGGTAAGCGCTCAGTTCTGCCCCTGCATCGCCTGCTTCTCGATCTTCGCCCAGGAGTCCCTGAGCGTGACGATGCGATTGAATACCCTGGCATCGGCGCTGTCGTCCCGCGCGTCCGGGGAGAAGTAGCCAAGCCGCTCGAACTGCACGGCCTCGCCGGCAGCGAGGCGCGCGAGCGCCGGCTCGAGCATCGCTTCGACGGTCTCCAGGGAATCGGGGTTCAGGACGTCCATGAAATCGTCCGCCGCGTTCGGGTTCGGCACCGTGAACAGCCGGTCGTACAAACGCACCGTCGCCGGCACCGCGTGCGCCGCCGACACCCAGTGGATCGTGCCCTTGACCTTGCGGTCGCTCGTTCCCGTGCCGCTGCGCGTGTCGGGATCGTAAGTGCAATGCAGCTCCACGACGTTTCCGTCGTCGTCCTTGACGACCTCGTCGCAGCGGATGATGTAGGCACTGCGCAATCGCACCTCCCCGCCCGGCTTGAGGCGGAAAAATTTGCGCGGCGCTTCTTCCATGAAGTCGTCCTGTTCGATCCAGACTTCCCTCGAGAACGGAACCTCGCGCGTGCCGAGTTCGGGCCGGTTCGGATGATTCATCGCCGCCATCATCTCGACCTGGCCCTCGGGATAATTCGTCAGCACCACCTTGAGCGGTTTCAGGACTGCCATGCGCCGCTCGGCCTCTTCACCGAGTACCTCGCGGACGCTGTTCTCGAGCACGCCCATCTCTATGAGCTTGTCTTTCTTCGTGACACCGCCACGCTTGACGAAATCTCGCAGTGCAGCTGCCGGGTAGCCGCGCCTGCGCATACCGGCAATCGTCGGCATGCGCGGATCGTCCCAGCCGGCGACCACGCCGTTTTCAATCATCACCCCGAGCTTGCGCTTGCTCGTGATCGTGTAGGCGAGGTTCAGGCGCGAAAACTCGATCTGCCGCGGCCGGTACGGCGGCTGCAGCTGGTCGAGAAACCAGTCGTAGAGCGGCCGGTGATCCTCGAACTCCAGCGTGCAAAGCGAGTGCGTGATGTGCTCGAACGCGTCGGAGAGCGTGTGCGCGAAGTCGTACATCGGGTAGATGCACCAGGTGTCGCCCGTGCGCTGGTGGTCAACATGCCGGATGCGATACAGCGCAGGATCGCGCAGGTTCATGTTCGGTGACGCCATGTCGATCTTCGCCCGCAGCACGTGCTCACCGTCGGCGAACTCGCCCGCGCGCATGCGGCGGAACAGGTCCAGGTTTTCCTGGACGCCGCGGTCCCGATACGGGCTGTTCGTGCCGGGATCGGTCAGTGTCCCGCGGTGTGCGCGAATCTCCTCGGCGCTCAGCGAGTCCACGTAGGCCAGCCCCATTTCGACGAGCTTTTCGGCCGCCTCGTACAGCTGTGAGAAATAGTCCGACGCGTGCGTCAGGCGTTCTCCCCAGTCGAACCCCAGCCAGTGCACATCCTGCTCGATGGCGTCGACGTACTCCTGGTCTTCCTTGTGCGGGTTGGTGTCGTCGTATCGCAGGTACGTACGCCCGCCGGTCTCGGCAGTGACGCCGAAATTCAGGCAGATCGACATGACGTGCCCGACGTGCAGATAGCCGTTGGGCTCCGGTGGAAACCGGGTGACGATTTCCTCGTGCTTTCCGGACTCCAGGTCGTCGTGGATGATCTGGCGGATAAAGTCCCGCGACGCTTCGCTCATCGATTCAATTCGTTGCTTTCGACCGGGCGGTATTGTACGCGAAGTCGCGGCCGCGCCTAGTCACTCTCGCCGCAGTTCGCGCAGAGACCCTGCACCTCGAGCATCTGGTGCACGGACGTGAATCCCAACCGCTCGGCCTTTTTCGCAACGACCGCATCGATCTCGGGGTCGTCAATTTCCAGCACCGTCCGGCAACGGCGGCAAATCATGAACTGGCCCGCATGCGATCGGGCCGGGTCGGGGCAGCCGATGAATGCATTGAGCGAATCCAGCCGGTGCACGAGGCCTGCCTCGATCAGGAATTCGAGTGCCCTGTATACCGTTGGCGGGGCGGCCGCCTTGCCCTCGCTACCAAGCTTGTCGAGGATGTCGTAGGCCCCGATGGGCTTGTGACTGTCCCACACCAGCGTCAACACCCGCCGGCGCAACGCCGTGAACCGCAGACCCCGGTCGCGGCACAGTCGCTCCGCCGTCTCGATTGCGGCGGACACGCAGCTGTCGTGGTCGTGGCCGGCGGGCGGCAATGGTCCTGGGGCGTTGTTCATCAATGGGTGGGTGTCTTAAACCGGGAACCAATTGTACAATGGCGCGCCGTTCCCGCGGGCAACGAACAGAAAAAGACCGACATGCCGACAATTACCCTACCCGACGGCTCCGAGAAGCAGTTCGATGCTGCCACCCGGGGCGCCGAAATCGCCGCCAGCATCGGCAAGAGCCTTGCGCGCGATGCCGTCGCCGTGCGCGTCGACGGCGAGCTGTGGGACCTCACGCGCGATATCGAGGACGACGCCACGGTCGAGATCATCACGCGAGACTCCGACGCCGGCGTCGAACTGCTCCGACACGACGCGGCGCATGCGCTCGCAGAGGCTGTCAAGGAGCTGTGGCCTGACACCCAGGTAACGATCGGGCCGGCCATCGAAAACGGTTTCTACTACGATTTCTCGCGCGAAGAACCGTTTACCGAGGATGACCTGCAGGTCATCGAAGCGCGCATGAAAGAAATCGTCGACCGTGATGAGGCGATTAATCGCGAGGTGTGGGTTCGCGACGAAGCCGTGGAATTCTTTCGGAGCATCGGCGAGGAATACAAGGCGGAAATCATCGCAAGCATCCCGTCCGACGAACCGATAACCCTGTACCGCCAGGGCGACTTCATCGATCTCTGCCGCGGGCCACACCTGCCTTCGACCGGCAAGCTCGGCAAGTCATTCAAGCTGACGCATGTGTCGGGCGCGTATTGGCGCGGCGATTCGTCGAACGAGATGCTGCAGCGGGTCTACGGCACCGCCTGGCCCAACGACAAGCAGCTGCGCCAGTACCTGCACATGCTCGAGGAGGCGGAGAAACGCGACCACCGCCGCCTCGGCCGTGTCATGGACCTGTTCCACTTCCAGGAAGAGGCGCCGGGCGCAGTATTCTGGCACCCGAAGGGATGGGCTCTGTACCAGAACCTCATCGGCTACA
>JAACFJ010000110.1 GCA_009937505.1 Gammaproteobacteria bacterium
TATCGAGCATGTTTGATGCCATGGGTGCCCTGTCCACTCAGTACAATGACGAGCCCACGCTGGCGTCCCGACCCTACGACGTTAATCGCGACGGCTTCGTTAGTGCTTCGGGTTCCGGCATGCTCGTGATCGAGGAACTCGAACATGCGAAAGCGCGTGGTGCGAAGATCTATGCCGAACTCGTCGGCTATGGTGCAACCTCGGATGGTCACGACATGGTGGCGCCGTCGGGAGAGGGTGCCTACCGTTGCATGGAGCTTGCCAAAGCCACAACCGAAGGCGACGTCGACTACGTCAATACGCATGGCACCAGCACGCCAGTCGGCGACATCGTCGAGGTGGAAGCCATTCGCAAGCTGTTCGGCGACAAGATGCCGAAGTACGGCTCGTCCAAATCCATGTGCGGCCACTCGCTCGGCGCGACGAGCGCACAGGAGGCCATTCACTGCCTGCTGATGCTCGAGCACGATTTCATCGCGCCGTCGATCAACGTATTCGATCTCGATCCGGCGCTGGCCGATATGCCTCCTGTCACCGAGACGATCTTTGATGCAGGTATCCGGACGGCCATGTCGAACAGCTTCGGCTTCGGCGGCACCAACGCGACGCTGGTATTCCAGAAGCTCTGAAACAATAATGCGTCTCCATGACCATAGAGACGCTTAGCGAGACCAATTGCTTCGGCGGCCGCATCGGCTTTTATAAACACGCGTCCGACGCCAATCACTGCGACATGCGGTTTTCCGTGTTCGTGCCGCCGCAGGCAGCCGACGGCAGGGTACCGGTCGTGACCTTCCTCTCCGGCCTGACCTGCACGGAAGAGAACTTCATGGTGAAGAGCGGTGCGCAGCGCGTCGCGGCCGAGCTCGGCATCATGCTGGTGTCGCCCGACACGAGCCCGCGCGGCGACGACGTGCCCGACGACCCCGACGGCGAATACGATTTCGGCCTCGGTGCCGGTTTCTACGTCAATGCGACCGAGGAGCCCTGGTCCCGTCACTACAATATGTACGACTACGTCACGCAGGAACTGCGGCCGGCAGTGTTCGACAATTTCCCCGGCGACGCCGATCGCCACGGCCTGATGGGCCACTCCATGGGCGGTCACGGTGCGTTCACGGTCGGGCTGCGCAACCCGGGCATGTTTCGATCGCTATCGGCGTTCGCGCCGATCTGCACGACATTGAATTCGCCCTGGGGCCGCAAGGCACTCGGCCACTACCTCGGCAGCGATACCGTGACCTGGAAGGAATACGACGCCAGCGAGGTCGCCCGCCGCGTGAACGACGCCGGTCACTGGGGGAAAATCCTCGTCGACCAGGGTAACGACGACCCGTTCCTCGCGGAGCAATTGCACCCCGAAATGCTCGAGCGAGCCTGCGCCGAGAGCGGGCTCGAACTCGAGATGCGTTACCACGACGGCTACGACCACGGCTATTACTTCATTTCCACGTTTATAGAAGAGCACCTGCGGCACCACGCCGCCAGACTGCGCCTCTGACCGGCCGCCGCCATGGAAGACTGGATCCTGCTCGCGTTTGCCATGCTTGCGACCGGTTGTGTCGCGGGCGTGCTCGCGGGGTTGTTCGGCATCGGCGGCGGCATCGTCATCGTGCCGGTGCTCGAGGCAGCGCTGGGGTTCCTGGGTGTCGATGCCGCAATCCGCATGCACGTCGCCGTTGGCACCTCGCTGGCCACGATCATTCCGACCTCGATTTCCTCCGCACGGGCGCATCATCGGCGCGGGGCGGTCGACGTGGGGGTCGTGAAGCGCTGGGCCTTATTCGTGCTGATCGGCGCCCTGCTCGGAGCCTGGATAGCCGCGCAGGTCCACAGCCGTGTCCTGGCCGGCGTGTTTGCGACGCTGGCCCTGCTGGTCGCGTTCAAGATGGTGTTTTTCCCGACCAGCCGAGAGCTGACGGACAGCGTGCCGCGTGCGCCCTGGGTGATCTTGATTCCGACGGCCATCGGCTGCTTTTCCAGCATGATGGGCATCGGCGGCGGCACGTTCTCGGTAATGACGCTGACACTCTTCAACGAGCCGATCCACCGGGCGGTGGGCACCGCCGCGCTATTCGGTCTCGTGATCAGCCTGCCGGGCACGGTCGGGTTCATCCTGTCAGGGCTCGACGATCCCCGACTGCCGCCGGGCAGCCTCGGCTATGTCAATTTGCCCGGATTGGCTGCGATCGCGCCAGCAACCGTGCTCCTCGCGCCTCTCGGAGCCCGGATCGCACACTCGTTTTCCGCCAGGAAGCTCAGTGTCCTGTTCGGATTGTTCCTCGTGTTCGTATCCCTGCGGCTGTTCTATTCTGCGATCGTCTCCGGCTGAGGAAACTCAGTCGAAAATGGTAGGTACGACGCGCGCGAATGCGCAATGCGTTCCGTCATCCAGCATGATCGAATCGAACAGCTCCCCATTTCGGCCCACACCGGAGCTTACGAAAGTCAGCGCGGTCGCTTCCTTAAGGCCCCTGCACGGGACGTCGAACGTGACCCGGAATCCCTGCGACTCGTCGGCGGCAAATAGCAACAGCGTCTGGTCGTCGACGGGCCGCCATGACTCGAAGTCGTCTTCCGCAACCTGGATCGCGTAGCGCTGTGCCGAGTCCCCGATCGTCGGCTGCCCACTGCTCTCGCGGATCAGCTGAGCGGCCTCGTCTTCGACAACCTCGGAAACCACCAGTGTCCAGTCGAGGTTCCCGGCGACGACGTCCACCCGGTAACGGCCCGCATCCTCGAACAGCTTCTTGCCGTTGGCAATGATCCGCTGCTGAATGACGGTGCCGAGGTACTTCCCGGAGTCCGCATCATAAAGCCGCATTTCAAAGGTCTTGGGCAGCGTGTTGTCGCTCTGCGTGTACCAGTAGAGCATCCAGGGGCCGCCGGGCTCGAACACCGGCGTGCGCCCATTGTTGTCGCCGCTGAAGCGAGCCAGTGTGTCAGCCTGAGCCGTGAAGGGAACGGCCACAAGGGCCAGGAGCAAAACAGCGGATAATCTCATTGGACACCGCCTTTTCTGCGCGTTGCGCATTTATAAATACGTTGAACCCCTGATCTGTAAAGCGCAATCCGGAGAACTACGAATTGGATTCAGTGCAGTAAGGGTTTATATAAACTGCGCCGGAAACCGTTTCCGGTACGTGAGTTAAAGGAGGTGAGCGTATGCCCAAGGTCCGTAACATTTTGCCGAAGAAAGAACACGAGGCAGGCAGGGCAATGAGACCGTTCACCCACAGCATGGAGGAGTTTTTCGAGAACGCTTTTCCACGCCGCTGGATGGAAGGATTCTTTGAGCCGTATGCCTTGAGAAGGCCGTTCTTTACCGAATTCGACGAGAAATTCGACGTCTTTCCGAAAGTCGACATCATCGACCGGGATGACAAGCTCGTCGTACGCGCCGACGTCCCCGGTATCAAGAAAGAAGACCTCGAGATCACAATCTCTGGCGATCGCCTGATTATCGAGGCGAAGCGGGAATTCGAGGAAGAGGAAACGAAAGAGGAGTTCGTCCGTCACGAGATGGCCTATGGCCGTCTGTACCGGTCGGTTCTCCTGCCGTTCGAGGTACTTGGCGACGACGCCAAGGCCGAACTCAAGGACGGCGTCCTCGAGATCTTCCTGCCGAAAGTCGAGGCAACTACGCCTTACAAAGTCAAGGTCGCCTGACGCACGGGGAATGTCAGTAACCTGGGGCGGCGCGAGCCGCCCCTTTCTTATCGGGGTAGTCCCTAATAGCTTTTCGGGCGGCCTTTGTGCTGCTATTCACCTACCGCCTCGGAGCCCTGTTACGGGGAAGACCATGGCAGCAGACGCAATCCAGGAATACCGGGTCCAGCCGGATGCACTGCGCAGGCTGTGCTCGCTGCCTGCCGACTTCGAACACGACGCAGATGAGCACGTGGGCACGCACATCGGCCAGGAGCGCGCGATCGACGCGATTCGCTTTGGCATCGCGATGCGTAAGGCCGGTTACAACATTTACGTGCTGGGACCGATTGGCAGCAACAGGCACGCGCTGATCGAAAGCCTTGTCGGCGAAGAGGCGAAAGCAAGGGGCGCGCCGCCTGACTGGTGCTACGTCAACAATTTCTCGAACCCGGAGCGGCCCCATTCGTTGCGATTCCCGGCCGGGCAGGGCCGCGAATTCCGGGAAGACATGCGACATCTCATCGAGGAACTGCAGCTTGCGATACCGGCGGCGTTCGAGGGCGACGACTACAGAAACCAGCTGCGCGCCATAGAGGAAGACACGAAAAACAGGGTCGAGGAGCAGTGGAAGTCCCTGAACGAGCGCGCGGGGGAAGAGGGTATCGGCCTCCTGCAAACACCCACCGGTTACGTGCTAGCGCCGATCATCGACGGGAAGGTCATCGACGACAAGGAATTCAACAAGTTACCGAAGGGGAAACGCGAACAGATCGAGGCCGCGATCGAGCGCCTCAGCGAGGAGCTGCAGGCCCGCATCGAGATGATGCCCAAGCTGCGCAAGGCGCACCGCGAGCGCGTAAAAGCCCTCGACCAGGAGGTAACGGCACATGCCGTCAGTCTTCAACTCGCGGATCTCAAGGAAAAATACCGGTCGTTGCCCCGCGTGGCGGTCTACCTGGACGATGTGCAGGAAAACATCATCCAGAATGCGCAGGACTTTCAGCAGACGGAGACCCCGTCTTTGCCGTTCCTCAGTCGGGACTCGGAGCAACTCTACAGCCAGTATGAGGTCAACCTGGTTGTGGATAATGCTGATGCCGACGCGGCCCCGGTCATCTACGAGTCCAACCCGAGCTACCCGAACATCATAGGACGCGTCGAGCATCGGGCAGAGATGGGCGCGCTGGTAACGGACTTCCGCCTGGTGCGCAGCGGGGCCCTGCTGCAGGCGAATGGCGGCTACCTGATCCTCGACACGCGCCGCGTGCTGAGCCGGCCTTTCGTCTGGGAGGCGCTCAAGCAGGCCTTGTTCGCCAAACAGGTGCAGATCGAGACGCCCGCCGAATCCTACGGCTGGGTTAGTACGACGACCCTGAAGCCCGAGCCGATTCCGCTGGATGCGAGGA
The DNA here is from genome assembly GCA_009937505.1 of Gammaproteobacteria bacterium. Lineage (GTDB taxonomy): Bacteria > Pseudomonadota > Gammaproteobacteria > Steroidobacterales > Woeseiaceae > UBA1847. The sequence continues at coordinate 5,058 of JAACFJ010000110.1, forward strand.
TCATACTTATCGGCGAGCGCTGGTTGTACTACCTGCTGTGCCACTACGACATCGAATTCAGCAGCCTCTTCAAGGTGGCCGCGGATCTCGATGATGACCTGGAGCGAAGCGACGACAACGTCGAGCGCTACGCGAGGCTGGTGGTGCGGCAGGCACAGTCAAGGGAGCTGTTGCCTTTCAATGTCAGCGCCGTTCAGCGTGTAATCGAGGAGCGGGCCCGCCACGCTGACGACAGCGAACGGCTCTCGATGCACATGAGCTCGCTCGAGGACCTGATCGAACAGGCTGACTACTGGGCTCGGGAGCGCGGTGGAGGCGAGGTCGATGCCGGGGACGTCGGCAAAGCGGTTAGCGAGGGCCGCAGGAGGCTCAGTCGCCTGCAGTCCCGGATCATCGATGCGATCAAGCGCGACACGCTGCTGATCGACACGAGCGGCGAATGCGTCGGCCAGGTCAATGGGCTTTCCGTTACCGACCTGGGCGAGTTCCGCTACGGCCACCCGGTCCGCATCACCGCGACTACGCGCGTCGGAACCGGCGATGTCGTCGACATCGAACGCGAGGTCGAGCTCGGGGGCGCCATACACTCCAAAGGCATGATGATCCTTTCCTCGGCACTGTCGGCGCGTTATGTGCCTGACCTGCCGCTGTCACTGCACGGCAGTGTCGTCTTCGAGCAGTCCTATGGTGGCGTCGAGGGTGACAGCGCTTCGGTGGCCGAGCTGTCGGCGCTGCTGTCGTCACTGTCGAGGCTGCCTGTCAGGCAAAACATCGCCGTTACCGGGTCGGTGAACCAGCTGGGCCGGGTGCAGGCGGTCGGCGGGGTCAACGAGAAGATCGAGGGGTTCTTCGACGTCTGCAGAGCGCGGGGGCTGGACGGTTCCCAGGGCGTTATTATCCCGCAGGACAACGTCAAGCACCTGATGTTACGGGAAGACGTCGTCGATGCCGTCAAGCGGGACGAGTTCCGGGTATTCGCCGTACGTCACATCGACGCGGCCATTGCCATCCTGACCGGCGTGGATGCCGGCGAGCGCGGCGAGGACGGCGATTTCCCGGAGGGATCGGTGAACGGCCTCGTGGAGAGTCAGCTCATCGAGTATGCGACCGCGCGCAAGAGCTTTGCGAAGGAGGCGACGAAGAGTGGCGAAGACTGAGTTGAAGCTTCGCGTCGTTATCGCGGTGACCGAGACCAGCCCGGTCGCGCGGCTCTGGGAGGCGGCGCTGCGGCTGCTGCGGGATTCACCGGCGGATCTTGTTACGCTGTACGTGGAAGACGATCGTTGGCATCGTGTCGCCAGCCTGCCATTTACGCGCGAAATCTCGAGGTCCGGCGGCGTCCCGGTCGAGTTTACGCGGCAACGCGCCGAGCAGGTCAGCAGGGAGCGGGCCGCGCGCGTACAGGAACTGATTCAGAAGCTGGCGGCCGAATCCAACCTGAAACCCGCCTTCGAGGTCCTCGGCGAATCGGACGCCGAACGGTTGCGGGAATTCATCGGCAGCCACGAGAGCGTCCTGGTCGCGCCTTCTTTTATCAGTACGAGACCGATCTTTGCAATGCTCTCGGAAATGAGTTGCCGGATCGAACTGGTGGAAGCCGACGAGGAAGAGGAAAAGCCCGCCTATACACTCCCCTAACTTTGCGGCTCCGTTGACGTTACCGTTACCGGTGTCTTCATAATGACTTCGCGATGCGGGAACGGGATTTTGATGCCGCTCTCCTTGAACGCATCCCAGAGTGCGAGCATCACCTTGCCGCGAATGTTTGTCAGGCCTCGTTGCGGGTCTTCGATCCAGAAGCGCAGCAGGAAATTGATCGATGAGTCGCCGAACTCTGTCATCCAGCACACGGGACGCCGGTAAGTGGCGACTACACGATCGACGGAAGCGGCGGCCTCGATAGCGATATCGATCACCTGGTGCGGGTCCGCATCGTAGGAAACACCGAAAGGTACGTCCAGCCGTACATACTTGTCGGAAAACGACCAGTTGATGACCTGGGTAGTGATGAAGTCCTCGTTCGGGATCAGGTACTCGCGACCGTCTCGCGTGACGACCGATACGAATCGAGCGCGTAACTCGCGGATCCAGCCGAACGTCTCGCCCAGCGTGATCGTATCTCCCGGTTTGATCGACTGGTCGAGCAGAATGATCATCCCCGAGATGAAATTGGACACGACCTTTTGCAGGCCGAAACCGATGCCGACACCCACGGCACCGGAGAGAACCGTAAGGGCGGTCAAGTCGATGCTGAGCGCCTGCATCGCGACCATGACGGCAAGTACCACGAGCGCGATACGAATTATCTTGCCGAGGAGTACCCGCAGGGACGGAGTGAGTTCCTCGACTTTCTGCACCCGACGATCGAAAAAGTCGCCGGCATGGACCGCGATCCACAGCAGGCCGCCGACAAACACCAGCATCTGCAGGACGCTCAACACCGAAATGCGCACTGCGCCAACGGTGAAACCCACGCCGTCGAGTATGGTGGCAACGTCGTCGACGATTCCGAGAATCGACGCGGCGACGAACACCCAGACGATAACCGTGAATATCCTGCCAACAAAACGGCTGCGAATAGCGTGCGATACCACCGAGATCAACAGCCATGCACCTGCGAGGAGCATGACGCCATAAATCAGGTAGTTCTTCTCGGGCCAGCCCACTGCCGACGTCAGCACGTAGGCGACTCCGAGGAAGATGACGAAAAAGAGCCACTCCATGCGGCGCAGGAACGCGACCACAATGCGCAAGGTGCCCGGCATGCCCCTGATCTTGCGGGCCTGCTGTTCCAGAAGAGGCTCCACACGGGTCGACAGGAACCATGCGGGGAGGAAGCTCAGGTATTCGACAGCGATTTCCCAGTACTCGAGTGCCTGCGCCTTTAGTTCTTCCAAATCCAAGTCTCAGGCTCCTGGCGATCAGATCAATGGTGCGAATGCGGGCCGGGCGACATCAGTGCTGTAATCGGCATGTAGAGCGTCAGTATACCGAGCATGACGATCAGTAGACCAGCGCCGAGCCGCGTGCGCCGGTCCTGCATCAGCTGCGCGAGGCGCGCCGCGCCGAGGCCGGTTAGCACCATTGCCGGCGTCGTGCCGATGCCAAAGGCCAGCATGATGAAGGCGCCGTCAACAGCGCGGGCGCTGGTCGCGGCGACCAGCAGCACGCTGTAAACGAGTCCGCAAGGCAGCAGGCCCCAGAGGAGCCCCAGGCCGAGCGCGCGCGGCAGGCTGTTTACCGGGAGCAGCCGACCGGCCAGTGGCGAGATACGCGACCAGGCGATGCCGCCAACTCTTTCGAGAAAGGCCAGCGCGCGAATATTGAAGGCGACCTGCAGGCCTATGAGGATGATGACGGCGCCGGCAACGAGGCGCACGGGGCCGGCTGCGGCCGGCGTCAGGCCGGCGATGCGACTGCCGAGTGCGGCGACCGCGGAACCCAGGATCATGTAGCTCACGAGCCGCCCGCCGTTGTAGGTCAGCGCCATCGGCAATTGCCGGCGCAGACCGCGGACGCTGGAGTGCATGGCAAAAAGACCCGAAATGCCGCCGCACATGCCAAGGCAGTGCGCGCTGCCGAGCAGCCCGGCAAGCACGGCAGTCGTGAGTGCCGCTACGAGGTCCGTCATTCCCTGTTGTCTTCCGGCGGGCGCTCGTCGTCGTCCATGATCACACGTACGGCCGGCGTGTCGAGATCGTCGAACTGGCCGCTGCCTACCGCCCAGAAAAAGGCCCACACCGCACCGGCCAGCAGCAGGAGGGCGAGTGGAATCAGCAGGTAAAGAATACTCATCGGATACGGCTCAGGCGCAGGGCATTGAGAACGACGACCAAAGAACTCGTGCTCATGCCGATCGCGGCAAGCCACGGTGGCACGAATCCGGCTGCGGCAAGCGGGACCGCCGACAGATTGTATACGATCGCCCAGGCCAGGTTTTGGCGGACGATCCGCATCGTGCGCCGGGCCGCCTGCATCAGCGTCACGATCGGGTGCAGCGTATCGCCGAGCATCAGCACATCCGCACTCGATTGTGCAAGCGACGCGGCGTGCGACGGCGCGATCGACACGTCCGCACCGGCAAGCACAGGTGCATCGTTGATACCGTCGCCGACCATTACCACAACTTCGCCTTGCTGCTGAAGTCCGTGTATACGCTGCAGCTTGTCGTCGGGCGTGCAGCCGGAACGCGCATCGTTGATGCCCAGCGCCGCCGCCGCCCGCGCCACGGGTGCCTGGCCGTCGCCGCTTACGAGAGACGTTGATAATCCCATTTTTTCGAGTTCTTTCAGCGTGTTGCCGGCATCCCTCCGCAGGGTATCCGCGATCGTGAAGGTTGCGACAACGCGGCCGTCCGCGCCGAGGAATACACGCGTAGCCTCTGCGTCCTGTGGTACCGATTGCGCGCCAGGAACAAACGTTGCATTGCCGAGCTTCCAGTGCCGGCCGTCGACGACGCCTTCGACGCCCGCGCCGACACTGATGTCGAGACCGGTGGCGGCTAGCGCCGACTCGTAATGCGTAAATGCGCGCGCGATCGGATGTGTCGATGCGACCTCGAGCGCTGCGGCAACCTGCAGACACTCCTGTTCATCGAAGTCCGGGTCGTGAACGATTGTCTGAACGACTTCGGGCATACCGCACGTCAGTGTGCCGGTCTTGTCGAATACGATGTGCGTTGCCCGGGAAAGCGTTTCGATGGCGTTGCCGTTGGTGACCAGCAGGTGCAGGTCGGAGAGCCGGCTCCCGGCGGCCGCGAACGCAGTTGGTGTCGCAAGCGCGAGCGCGCAGGGGCACGTGACTACGAGTACCGACAAGGTGACGACGAACGCCCGCTCCGGATCGACCAGGTACCAGCCAAGTGCGACTGCTGCGGCAATCACGAGTATCGCGACCACGATGTAGCTGGCAATGCGGTCCGCAAGCTGCACGAACGCGGGACGCGCATAGCGCGCCCTCTCGCTCAGCCTGCCTATCGTTCCGAGCGTCGTGTCCGTGCCTGTCACGTCCACGCGCATCTCCACGATGCCATCGATGTTGACGCTTCCGGCCATCACTGCATCGCCGACGATTCTCGGCTGCGGTTGCGACTCGCCGGTGAGCATCGACTCGTCGACGCTGGTCTGACCGGCGGTTACGGAGCCGTCTGCCGGGAAGGACTCGCCGGCACGGATCAGTGCGATATCCCCGGCAGCCAGCTGTGTGACCGGCACCTGCCGGCGCTGCGCTCCGTCGAGCCGCGTCGCCGTGTTCGGTAGCAATGATGCGAGTGCGGCACCGCGGTCGAGCGAACGATGCCGGGCGCGCATTTCGAGGTAGCGCGCCACCGTGAGGAAGAACACGAACATGGCCACCGAGTCGTACCACACGGCCGGGCCATTGGTATAGGTCGCATAGACTGATGCGACATACGCAGTGCCGATCGCGATCGATACCGGCACGTCCATGCCGGGACGAAGGGCGCGCAAGCCGCGGATCGCGCCGGCGAAGAAAGGGCGCGCCGCGTAGAAAACGACGGGGGTCGTCACGAGGAACGATACGAGACGAAGAAAGCGCTCCATGTCGGCGTCAATGCCCTGGAATTCGCCCGAGTACAGGCCGACCGCGAACATCATGACCTGCATCATGCCAAGCGATGCGACCAGCAGGCGCTTGAGGGCCGCGCGCTGTTCGGCGCGCTCCGGCCGCTCGGTCGAATCGGGCGCGAGAGGCTGCGGCTTGTAGCCCAGGTCAGCCAGTGTCGCCAGTATGCGGCCGAGCCCGATCGACGACGTGTCCCACGTTACGCGCAGTCGGTGGGTGACCGGATTTATGTCGGCGCTGGCGATGCCGGGTAGCTTTCGCAGGGCTGCATCTATCAGCCAGCTGCAGGCGGCGCAGTACATGCCGCCAACGTAGACAGTGGCCTCGGCACGGGCGCCGTCCAGCGAGGCGAAGGCGGCCAGCATGTCCTGGCGGTCGAATACCTCCCATTCACCCGCGTCCTCTGCAGGACGGACCGAGCCCGGATCCGGTTTCTCCCGGGAGTCGTAATAGCGTTCGAAACCGGCGTCACGTATCAGTGTGGCGACCGCCTTGCAGCCCGGGCAACAGACGGGTCGCTGTTCGCCGCCAATTTCTACCCGGATGTCGCAATTCGCGGGGATCGGCAGGGCGCAGTGAAAACAGGTTTCAGCCGCTGCCATCGTCCGTCGTGCCGGCGGGTTCGAGCTGCAGCACCGCCGCGCCCGACCAGCTGTCGCTGAGTCGCCACGCGTCACCGTCGGCCAGCACGACATACCAACGCCCGTCCGGCACGTTGATGAAGTGGCCCGACCAGGTGGGATTGCCGTCGCTGTCCGGCATTGCGGCCGTCATCAGGATTGTTTGGTCCCTGTCCGCGAACGCAGGATGAGAGAACAGCAACTGCAGGGTCTTGGGCCAGTCAACCGTCGCGTCTGCCGCAAGCCTCGCGTGGATGGCACCGCTCTCGAGATCGAACGTGAGTGTCGCCCTGAGGCCATGCTCGGCCGCGAATCGCTCGGCTGCGAGATGCCGGCCGGCGACGACGTCCATGCCGTCGTCGGAGGTCACTACGAGCGAGTCCGTCGTGCGCACTGCGAGTGATACGGTGTACAGGCTGGCGACGACTGCGGATGCGGGCAGGGCGATAATAAACCACGGCCAGAACTGCCGGTACCAGGGCTTGGTGTCGAGATCGGTCATGGCTCGATTGCTTACGGCGTAGGGCCAAGAAAGCGGCTGTCCTCGGTCATCATCGCGGACGGGTTTTCGACGTCTGTAACGGTAAACGAAATATCCATAATGCCATAGGCGCTGTCGGCGGGCGCACGTGCGCGCACCGGTAGCGACAGTACGCCACCGCCATCGACGGTGACAAGATCGGGGACACCATCGAGTTTGATACCGGCCACGCCGTCAACCGCGAGTTGAAATGTCCGCGCATCGTTGCGCTGGTTGATGACCTTGAGCGTGTAAATGTTCTCGATCACACCGTCCGGTAACTCCCGGTACAGGAAGTTGCGGTCCCGAATGATGTCGAGAATGATCGGCGTGCGCGTCGCCATCGAGGTTACCAGCCCCGCGACCAGGACCAGTAGCAGTGTCGCGTATACGAAAATGCGCGGCCGCAGGACCCGGGTCTCTCCTTTCTTCATGCTGTGCTCGGTCGAGTAACGAACCAGCCCGCGCGGGTAATTCATCTTGTCCATTACCGAGTCGCAGGCATCGATACACGCCGCACAGGCGATGCACTCGTACTGCAGGCCTTCGCGGATATCGATACCGGTCGGGCAGACCTGCACGCACAGCGTGCAGTCGATGCAGTGGCCGAGCCCGAGCGCCTCCGGATCCGCCGCGCGCTTGCGGCTGCCGCGCGGCTCCCCGCGTTTCTCGTCGTAGGAAATAATCAGCGTGTCCTTATCGAACATCGCGCTCTGGAAGCGCGCGTAAGGGCACATATACTTGCAGACCTGCTCGCGCATGTAGCCGGCATTGCCGTAAGTGGCAAAGCCGTAGAAAAACGTCCAGAAGCTTGCCCAGCCGCCGGCGGAGAAAGACAGCAACTCCGGCCCCAGTTCGCGGACCGGTACGAAGAAACCGACGAAGGTAAAGCCCGTCCACAGGGAGAAGGTCACCCAAAGGAATTGTTTGCTGCCCTTGCGGCGTAGCTTGTTCCAGCTCCACGGCGCCTTGTCGAGCTTCATCCGCTGCGAACGCGTTCCCTCCGTCCACTGCTCCATCCAGATGAACGCCTCGGTCCGACACGCCCGAGCAGCGCCGTGAAAAAGAACAGGGACAGGGCCGCGATGATGAGCAGCATTGCGAGGTAGGGGAAGTCCTGCGGCCACAGCGTCAGGCCCACCAGGTAGAACTTGCGCGCCGGCAGGTCGAACAGGACCGCCTGGCGGTCGTCCCACGTCAGCCAGGGGACGACGTAGAACAGGCCGAGCAGGGTGATGGTCGCGAGCTTCGACAGGCTGTCCCAGCGCCCTTTCATTTCGCGCGGGTAGATTTTCTCCGCGCTGGCGTACATCGACGCGCCCGGCGCCTTGTTCGCGTCCACGTCAGATTTCATCCGCGGCGTTTCTCGTCGCGTCTCGGCGCTGTGCGAACCAGCCAGGCCGTGACGGCGCTCGCGAAACCCGACAATACCCAGAAAAAGAAAAAGCCGGCGGCATAGCCGGCCTCACGGCCGATGTCGAGGTCCTCATCGAAGATACCCGACAGACTAACCGGATCGAACACCGCGAAAAACAACATCGTGCCAATTGCGGCACTGAGGAAGGATATCCATACCACGATGGCGATAGCCTGACGGTTGCGGCTCCACTGCCGGGCGCCTCGATACTCTTCCTGAATCACGTTGCTGCCTGCTTCTGGTCTGGTCTAATCCCCGCTGCCGAGGCTGTGAACGTACGCCGCCAGGATCTTGGTGCGGTTATCGCCGAGCAGTTCTCCATGCGCCGGCATGACGCCATTGCGGCCGTTGACCAGGGTGTAACGGATATCTTCGGCGTCCCCACCATACAGCCATACGTCGTCGGTGAGATTCGGCGCGCCGAGCATCTGGTTGCCCTTGGCCTCCATACCGTGGCAAGCGCTGCAGATTGCGACGAACTTCGACTGCATCGCCGCCGCAGCCTCGTCCGCTTCGGCCAGGCCGCTGAGGCTACGAACGTACGTGACCATATTGTCGAGACCCTCGTCACCGCCGAGCGCCGCGGCGAGCGCGGGCATCACGGCATTGCGTCCCTGTTTCAGCGTCATCGTGATCTGCTGTTCGGTATTGCCCCAGTTCCATTTGTCGTCGGTCAGGTTCGGGTAGCCGGGCGCACCGCGTGCGTCGGATCCGTGGCAGGTCGTGCAGTAGCTCGCGTACAGGCTTGCTCCGAGTTTCATCGCGTCAGGATCCTGGGTGAGCGCTGCGAAATCCATTTCCGCATAACCCGCGTAGATCGGTTCGAAGCGTTCGGCCGCGGCCTGTTGTTCAGCCTCATACTGCTTGGTCTGCGACCAGCCCAACATGCCCTCGAAATTGCCAAGCCCCGGATAGGCAATCATGTAGCCCACGGCCCAGAAGACCGTGATGAAATAAAGATACAGCCACCACTTGGGTGCAGGATTGTTCCACTCCTCCAGGTCGCCGTCCCACTTGTGGCCGGTGAGATCCTCGTCACTTTTGTCTTGCGGCCCCTGCCTGGACGACCAACCGATCAGCCAGATACACCAGATGATGAATAGGATCGTGCCGGCGGCAACGAACCAGTGCCAGAATGCAGGCATCACGTGTTCTCCCGCGAGTGACTCGCTCTATCTTGGGTAATGTAATGATCGTCTTCGAGCGGACGGCGTGCGCTTTCGTCAAACTCCGCCCTGCGGTAACGGCGCCAGACGAACAGGCTCAGGACTACGAACGCCAGCATCGTGATCGCCGTGATAATGCCGCGAATATCGTTGATATCCATTGAGTGGCCTACCTGCGATTACTGCGATTGAGACCGAGGCCCTGCAGGTAGGCAACCAGCGCGTCCATTTCAGTTCTGCCGTCGACCTGAGCCGCGGCCGCTGCAACTTGCTCGTCCGTGTAAGGGTCGCCCAGCAACTGCAGCGTGCGCAGCTTGGTAGTCACCAGCTCGGGATCAACCAGGTTCTCGTTCAGCCACGGATAACCCGGCATGTTTGACTCGGGAACCAGTGCGCGGGGATCCTCCAGGTGCAGGCGGTGCCATGCATCGCTGTAGCGGCCGCCCACCCGAGCGAGGTCGGGGCCCGTGCGCCGCGAACCGAACTGGAACGGACGGTCGTACACCGATTCGCCCGCGGTGGAGTAGGGACCATAGCGCTCCGTCTCGCTGCGGAACGGCCGCACCATCTGCGAGTGGCAGCCGTAGCAACCTTCGCGAACGTAAACATCCCGACCCGCAAGCCGCAACGGCGAATAGGGTTCGATATTCTCTGCGGGCTCCGTCGTCTCGCTCGAGACCATTAGCGGCAGCAGCTCGACGAGACCACCGATACTCACCGCAAGCACGATAAGCACCATCATCAGATTTACGCTTTTTTCAATAACCTCATGACGCATGAATGGTCTCTCCTTTACGCCGGGTCGAGGACAGCCACGGGGGCTGGTTTCTGCTCACTGACGGTCTTCCACACGTTGTAGGCCATGATGAGCATGCCCGTGAAGAACACGAGACCGCCCAGCAGTCTGAATACGAGGTACGGATCCACCGCCTTGAGCGATTCGACGAACGAGTACGTCAATGTGCCGTCATCGTTGACCGCGCGCCACATCAATCCTTCGGTGACACCCGCGACCCACATCGGCACGATGTAGAGGATTACACCAATGGTCGAGGTCCAGAAATGAACGTCGATCAGCTTGGTGCTGTACATGCCCTTGCGGT
>JAACFJ010000111.1 GCA_009937505.1 Gammaproteobacteria bacterium
GGATAGCCGGGAATGCGCAGGTGCGACACGGTGTATCCCGTCAACCCGGCCTTCGGTTTTGCGCCGAGGCCCGTTGCACCCTCGTCCCGAATCTCGCCGCCTGACCCCGTGGCCGCGCCTGGAAAGGGCGAGATAGCCGTGGGGTGATTGTGCGTCTCCACCTTCATCAGGATATGCACGGGTTCGCTGCAATAAGTGTACTCGCGGCTCGACGGTTCGGGCATGAGGCGCGGCGTGGTCCATCCTTCGATGACGGCCGCGTTGTCCGAGTATGCCGAGATCACCCCGCCGGGACTCGCCTCGGTCGTGGTGCGAATCATGCCGAACAGGCGCTCGTCCTGCGGCTCACCGTCGATGATCCAGTCGGCGTTGAATATCTTGTGCCGGCAGTGCTCCGAATTGGCCTGGGCGAACATCATTAGCTCGGCATCGGTAGGATCGCGGCCCAGATCCGCGTAACTGGCCACCAGGTAATCGATCTCGTCCTCCGACAGGGCAAGCCCGAGATCTGCATTAGCCGTCTCCAGCGCGGCGCGGCCTGCATCAAGCAACGGCACCGTGACGATTTGGGCCGGTTCATGCGCCTGGAACAGCGCTCGCGCATCGCCGCTCGACTCGAGCACGGTCTCCGTCATCCGGTCGAACAGTAACCGCGACAGCTGCAGCACCTCGTCATGAGAAGGACGTCCACCGAACTTGAGCGCATAACAGATGCCCCGCTCGATCCGCCGTACGGCAGTCAGGTCGCACGCGAGTGCAATGTCGGTGGCCTTGCTGGACCACGGCGAGATGGTGCCGTGACGCGGCACCACGTACAGCTTCGATGCTCCTTTGGAAAGCCGGCCCGGTGACTCGCCCGACAGCAACAGCGCCTCGAGACGCTCGCGATGCTCTGCGGAAAGCTTCGCAGCCAGGTCGATGAAGTAGGTGTAACGCGCCTCGACACCGGTGACGCGCCCGTCCGCCTTGCGCAGAGAGTGCGTGAGCTTCTCCAGTCGGAAATCGGACAGCGCAGGCTGACCGGCCAGTTCCAGCATGTCGATGGGTGTCTGAGTCACGACATCAGCGGCAGGTTTCGACAAGCGGGGCGGCCTTGCAAGGGATCGAATAGATAGCACGCGATGATACTAGACCCCCACCCCGCTGCAAGCGCACCCCCTGAATGACTCCCCCGCAGAGCACGTCCGCCATTTACCGCGCATGCCGGTTCTTCGCAAGATATCTCGACATCGGTCAGGCACACGGGTCAATTCCGCGGCGCGTGCCTTTCTATTTGTTGGAGTCAGTGGGGGTGTAGATCGGCATCGGGAACTGGGTGACGTTGCCCTCGGCCTTGGTGATCTTCGACGTGCCCTGCTTCTCCACCTCGTCGATGCGAATGATCGAGTGCATGGGCAGGTAGGTGCGCTTGACGTTTTCAAACTCCGACTTGATCCGCTCTTCAGACGGATCCACCACGACGCTCGAACGCTCGCCGAAAACGAGTTCCTCGACTTCGATGAAGCCGAACAGGCCGCCGTGGCTGACCTCGCGTGCATACACCTCGTAAACCTGTCCCTGGCTCACGAAAACGATCTTGTACAGTGTCTTGTTGCTCATCGGATTTTGCTTAAGGTGACACAGCGGCGGTAATTTAGCCACTACCGCCCCAATGGCCATATTTGGTCATCAGTTCACGTTCTCAAGGCGCCGCGCGCTATTTTCGGCCCGATTATGTGAACTAATTGGCAGCGTAAGCCCTTCATCCGGCGCACTATTTGTACTTGGCCACTGACCGTGCGGAGATAGTCGCGTGCGGCGGCGAGGTTACAGGACGAGTATGACACTCAAACTGGAAATCATCAGCGAACACCGCGACATCGTCGGAGACGATGCGGTGCGTGAGTTCCGGGCAGAGGGCGGCACTATCGGCCGTTCCCTGAACAACGACTGGATACTCCCCGACCCGGACAAGTTCATCTCCGGCAAGCACGCCACGATCGACTGCAAAGGCGGGATCTACTATATCGTCGACATAAGTACCAACGGCGTGTACGCCAACGACGAGCGCAAACCGATCGGCAAAGGCAACCCGCGCCGCTTGTTCAACGGCGACCATCTCCACCTGGGCGACTTCGATATCCTCGTCTCCATCGACGAAGGCGAAGACCTGGACATGCCCGCGGACCCCAAACCCACCGTGGTGCCGGATCACATCGAACAGCTCGTGGAGGAAGACCGGATCAAGACCGGCGTTCAGCTGCTCGACGAAGATGAAATCACAGGCGATGTGGCATTCGAGTCGGTCCTCTATACCGGCGACGACGATGCATTGCCTGCTGAAGCGGCCGATGAACAGGGAGATCCCGTGCCGCCGGTGCTGGAACCGGAGATGCCCGAGCCTTCACGGGTCAGCGTTTCACAAGACGATCTTTTCGACGCATTCCTCGACGGTCTGCAAATCAGCCGCGCGGAACTGCATCCGTCGATCGACGTCGCCGAGGCCATGAGCAACGCGGGTGAGATTCTGCGCGAATTTATTAGCGGCATCGAAAAGATGCTACACAACCGGGCCGAGCTGAAATCGACATTCCGTCTCGACCAGACGACGATTCTTCCGAGGCAAAATAACCCGATCAAGCTGTCACAGAATACCGGCGACCTGGTAAAACAGCTGCTGGTCGGACGCGACGGCGAGTACCTGGGCCCCCGCGACGCCGTCCGGGAGGTCTGCCAGGACCTGCTGGCACACCAGGAAGCCTTCCTTGACGCAATGACCGAAGCGTTCATCGAGTTTTCAGAGCGTTTTGACCCGGAAGAACTCACCGCGAGCTTCGAGCGGTCCCTGGGCCGCAAACCATTGTTCCAGATCCTGAATCAACTCAAGTACTGGGGCCTTTACAAGGACCTCTACCCGATCATGACGGAGAGAGGCGGCGGCCGCTTCCCGCAAATGTTTGCGGAAGAATTCGTCAAAGCCTACGAGCGCCATATTATCGAATCGTTGCGCGAGCACCGCCTGAGCCACCCGCTTCCCAAGTTGAAACTAGAGCCGCTAAGCGAGGAAGCATTCATGGCCGAGCAGGCGGGGGCCGACGAAAGCCCCGAAGAGCCCTCCGACCAGATCGAGCACGCAACCGACAAGGCGCCTGGCGAGGTACTCGAGGACATCGGCGACCTGAGCGGACTCAACGAACTGGTCGACTTCGACGACCTCGAGGCGCAATCCGACACCGTCGTCTTCGACGACGATGCCGATCAGGCCAAGGCCTGATTCTCCCGCTAACGACGCTCGATTCCGGCGATTCTTGATCAGGTTGTCTGTGCAGGCAGGTTCGGCCAGCGGCCGGGTGTCGCCGATACAGATAACTATCGGTGCTTGCCTCAGCCTTCTTGCCTTGTTCTTAGCCTTGTCGCGAGGGCAATCGTGCGCCTTGCCTGCACGAGGTGCGGTTTGTCGATCATCTCGCCATCGAGCGCCAGCGCCCCGGCCCCGGGGTTGTCCCGAAACAGCGCGACGATGCGCTCCGCCCGTATGACTTCATCCTCGCTCGGCGTAAATGCGTCGTTTATCGTCGCCACCTGCGCAGGATGGATGGCGAGCATTCCCGTAAAACCGTCACGCGCCGCCCGTCTGGCAAAGGACGCCAGCCCCTCCGCGTCGCGGAAATCCGTGTAAACCGTATCGATGGCAGGGACCTCGGCAGCCGCGGCCGCGAACAGGCACAGCGAGCGCGCCAGCTCGTAAGGCGACAGCCAGTTGCCATCCTCGTCGCGGTTGGCTCTCGCACCCAACGCAGCGCTCAGGTCCTCGGCACCCCAGGTCAGGCCGGCGAGCCGCGGGGTCGAGCCGACGTAGCTTTCCAGGGAAAACAGCGCCCGGGGCCGCTCGGTGCCGATGGGAAGAATCCTGGTCGTTCCGGCCGCGACGTCGTAACGGCTTTCGAGCTCATCCAGCTTGGTCGCCAGCCGCGCCGCGTCGTCAGCACTCCTGGCCTTCGGCAAGACAATGCCGCTCGGCGCCGCCGGCATCACGGCCTGCAGGTCGGCCAATGCTTCGCCGGAGTCGACCGGGTTGATTCGCAGCCAGACGTCGTCACGACCGTCGATGAACTCGCGGGCAAGCTCGCGTGCCCGCGGCCGGCTTTCCGCGGTTACCGAATCTTCCAGGTCCACGATGATGGCGTCCGACCCGGCGCCCGACGCTTTCTCGAGCTTGCGCTCGCTGTCACCCGGCACAAACAGGAAACTTCGAATCATTTCGACTTCTTCAACATCAGTGCAATCCGCTTGCATTCGCCGACGAGTTCGTCGTGCTGATTGTAGGCGCGGTGGGCGAAAGTAACGATGCCGTTGTCGGGGCGCGACTTGCTCTCGCGAACCTCGAGCACCTCGGTCTGCACATGGATCGTATCCCCATGAAACAGCGGCCTGGGAAAACGCACTTCGTCCCAGCCGAGATTGGCGACCGTTGTCCCGTGAGTGGTGTCGTTGACCGAGATGCCGACCATGAATCCCAGCGTCAGGCCGCTGTTTACCAAAGGCTTGCCGAACTCCGTGTTTTTCATGTACTCGGCGTCGAGGTGCAGGGACGCCGGGTTGTGCGTCATCGTCGTGAACAGCACATTGTCTGCTTCGGTGATCGTGCGTCGAATCGGGTGGTCGAATATCTGTCCGACCGAGAATTCTTCGAAATACAGTCCTGCCATCACGGTCTCTCGGTTTGCTGCCCGCCTCTCATGATACGGTATTATCGAGGCGTTACGGGAGACAACAGTGGGCCGAATCAGTCGCCGCGACTTCACGAAAACGGCGCTCGCCGCCGGCAGCATAATCGCTGCGGCTACTCCCATTTCGCTGGCAGCTCCCGCGAGCATCATCAAGCGCAAGATCCCGTCCACGGGTGAGGCAATCCCGATCATGGGCCTCGGCACGAATCGATACGGCGTAGGAGACTCGGCCGAGGCACGAGCAACTCTCCGGGATGCCCTCGCGCGTTTCCAAGAGCTGGGCGGGACCGTTATCGATACCGCACCGGGCTATCGCACGTCGGAGAGCGTACTCGGTGACCTCATGCACGAACTCGGCATTCGGGAAGATCTTTTCATTGCAACCAAGGTCGACCGCGACAGCGGGCCTGACGACAGCCTGGCTCAGACACGCGAGTCGGCCCGTAAACTGCGTACCGATACCATCGACCTGATGCAGGTGCATAGCCTCCGGGACTGGAAGAACAACATTCCCCTGCTGCATGAACTCAAACGGGACGGCAAATTTCGCTATGTCGGCCTGACGACATCGCGGTCCAGCCAGTACCAGGAGATGGAAAAGGCCATGTTGCGGCACGACCTCGATTTCATCCAGGTTGACTACTCCGTGGAGCAACGGGCAGCCGCCGAACGTCTGCTGCCATTAGCGGCCGACCGAGGCATGGCGGTCATGCTGAACCGGACCTTTGGTGGCGGACGGATCTTCGACGCGGTGGGCGACAGACCGCTGCCCGCGTGGACGGCCGAACTGCAAATCTCATCCTGGGCGCAATTCCTGCTCAAGTATGCGCTGTCGCACCCGGCCACCACGGTGGCGATCCCGGGCATGACGAAGGCGCGACACGTGGACGACAACTTCGGGGCCGCGCAGGGCCCCATGCCCGATGCCGGGCAACGCAAACAGATGGAGACCTTCTTCGACGCTCTGTAGCTACTTTGCGCGCTCTATAGCCTCAACGATCATGCGCCTGGCGTCATCCGAGCCATGCCAATCACCGATGCGGACCCATTTTCCCGGCTCGAGGTCCTTGTAGTGCTCGAAGAAATGCACGACCTGGCGTAGCGTAATCTCCGGCAGATCGGAGTACTCCTTGATGTGATCGTAGCGCTGTGTCAACGATGGTGAAGGCACGGCGATGATCTTCTCGTCCTGCCCAGCGTTGTCCTCCATGACGAGCACGCCGATCGGGCGCACGTTGATCAGGCAGCCGGGCACGAGTTCGCGGGAGTTGGCTACCAGCACGTCGATGGGGTCGCCGTCTTCCGACAATGTATGCGGCACGAACCCGTAATTGCCGGGATAAGACATCGGCGTATGCAGGAAACGGTCGACGACCAGCGTGCCTGCTTCCTTGTCCATTTCATACTTGATGGGCTGACCGCCGTGAGGTACCTCGATAATAACGTTGACGTCCTGCGGGGGATTGTGGCCAATGGCGATCGCATCGATTCTCATGATTTGTGTATTCGTTTGTAACGGCAACGGGCGCGGGATTGTCCTCAATACTACACTTATAAATTCTATCCAAGTACCGGTAACCGCCGTGTCCCGATTCCTGCTTGCCCTGTCCACTGTCTTGATTGCCGGTTGCGCAAACGCGGATGCGCAAAAACCCTTCGCTGTAGAAGCAATTGCAGAATTCGACGAGCCCTGGGCGATGGCGTTTCTGCCGGACGGGCGCCTGCTGGTCACCGAGAAAGCCGGGCGCCTGCTGGTCGTTGACGGGGCCGGCATCAGGTCGCAGCCGGTGGACGGCGTTCCCGATGTCGACTATGGCGGCCAGGGCGGTCTCGGCGACGTTGCCCTGCATCCCGAGTTCGCTGCGCCGGTGGTCTGGTGGACGCCTGTCATCTCGCCGGGCGGCTTTATGGTTTACGACGGCGAACTGTTTTCAGACTGGTACGGCGACGGCTTTATCGCCGGTCTGTCGTCGAAGTCCCTCGTGCGCATCGAATTCGAAGGAGACGTTGCGCGTGAAGCGGAGCGCTTCGACATGGGCAGACGCATGCGCGCCGTCGTGCAGGGACCGGACGGCGCGATCTGGATGTTAGAGGACAAGAAGGGCGGTCGATTGCTGCGATTGACCCCGAAAAAGGCAGGCACCAACTAGCGCCCGCCTCTCATTCGAGTAACGTCGATTGGCATATTTACGGATATCGGCGCGCAGGAATCGATTCTACGATGGCCTTCGGAGGTGATTTCGATGACAGATTCAGACCCGAGGAACATGCCCCCCGAGGTGGCCGCGATCGCGGAATGCGGTTTCGCGATATGGGCCGGGGGCGATGTCGACGAGAAACTGCGCGTGCGTTTTGACGCGGAGCGCATACCGGTTGCCGGTGTGCGCCACGTCCGCATCTGGGGGCTGCAGGTCGACGACGAACGTGAATTGCCGGGGCTGGAACGAACCCAGATACCGGACGAAGAAGTCTGGGAGATCAATCTCGAAGCGCTGGACGGCTCGAAATTCGAAGTCGATTCAAGGCTGCTGAAAGCGGCCCGATAGCCCGGCACGTCCGTACTGAATTACCAGCTCATCTGCAGCTGCAGGCCGTAAGTGTAATCGCTGTCTGCAGCATTCGGCGGTCCGGCAACGCCGCGAGGTTCCCCCTCAACGCGAGCACGGTAGGGACGGAGCTGGACTTCCGTGTCCCAGCCGAACCATTTGTCGAATTGCCGGTTCAATGAGCCCAGCGGATCGGTGAGCACCCAAACCCACTTGTCGCCGGTCGAGCGGTAGCCGCGCTCGATATCGCGGGCACGCACGTTCCCCCGCAGGTGCATAAAGTACATCCCGACCATCGAGCCGATAACCGGGGTCACCCAGAGATCCTGTTTCGACGGCTCCTCGGCCATTGCCTCGATACCGAACTCGAAAATACTCGACAGCAGCGTGGAGTACCCGAATGACTGCCAGTTGTTGTAGCCACGCTCGCGCGCGCGAACGAAGTACGCGGCGCCCCAGTACGGGTGCAATATGTAATTGATGTAGAAGACGTCGGAGTCGTTCTCGGGGTGGGTCGTCTTCTCCCACCAGACAGAACGCTCTCCGGCATTGCATAGAGAATCGCGATCGCCCCGAACTGGTAGCCCAGGAAGTACTTGGTATCGCGCCATAGCCCGGCGCCGTCGCGGTAAAATTCCACCTCGTCCGCCGGGTCGCGCGTTACAACCTCGATTTCGTCGGCCCATGCAAGGCCCGACACGACGCTGAGTGCCAGAATCAATGCGGCCAACAACCTCGTCGTCACTCCGCCAAGCGTTGATATTCCTTTCATCAACGGCCACCTGAAACATGAATGGCAAGGTGAACCGCGAAATCAGGGGTTGCGTCTGAAATAACGTCCTCCACCAGTGCAAATTTAAATGTTATGCCGTGACGCAGCAATCTGTAAACGCCACCCACGGTCAGCTGTATGGAACTGCCGCCCAGTTCGTCCAGCTCGCTGTCGATGTAAGCCCCTTGGGCCTGTAGCTGCCCTGTAATCCCGAACTGTTCCGTCGCATGCCAGGTCGCGGCGACTCCTCCGTAGGGCACGGCACTGTGTTGCATTTCAGTGAGCACGTCCCCGTCCCCCAGCGCCAGCACGCCCGCGAATCCGAGGTAGGCAAAATCCTTGCCCAGCAGCGTCCCGGAATCCTGGGCATAGAGACCCAGCGCCGCGTCCGCCGCGCCGCTGCCGTGCAGATCAGCGGAATCGCCGGTCGGTAATTTCACGCTGAATCGCATCGTCACGTGCCTCGAACCCTCTGCGCCGCCTGCGACAAACGGCACGGCGGCAGAGAGCTGCACGTCACCGATCCCGGAACTCGACGACGTTATCTGCTGCTCGACCGAGCCATTGTTAAAGTAGCGATAATTGAGCTCGTTGCTCGGGCCGTCACGCTTCGAGTTGGACATGCCCCACAAATCGTGCCAGTCAAATATTGGGTCGTCGAGAACGCCATTCGAGTGCTTTACGAACGGTACGTCAATACCGATCTCGAGGCGCTCGTGTACCCGTCGACGCAGCCTGAAATCAGCAAAATAGGTCTCACCATCGAGCCTGATCGACTCTGCTTCCGTGTCCTTGACCTCGGCGTTGTTTACGACGGTGAATGTGATTCCGTAGTCGTTCTTTCCGTATTCGCCGAGTGCCGCGTCCTGCAGGGGCGGCAATCCATAAATATGCAGGAACGGATGCTGGTTTCGAAGCGCAAAACCGTCCACGCCGCTGCCCCACCCCGGTACACTGATCACCAGCAGCGGCAACGCTATAATCGTTCGTGTGAAATCTATCCTGCGCATCTGACCTATTTTGACCCGGACGAGGAACGCCGTGAAATACCCAAAAGTACGTAGCCTAAGGGACTCTGCCGCCCTTTGCATCACCTTGATTTCGGTGTTGTTTCTGGCTACCGCTGCCTGCGGGCAACCCGTACCGCTGTTCAGCGCGACTTACAAGGTCAGCTACGGCATCCTGCGCGGCGAGATGACCCTGGAACTCCGACAGGCCGAAGAGACAGCCTACATCTACGAAACGTCCTTGACTCCACGCGGAATCGTTTCGGTTTTCAGGCGAGGCAGCATCGTGGAAACCACGTCGCTGAAAATCGAAGATGGCGAGCTCAGGCCGATCGATTACCGCAGCACCGACACGATTGCGAACCCGACACGCAACACCGAATACCTGTTTGGTACCCCCCCGGACCGCGTGACCGGTGTCTACAAAGAGAGAGCGGTGGACGAACCGTTGCTCCCGAACGGGCACAATCGCATCTCGGCGCATGTTGCGGTGATGCTTGCGATGAATACGGGTGCCAGCATGACCGGAATCTCGGTTTTTGACCGGGCTCGTTGGCGCGACTTCGAGTTCGAGGTATTCCCCGGCCAGGTCGTGAAAACGAAGCTGGGGGAATACGAGACGGTTGAGATTCGCTATTCGTCTCAGAAGAAGAACAAGAGCTGGTCACTGCACTGCGCAGAAGCGCTGGACTATGCGCCGGTCATGATCGTTTACCGCGAAGACGACGACATCAAGTCGAAAGCGCAACTGGTCGAATACCGGCCACTCGGCGACCCGGACCCGGATCAGCCCCAGCCGATCTCGTCGAGATGATCGTCGTCGATACCGAAATAATGGGCAACTTCGTGGATTAGCGTCCGGACGATCTCCTCGCGAAGTTCGTCCGGAGGCAGTCCGAGTTCCAGGTGCGGCTGGCGAAAAACGTAAATAACGTCCGGTAACTCCCCCGCGTAATCAACGCCGCGCTCTGTCAGCGGCAGTCCGAGGTACAGTCCGAGCAGACCCTCCCCGTCCGGATCCAGGTCTTCATCGGCTTTCTCGAGAACGAGGATCTCGATGTTGTCGAGCGAATTCTGCACCCATTCCGGGAGTCCGCCCATGGTCTCCCGGATGACGGCTTCGAACTGGCTGAGATTCATATTGCGCGCGTCAGGAACTACGAGACCTCGAGTTTAGCGTAGTCTCGGGAACGGCAGCGGCATCGCGGCTGCTGCCGCCTGATCGCGCCGCGGCGCGCTGGATCAGGCGTTCAGCAGGATGGTCGCCGCGATCAACAGAATGACGACCAGGGATTGCAGTGCGATGCGCTCCCACATGAATTTCTCGGCATGCTGCGCATCGTAGGCGCCGCCTTTCGCCATCGAGCGCAGACCGAGCGTCAAAACCACCACGGTCGCAATTAATGCCGCGATTATCAGCAGGTTGATGGCAGCCATACGTGCCTCCTTCACCCGTTCGGGCGTACAGGAACTCACGGTTCACTTTGAGGCCAGACGGGCGCCGGCGCAATTGAGGCAAATACGGACCCCGTAACCGTGCCTGCAATGGCCCGATTGGCGACTGGCAATACCCGGGACACCTTGTCACGATAGAATCCTCCTCAGCTTGCGGCTCCAGCAAACGCACTGGTGCCAGAGAGGGCTTACTACCGGATTAGAAACATGCAAGTTGACCGCTGCCCCATCTTCAGGGTTTTCGCGCTCGCCATTGCGGCCAGCCTTCTGCTGGTCGGCTGCGTTTCGATGCCCACCAAGGACGAACTCCGTCGTGCGCCGTCTCCTCACCTGACCTCGCAGGCGCCGGCTGGAATCGCCGACGGCAGGCCCGGTTTCCGGCGACTTTTTTGCGAGTCGCTCGAGGAACATCCTGGGGATGCCCAATCGAGGGTTTCGTGTGAATTCTGGCTGCATCGCCTCGATGACGAGCCGCCCGGGCCCGAGACATGGCAGCCTGCTGTCTCGTCTCCGCTGCAGGTACTCCTGGTAACGGGCGCCTTCAGTGAGTGCTTCGGTGAAGACGCCAGGCCGTTCGGATCGGCAATCGGTCCGCTCCGTGACCGCGGTCACCGTATCGATACGATTGTCGTCGGCGGGCGATCCGGAACGGCGCACAATGCTCGCGAGATCGCCGAATTCTTCGAGCAATGGCCTGTCCAGCCCGACATTCCGCTCGTCCTCGTCGGCTACTCGAAAGGCACGAGTGACATATTGCAGTTTCTCGTGGATTTTCCCGGCCACGCGAGCAAGGTGGCCGCGATTGTCAGCGTTGCCGGATCCGTCGCTGGCTCACCGCTGGCCGAAACCTTCGACGGACTTTACGATTTCCTGTTTTCGCACTTGCCGTCAGGCCACTGCCCGCCGGGCGATGGCGAAGTCGTGGACAGCCTGCGCACAGACGTCCGTGACCAGTGGTTGCACGACAATGAACTGCCCTCGCACGTTCGATATTACTCGCTTGGGGCTTTCACAACGCACGACCGGATTGCAAGAGCACTCGTCCCGTCCTGGAAGTCGTTGCTCAAGCACGGCCGGCGAAACGACGGCCAGCTGTTGGTACACGATGCCCTGATCCCGGGCTCGACGTTGCTAGGCTACCTTGATGCAGACCACTGGGCCGTCGCCCTCGATATCGAAGACGAGTCACCGCTGCTCGCGCACCGGAAAACGGATGCGCAGTTCCCGCACCTGGCACTGCTGCAGGCTGTCCTGCAACAAGTTGCGATCGACACCACCGGATCGGTCGCCGGCGCTAGTCCCTAGCGTCAAGGACTCCGGACCACGTTCCCGCCCGGTCATCGAGGAGCGTATCGCGATCGACCGCCGCGAGATCGATGCCCTGCCGCCGCTTCCCGAGGAAATCCTGTACCGCGGTTTCCTGATCGAGCGGCTGGTGATTGTCTTTGGCGGCGCAAAGGGCGCTGCCGTCTACGCGGTTCTCGTGCAGACACTGATATTCGGATCCGTGCACTTCCAATGGGGACTTGGGGGCATTTTCGTCACCGCGATCATGGGCGCCGTCTGGGGGTTCGCCTGCCTGCTGTGCGGCCGCAACCTCTGGATCGTAATCCTCGCTCACTCCATGGCGCACATAGCCTTGGTCACGCAGCTCTATTTCTCACCACCCGCATAGGATCTAGAACTCGTCCATCAGGCGACGCACACGATCCCGCAGGTCTTCGGGCGCCTTGTCTCGAAAAACAGCTCCGGCAATGACCCATGTGGTGCTCGAAATCCTCGATAGCCTTCGGATTGGACAATTCACCATCGAGATAGGAATAGAACGCCTCGATGGCTGCGAGGCAGCCGATATCGTCATGACTGTGAGATTCTTTGTCGCTATTCATGCTTTGTGCCTGCTGTTTTCGGTTGGACCCGCAAAGCCCGCATCGCGCGCCTGTTGCCAGAGTGCTTTTTGCAGCAAGGTTCTGCCGCGTTTCATTCGCGACCGAACCGTACCTGGTGGTACGCCGAGCGCCTCCGCCGCTTCGTCGTAGGTCAGACCTTCGACGTTGATCAGGATAATCGTCGTACGGAAAGCATCGGGGAGATCGTCGATGGCCGCCATGATCGCAGAACCAAGCATATTGTTGAAATACTGCCGCTCGGGATTCGCCCACCAGATCAGGAACTCGTCCGGCTGGGTATTGAGTAGCGCCACGAGACCGCCATCGTCATTTTCTTCGTAAGCCGATTCCCTCGGACGAACGGCCTCGCGGCGATAATTGCTGATAAAGCAATTGTGCAAGATTCGGAATATCCATGGCCGGAATCGTTGCCTGTCCTGCAAGGTATCGATCGCCGACCACGCTTTGGTGACCGTTTCCGCGACGAGATCCTCGGCGTCTGCGCCTGTCCGCGTCAGGCGCAGCGCCGTACCGTACAGCGGGTCCATGGTTTCCTCTATCCCGCGACTGAAGAAGGTGGTCAGAACGTAAGCGTGGACGCGCCCTGCTGGACTTCGTCCAGCATCGCCACCGAACCCGCAAGGGTTACGCCATCGATAAGATCGTCCTTGTCGTACCCTCGTACGCCGGCACAGGGCGGGCATACGAGAATCCTACCGCCATTGTCGATCACTGTCTGGATCATGTCCTTGAGCGGCGGGTCCAGGGGATTGAGCCGCGCCTGATCGGCGGCACCTCTCCTCACCCAGTCGACGCCCGAGCTAACCAGGAACATCGTTACCTGCATGTCGCTGCCGATCGCGCCGTTCGCAACGCTCCAGGCTACCGAAGAGCGCTCATCGTTGAATCCGTTCGTGACCACTACCACCAGTTTCTTTTTATCGGACATCGTCTTTGCTCCTTTCCTTTTTCGATTTCAGATCGTGTGTGACTGCATGGTTCGCAGTGCAGTTACGGGCAAAGACGCATTGATAGGGAAAACAGGTCCCGAATATTCTCCTGATTAATGTAACTTATTGAAAAAAATAACTTTTTAGAGTCCGATGGTCATCGGCTGGGGCTCGAGGACTAAGTCCCGAGATCGCGGTTTACGATCTGGTCGATGGCGAAATACGCTGACCGGATCGCACCTTCCTGCCAGCCCTGGAGAATGCTCAGGTGTTCGCCCGCAAAGAAGATATTGTCGTCTGCCGTCAGCAGTACCGACGGAATCGACGTTCCCCAGCCACCACGTTGAAACGGTATCTTGTTCCAGGCCACGCTGATGCCGTGGCTCGCCTGGTCCCGGAATTGCGGATGCACGCCTGAGGCCTGCGTTCTCACCGTGTCGATACGTGCCTGCGGCGCCATATCCGTGAACCTGCCGCCGGCCGGACCGTCGAATATATAGGCGCCAACGATAATGCCGCTCGCATTCTGGAATCCATGGTTGGGATACCAGATCTGCGTGATGTCCTGATCAGTCCAGGTGATGCCGCCATAGATATTGTGCTCGTGCTCCCAGAAGCGTGGCGCCTGGAATGCCACGCGCACGGCCGAGGAATACTGAAAACCGTCGATCTCCGCCTGATGGGCTGTCGAGAAATCATTGGTGATTCCCGCGAGTACGGGTGCCGGTATCGTGACTATGCAGTAATCGGCTTCTATGGTCGCAGGCATGCCGGATCGGTCGTCGTAGACGATGCGGGCACCGCTGGCCGTC
This sequence comes from Gammaproteobacteria bacterium, assembly GCA_009937505.1. GTDB lineage: Bacteria > Pseudomonadota > Gammaproteobacteria > Steroidobacterales > Woeseiaceae > UBA1847. The sequence goes on from JAACFJ010000111.1 coordinate 14,141, forward strand.
TTACGAATTTCAGTCACGGCAGCTTCGAACACGATGTCGGCTGCGACTTGCGACTCGAACGCACGAGCAATCCTGTCCATTCCCCCGACCGGCTGCAGCATCACAGGCTGCTGATCGAAGCCCTGGGAAAAGGACAGCCGCAGTTCCCAGAAGAAATCCGTAACCAGTTCCTGCAGCTGCCGTGCAGGCAGAAGCTCGCCGCGCTGGCGGCTGCCTGTGTTTTCCTGGCCCGGAAAACCGGCCCGCGGCGTACCGTCATAGCGGTTGTTGATGTCGAGGTCGCCATACTGTTGCAGCATTGCCAGGACATTGGCCTTGTCCGTGTCCGTAAGCGCCTGGTCCAGCGCATTTTGATTGATCGCTGTCGACAGCAGCTCTGCGATACCACCACGCGTGTCGGCGAGAACCTGCCTCGCGACCTGCGGCTGGCCTCCGAACGCGCCTGGTGAATGCAGCCAGGCGCCGCGGTTGTCATTCGTAAATGTCTCGAGTTTCACGCCGAAGTCGCGGCAATAACCGAGCAGGAACTCATGGTGTTGCGCGATACGCGACGGGCCGGCATTAAAGTACAGCTCTGCATCGAAATCGAACTGACAGGTCTGGGACGAATCGATCTCGTTGACAACGTCACCGGCGCGCAGCGTCAACACCCGGCCGCCGGCAGAAGCGCGTGCTTCCAGAAGCGTGCAGGCATAGCCGAGGCGCGTCATCTCGTATGCTGCCGCCATGCCGGCGATGCCGGCGCCCAGGATAACGACGGATTTTCCGGCACCGATGCTTGCCGGCCAGTCCCCGGGCCGTGGTGACGTCAGCCGGGGCGCTGGCGGAGACGCCGCGCCCGGGGCCGATGCTGCTGATGAAGAACCGCAAGCCGAGATCGAAGTACCGATCCCCATCGCCGCCATGGCGCGCAACATGGCGGAGCCGCCGACGGCCTTGCCGATGGCGGCAAGGAATTCCCGTCGCGCCATACCAGGTTGTTTGTCAGACACGCGATCCCCCGACCGACGAATACCTGCTTGGACACCGAACTATCGGGCAAATTCCAATTACCGGGGCCGGGGCGACGCAAAGCGCGTGATCCAGTCCCTGAACTCGCCGTACCAGTGCACGGAATTTTCGCGCGTCAGGATCCAGTGGTTCTCGTCCGGGTAGTAAACGAGTCCCGATTCGACGCCCCGCCGTTGCAGCACCCGGAACAGCGAGAAGGCCTGGCTCCACCATCTATTTATTAGAATTATCTAAGTAAGAGAGATGAATTAAACAGGTAGAAATACCGGTATCAATGCGCCGCCGCGGATGTTGCAGGCAAAAAAAAGACCGGCCCAGGGGCCGGTCCAACGCGGGTAAAAATCGCGTAAGCGGGGACTAATCTTCGATTTCTACCGTGTCTGCCATACCGTCGCCGGTCTCGTCTTCGACCTCGACGAAGTCGCCATCGACCGGGATACCGTCCTCGAAGACCGTGATGGTGGGGTCTGTGTCGTAGACGACGCCAAGGACCTGCAGGGTTCGGTCACCCACCGCCTCCACCGGACCCTCGATCTCGTAGTCCGAGCCGTCTTCGAGGTGCAGGTTGGAGGCATAAATCGCGCCATCATCTCCCCAGCGCGCGTCGATCTCGACTTTGTCAAGCTCGTTTATCGAGCCGTAGTCGATCGACTGGACGACATCGTCGTCGCGGAACATGGTTTCGTTGTTCACGATGACGTCCACCGTGCCCCGCGCGTCGCCGAAGGAAAGCGTCAGGGTATTGCCACCCGACTTGCCGGCGACGACGGCTTTGAAGCCCAACTCGTCTTCCTCGAGCTCGATTTCCTCGACCTGCAGTACATCGCCGACATGTTCGCCCTCGACTTCGACATACAGACCGGCGGCAGACTGGTCCGCGAGCATGCTCTCCAGTGAGAGCGGCTCGTATTCGGTGCCGCCGTCGAAAGTCAGCGCGATATCCTTGACGAACCAGGTCCCGGAGGCCGTGTCGTAATTCAGCATGCCCTTGACCTCGACTTCGTTGTCGTCGTCGTCCAGCCTGTCGTCGTCCTCGAGTTCGACCTTGGACGCGATCAACGTCCTCTCCGCAGCAGCGGGATCCTCGATCGTGCCTTCCACCTCGACGAACTGCGTATCTTCGATACCGGCGTCGGGAATCCGTGCGCCGTTGGGGTCCAGCTGTACGTTCAGGGTCGCCCCACCGCGCATATTGAGCACAAAGGTCTCACTTCCGTCCCAATCCGAAACTGTGCCCTTTGCCTCGTACTCGTTGTCGTCCGCACCCTGCTCCTCGATGTAGGTCGCGTACAGACGATTATCCGGGCCATAGTCACCGCTCACTTCAACGACATCGCCCTCTGCGATCGTATCGAAATTGAAACTCGAGTCGTCACTGTCGAAATTTGTCTTGTTCGCGTCGGCGACCACCGTCACGTCCATGACCAGGAAGGTCTTGATGTCGGCATCGTCCGTGGCCGTCAGGTCCTCGACGACGCCCTCGATGTCGTCGTCGTATGAAACGCTGAAGGCCGTACCTGTAAGACCGTCGGCGTTCACCGAACCCTCGACCTTGACGACCATGCCGACGGCCAGCGCATCGTCATCCGACGCCAGTGCGTCATCGACCTCGTAGCTCGCGCCCGCCGTATCGAACTCGATACCGTTGACGTAGACGCTGCCGAAGCCGGTGATCTGGCCGACGGTGGTCTGGTCGGTTGCCAACGGCGTATTCAGTGTGGTTCCGGGTGCGTCCGAGCCGCCCGAGCCCCCGCATCCGGCGAGCGCCGTCAGCAGCAAGGCAAAACCAGAGGACGCAACGATCCTGTTGCTGAACATAATGTGTCTCCCAAGCAGTAAATTTGAAACTCGTCACATACACGCGTGTGACGCAGAAAAGGTTCCGCGACCGTTTATTCGGGGCTTGCCTGACGCTAGACTGCGGCTTCGAGCGATTTCCGGACAACAAAGGAC
>JAACFJ010000112.1 GCA_009937505.1 Gammaproteobacteria bacterium
TACAAATCAATGGCTTTCGAATCAATAACAGGTGTGCGTCGGGCGCGTTCGCGGCCAGCGCTGATTATGGCGCTGCTCGCATCGATGCTCTTTGTCGCACAGCCAGGCGCGCTGGCAGACGAATCGTCAACAGGTGACAGCTACACGGTGCTGGTTACCGGCGCCAACCGCGGACTCGGCCTCGAGTTTGCCCGGCAATACGCGGCAGCCGGCTGGCAGGTCATCGGCACGGCCCGCAAACCCGATGAGGCAAAGGAGCTCGAAGCGCTCGACGTGCGGGTCATACCGCTTGACGTCACGAACCAGGAAAGCGTCGACCGGATGGCCGCGGAACTCGCCGACCAGCCGATCGACTTGCTGATTAATAACGCCGGGATTTTCCCGCGTGTGGGCAAGATCGACGAGATCGACTTCGACGACTACAGCCGCACCCTCGCGGTCAACACCGTCGGACCGGTCCGCGTTACCCGCGCGCTGCTCCCCAATCTGCGACAGGGTCAGCTGAAGATAATCGCCGGCCTGAGCAGTAACCTCGGCAGCATCGCGGAAAACGAGCGCGGCAACTTCTACGGCTATCGCGAGAGCAAGGCAGGGCTCAATATGTTTACCAAGACCCTGGCCGCGGAGCTCGGACCCGAAGGCTTCATCTGCGTGGTGCTGACGCCGGGTTGGGTCCAGACCGACATGGGCGGGCCTAATGCACCGCTGCAGCCGGCCGACTCGATCTCCGGCATGAAGGCCGTACTCGACAAGTTGACCCCGGCGGACAACGGCTCGTTCTGGTCTTACGACGGCAGCCAGATGCCCTGGTGACAACTAGAACTCGGTGATGATCGTCACGCCGGTGGTGTCGAAATCGTGCATCGACGTCAGGGCGGCGATTGATTCGTCGAGTTTTATGGTTCGACCGATGAGCTTTGCCGGTGCGAGCTTGCCCGCCGAAATCATCGCCAGCATCTCGTCGTAGCGGTATGCCTGCATGCCGTGACTGCCGCGTATCTCGAGCTCGTTCGCGATTACCTTGTGCATCGGGATCCGGGGTGCCTGATCGTCGCCGGCCATCAAACCGATCTGGATATGGCGGCCGCGCTTTCTCAGGCCGTCGATCGAATTGAAACAGGCGCCGGCGTTCCCGATCGCATCCACTGATACGTGTGCGCCGCCGCCGGTCAGGTCTCGTACGGCGCCTGCTGTGTCAGTTGCCGCATTCGCGTTCACCGTTGCGACTGCGCCCATCTCTTTGGCGAATTCGAGCGTGTCGTCGGAGATGTCGACGGCAACTACGCGAGCGCCGAGCGCAGCGGCGATCATGATCGCGGACAGTCCCACGCCGCCGCAGCCGTGTACGACTACCCATTCACCTTCGGATACCCTGCCCTGATCCACGATCGCCCGGAATGACGTCGCGAAACGGCAGCCGAGGCTGGCAGCCGTCGGGAAGTCCATGTCGTCCGGCAGGCGCACGAGATTGTCGTCGGCGTAGTGGATCGCCACGTACTCGGCAAACGAGCCCCAATGCGTAAACCCTGGCTGGAACTGGTGGTCGCAGACCTGCTGGTTGCCTGATTCGCATTGGGGACAGTGGCCGCATCCGCAAACGAACGGCAAAGTGACCCGGTCGCCGGGATGCCAGTTGGTGACTCCCTCGCCCACGGCCTCGACTGTGCCGGCCAGTTCGTGGCCGGGGACATGCGGCAAAACGACATCCGGGTCGTGTCCCTGCCAGCCGTGCCAGTCACTCAGGCAGACGCCGCTCGCCATGACTTTCAGCACCACACCGCCCTCGGGCGGCAGCGGGTCCGGGACCTGTTCGATCTCGAGCGGGCCTGAAAACGCCCTGTAGACGACAGCCTTCACCGCTTCGCCCTGTCCCGTGCCATGCCGGATATCGTCGTATCCTGCCCCTCCCTCCCGTCACCGTAGTAAGTGCCGAAAAGGCGGTCACAGATCGGGTAGGTAATATTGAAGTTGTAGCGGGTCATCAGCGCCTTGTCGTGGTGCGCGACGTGATTCCTGCGCAGGCGGCGTATGACCGGCAGGTGGCCGAGCCGGGATCGCGGGTCCAGGTGGTAGCAAAAGTGGAACAGCTCGTAATTCAGGTAGTAGAGAATCGCCGTGAACACAAACAGGTAGCAGACGTTCGACGAAACCAGGAAGTAAAGGATTGCACCGACGGGAACGGCGAAGAAACCGAAGAAGAACACCAGCAGGATCGGCGGAAACAGCACCGCCCGGTAGTCGCGCGGTGAGTCGAAGCTGATGGCCTCGTCGGTGAAGAACGAATGATGCTCGACGGTATGTCGCTGGAAAATGCCGGTTAGAAACCGCGTCTTGTTGTGCATCGGGCCGCGGTGCCCGAGGTACTCGGCAACATTCGAGTACAGGAAGGTCAGCGGGATGGTCAGCCATTCAAGCGGCGTGACGTCATCCAACATCGCGAAATTGGCTACCGCGACCGCGACAGAGAATCCAATAACCGTGATGAGATGCGCGCGCCCCGAGTAATGTTTCGGAATACGATTTTCGCGAAATGCCGTCCTCGCCCGGGCTATGGATTCCATCGTCACGCTTTTCAGGCTCCCTTTCAGGCACGATCAGGGACTCGACCAATTTCTGCATGGTACCGAAATCCACGTCTGTGTGGATCGTAGCAATTCGGCCTGCTTCTTCCAGCTCTGTTATGATCCGACAGGTTCCGTTAGTCGTTGATTCCATTGAGCATCAAGCAGATTCCAATAGACGTCTCGAAAGTTGCGGAAGGCATGTACGTCTCGAAGCTCGATCGTCCCTGGCTCGAGACGCCGTTCATCTTCCAGGGCTTCGAGATTCGCGAGCAGGCGGAGATCGACATGCTGCAACGATACTGCAGCATGGTCTACATCGACGCCGAGCGCGGCCAACTTTCAGACGACCAGGTTCGCCGTCTTATTCAGATGCAGCGGCAGCCACGCAAGTCTTCGCCGCAGCAACCCTCACGCCGCAAGGCAAAGGAGCCAGGCAAGCTCATCCGCTGGTTGCAAAAACTGCTCACACGCATCGGGCTTTACCGCCAGGCCGTGACGCTTGCGTCCAGCGGGCAGGAAGGCTACCGGATACAGACGACGGTGCGCGCGGAAGCGGACGCGGCTCGCGATGCCTACCGAACGCTCGCCAAACACCATAAGCAGATGATGGACCGGGCGACGATCCGGGGCAATGTTCACACCGGGGAGCTGCGCCGCGCCGTCCAGCCGGCAATCGACAGCGTGCTGCGCAACCCGAATGCGCTGGCCTGGACGGTATTTTCGCGCAAACGCAGTAGCGAAAAGTACAACCGCTCCGTCGGCACCGCCATATGGTGCCTGATGTTCGGCCGGCACCTGAACTTCGATCGCGACATGCTCGAAGACCTGGCGATGGGGGGCATGCTGCTCGATATCGGCAATTCGATGCTTCCGAAGAGCATTGCTGCGACAAGCGGAGCGATTACGGAGGAACAGAAGAACCTGCTTCGACAGCACGCCGAGTTCGGAGCAAAGATACTGGCGGACTCTCAGGGCGTGGCACAACCCGTTGCCGACATGGTCCGCTGTCACCACGAGCGCTTCGATGGTTCCGGTTATCCGCAAGGTGTGCTCGGCAACCAGATTCCGCCCTTTGGTCGCATCGCCGGAATCGCGGACTGCTATGACGCGATGACCAGTGAAACGCCTTATTCAAAGCCGATGGCCGCCTACGATGCCGCACGAGCATTGAACGACATGCGCGGCAGGGATTTCGCGACGGAAGTCGTCGAGCAGTTCCTCGCAACAATGGGCATGTTTCCGGTTGCGAGCCTCGTGGAACTCAACGAGGGTTCGGTGGCGGTTGTCCTGGAGCAAAATCCGAACAACGTATTGCGGCCCAAGGTGCTACTGCTGCTCGACCAGAATCGTACGCCCTTGCCGCAACCAAGGGTCGTCGAGATGCGCGACCTGCCCCTCGACGCTACCCAATCCGGCGCGCTGTGGATTGTCAGCGGCCACGAGCATGGTGCCTTCGGCATCGATCCGGCCAAAATCTTCAAGTAACAGATCGGGCCCGTTTATTCACGGCCACGAAACTCGTCCATGCTGTGGCTGATGCCGAAGAAAGCCATCAGCGCATCGAACCAGTCTACCGGTAGCAGCCGGCTCGGTAAGCCGGAGTACACAAAGCGCGGCATGATGAGGCGCCGCCGGTCCTTTTCGATAGCTCTCACAGTGCGCGTCACGACATACGCAGGGTCAAGTATCGGCAACAACCACGGAAACCGGGTCCGTACCCCCTCGAACATCCCCGTATCCGTGTAGAACGGGCAGACAACGGTCGTGACGATTTTGCTGTTTTGCCGTTTCAGCTCCACACGCAATGATTCGTCGAAGCCGACGGCGGCAAACTTGCTCGAGCAATAGTCCGTCAGCTTCGATGTGCCGGCGAGCCCGGCGGCGGACGCGATGGTGACGAGATGCCCCCTGTCCCGCTCCAGCATGCCGGGAAGGAATGCCTTGGCGGTCCAGAACAGGGCGAGTGTATTGACCTGGAAGGTTCGCTCTATCTCGGCGGGCGATATGTCCAGCAGGTTCTTCCCGGACACGATTCCCGCGTTGTTCACGAGGATGTCTACCGCCCCGCTCTCGGCAAGCGTCTGCGCCGCGACCGCCTCGATGTCCTGTCGCAGCGTCAGGTCACAGACGTAGGTTTGAACCTCGCAGCCATTGCCGCGAAGTTCCGCCTGCGCTTCAAGGAGACCCTCCCCATCGAGATCCCACAGGACCAGGCTGGCGCCGGCCCTCCCGAGTTCCGCGGCCAGCAACCTGCCGATACCGCTGGCGGCGCCAGTGATTAGCGCCCGACTACCCCTGATGTCCGTCATGACCCCGTCCTCGAGATGACCAATGCGACATTATCACGAAGAGTTCTCAGACAAACACGCGACGCGCTCCGCTATAATTGCCGACCCCACCGGAGATTACGAATGCCGCAACACCAGGATGTCATTGCCGAAGTCATGCAATCGCCCAAAGGGCCGGAGATCGGTGCTTTCTTCGATTTCGACGGCACTTTGATTTCGGGCTATTCGGCTGTGACCTTTATCCAGGAGCAGGTCAGGCGCGGCAATCTCTCGGTCCGCGAACTCATGGAACTCGTAAGCGCGATGGTGAGCTTCGGCATCGGCAGGGTGGGTTTCTCCGCCATGATGATCGCCGCTTCACAGTTCCTCCGCGGTATTCGCGAGGACAGCTACGCAAATTTCGGCCAGGAATTGTTCGCATCTCATCTTGCGCGCCAGATCTACCCGGAATCTCGCGCTCTCGTGCAGGCACACCTCAAAATGGGGCATACCGTAGCGATCATCACGTCAGCGACCCGCTACCAGGTCGAGCCGGCAGCACGCGATCTCGGCATCGAAAATGTCCTGTTTACCGAACTCGAGGTGGAGAAAGGCTATTTCACGGGCGCGGTTATCCAGCCGACCTGTTTCGGCGAAGGAAAGGTGACGGCGGCCGAGTCGCTCGCTGCCGAGCACGGCGCCGATCTGGATCAGTCTTTTTTCTATTCCGACAGCGATGACGACATCGAGTTATTGCAGCGCGTCGGCAAGCCGCGCCCGCTGAACCCGAACTCGAAACTGCAGCGTATCGCAGAGCGTAACGGCTGGCCCGTGCGCCGATTTGGTAGCCGCGGCAGCACGCACGCATCCGACTGGGCGCGGTCGCTTCTCATGCCGGCGAATCTGGTTGCCTCTTTTGCCTCAGGAATCCCGATTTGGGCGCTGACAGGCTCGAAGCGGGATGCTTTGAATTTCTCGATTTCGGTGTTCGCCGATACGGCGAGCGCGCTGATCGGGTTGAACCTGAAGATCGACGGCGAGCAATATCTGTGGTCGCAGCGTCCTGCAGTCTTCATCTTCAACCACCAGAGTAACGTCGACCTGGTGATCGTTGCGCGCCTGTTGCGACGGGACATCACGGGCGTAGGCAAGCGCGAGATTCGCGATTTGCCGATCGTCGGCCGGGTCTTCGAAGCCGCCGGCGTCGTGTTGATCGACCGCAAGGACACGGCCAAGGCTATCGAGGCAATGATGCCGCTCGTTGACGCTATGCGTGTCGAGGGCAAGTCGGTCTGCCTGTCGCCCGAAGGGACGCGCTCGGTAACGGACAAGCTCGCCCCCTTCAAGAAAGGCGCCTTTCATCTTGCGATGCAGGCGGGCGTGCCCGTCGTTCCGATCGTGATTCACAATTCGGGAGACGTCCAGCCGAAAGGGGATATCCTGTTCCACCCGGGCACCGTTCAGGTCGATGTGCTGCCGCCGGTCGATACGAGCAAATGGTCTGTAGAGTCGATCGACCAGCATGTTGCCGAGATTCGGGACATGTATCTGAATGCGCTGGACCAGAAGCTACATTCTTCCGGCAGCCGCGCCGCGCAAGCTCAATAAGGAGCCGTTCTTATGGACCAGCTAAGCCCCCAGGACGCACAGTTCCTCTACCTCGAGTCTGCGGACAATCTTACACATCTCACGTCGATAGCAATCTTCGACCAGTCGACCGTACCGGGCGGCGAGGTCGTGCGCTTCAAGGACATTCTTGCGCACGTAGAAGGACGCCTGCACATGAGTCCGCTGTTCAAACGCCGGCTCGTGCACGTGCCGCTGGAACTCGATTTTCCGTACTGGGTCGACGACGAGCATTTCGATCTCGAGTACCACATCCGTCACGGGCGACTGCCAGAACCCGGAGACTGGCGCCAGTTCTGCATCCACGTGGCGCGCTACCACTCGCGGCCGCTGGACATGAACCGCCCGCTCTGGGAGATGTACGTCATCGAAGGGCTCGACAACGTCGACTGGCTTCCGCAGGGAAGCTACGCGCTCGTCACGAAGATCCACCACGCCGCCGTAGACGGAAAAGCCATCATGGACTTCTTTGGCGCCCTTGCCGACATCGACAACAAGGGCACGCCCGCGGTACCCCTGAACATGGCACGGCTAAGGCGCAGCCCGAAACCGGGCCTGGTGGATATGGCCGTGCGTGCCGCCTGGCACACGGTTCGCTCACCGATCGGACTGACGGACGCCGTCATGCGTTCGGTACCGAGCGTCTATCACGTTGCGCAGAAGGTGCTGACTGCTCAGAAAAAGGACAGCCCGGATGTGCCGGATACGCGATTCAATCATGTCGTTTCGCCGCGCAAGATGTTCGGTGCAAAGGCTTTTCGGCTGGACGACTTCAAAGCCATTAGAACGGCCGTGCCCGGAAGCACGATTAACGACGTGGTACTCGCGGTGTGTGGCGGCGCCCTGCGCCGCTACCTGAAACACCACGGCGAGCTGCCCGACGACTCGCTGATCGCCTGGGTTCCGATCAATGCCCGAACGTCCAGCAAGGCGGAGGCCCACTCACCCGGCAACAACGTAACGTCGATGACGGCGCCGATATTCACGAACGTTGGAAACGACATCGACCGGCTGGGCTGCATACATGAGGCGACACGACTCAGCAAGGAAGCGAAGGCCGGCGTGTCCGCACGCCTGATGACCGATCTCAGCCAGCATGTCCCCGCGGCGACACAGGTCCTCGCCGGCCGTCTCGTGCTGCGTGCCGGCATGGCGGCGCGCACGTGCAACCTGTTTATCTCGAATATTCCCGGACCGCAGGTACCGCTTTACA
>JAACFJ010000113.1 GCA_009937505.1 Gammaproteobacteria bacterium
GTGCGCAGCCGCTCGAGGATGCCGATGTTTTCGACCTCCTGCAGCGCGACGATATCCGGGCCGCGGCCGCCACCGACCTGCAGGATGACGCCCGCGACGACGGCAAGCTTCTGTTCGATGATGTCATCGCTCCAGTCCCAGTCGAGGCACTGCTCGCGCCATCGATCCACCTCGATTTCGCTGCACGCTGCCTTGTGCTCCGCGCTCTGTTTGTCGGCGAGCGCGAGATAAGTGCGGTCTTCCTTGCCGGGGTCGTCGACGTTGTCGAACAGGTTCTCGACATTGAACGTCATGATCGTCAGCGATGCGTCGCCCGTGCGTTCCGGTGTCGTCTCGTGGTTCTCGCTCATGCTGTGATTGCAGCCAGCCAGCGCTGCAAGACCGAGAGCAGCAAGCGGCAGACTCAGAGACAAAGCGGCAAGATTCATTCGGGAAGCGCCCCACTGATGTCGATGCGCAGCAGGGGGGCATGGCGCCCTTCCAGCGTTACGAAGATCGAATCGCTGTCCGCGCTGAAAGCGACGGATTCGGCGTTGCGAAAATTGCCGAGCCCGAAGGCATAAGCCCGGCCGGACAACGATTCGTAAAGGCTGCGGCCGGGTTCGACCCGATACAGGTATACGGCGCGATAGGTCAGTATCACGGCCAGGCGGCCATCCGGCGAGAGATCCATGCCCGTGGGCTGCCAGTGCCAATCCTTCGTGAAAACGGCCTGCTCCCGGTCCTGGCGGGTTGGCTCCGAGAGGCTCGCAATGGGGCCCAGGCGTTTCGCCATGGTCGTATGGTCCGACGTTGGGAAAAGTGGCACCTCGTAAAGCACGGGCGGCCATTCGCGTTTGGTAAGAAGCAAAGCACGCCCGTTGGCCGGATCCGCGACCACCGCCTCTATGTCACGCGGTCCGTCCGGGTAACGAAAGTCGATGCTCCAGGCAGGTTCGAGCTTTACCTTGTCGTCGTCGGCAAGGTCCGGTTCCAGAACGACGTGCAGCGTCACCTTTTTGCGTTTATGGTTGTTGTCGCCGGTATCAGCTACCAGCAAATAGGGCGTGCCGTCGACGGCAAACGATGACAGGTCCTCCCAGTCGCGGTTCTTCACGCCGTCGAGCCTGATGCGGCCGCGGTGGAAACCGGAGCCGTCGAACGCGTACAGGCGAGGCTTTGAACCGCCATCGTTCATGGACCACAGCAGTTCCGGATTACGCTGCGATCGCGCAAGGCCGCTGGCCTCGACGATCTCGTCGGATTCCAGCTGCCCTGAGACGATCATTTCAGCGCGGGGGCCTGATGGCGCGATGGTTTCGTCGGCGGGCGAGGAGCATGCGCACAGGGCGAGCGCTGCGCACGCGAGCGGCAGGGCTTGGCAAATAAGGCGCGGGTGTCGTTGGTAGTCGGTCAAGGTTCGCGGTATTGTTTCAGGTCGGAGCATCAAAGAATAATCCATGGCCACCAAACATATGAATGCCGCGCCCGGCGACTTCGCCGATACGGTGCTGATGCCGGGTGACCCGTTGCGCGCACAGTACATCGCGGAGACCTATCTCGACAATCCTCGCCGTGTAAGCGACGTGCGCAACATGTGGGGATTCACGGGCGAGTACCGGGGGAATCCGGTCTCCGTCATGGCCCACGGCATGGGAATCCCGTCCGCGTCCATCTACTGCACCGAGCTGATCGCCGATTACGGCGTGAAGCGCGTGATCCGGGTCGGTAGCTGCGGCACGTCGCATCCCGACGTGAAGTTGCGCGACCTGATCATCGCGCAGGGCGCATCGACGGATTCGGGGGTAAACCGCATGCGTTTTGGCGGCTACGATTACGCGGCACTGGCAACTTTCGAACTCGTTCGCAAGGCGGTTGACGTGGCCGAGGCACACAAAGTGCGCTATCACGTCGGCAATATATTTTCCGCGGATCTTTTTTACACGCCGGATCCCGACATGTTCGAGACGATGGCAAAGTACAACGTCTACGGCATCGAGATGGAGGCGGCCGGCATCTATCCTATTGCGGCGGAACACGGTGCCGAAGCGCTCGCTATCTGCACCGTCAGTGACGACATCCCGTCGGGTGACGCGCTGTCGGTAGAGGACCGGGCGACGACGTTCGACGAGATGATCAGGGTCGCACTCGAAACGGCGACCCCGGAGTCCTGAACATGAGCCTGGCCGCCGTCGATACCCAGAGAAAACTCCCGGACCTCGACCGCGTGCCGCGCGTCGACGAAGTCGGCGTCAACGAGCGCGTCGCCCGGTTCCAGAGCCGCTCGATCAAGAAAGCTTCCAAGGTCGAGGCGCTCAGGATGGTGTTGTCGATGATCGACCTGACGACGCTGGAGGGCCAGGATACGCCCGGCAAGGTGCGCCAGCTGTGCCAGAAAGCCATGCACCTTCACGACTCGGTGCAAGGCTTGCCGCACGTTGCCGCCGTGTGCGTGTATCCCACGATGGTGAGCGTTGCGCGCAAGGCGCTGGAGGGCCGCGACATTCATATAGCTTCGGTCGCGACGGCATTTCCGAGCGGGCAGGCGCCGCTCAACGTGAAACTCGAAGATACGCGAATGGCGGTCGACCAGGGCGCCGACGAAATCGACATGGTGATCTCGCGCGGCGCGTTCCTTGCGGGCGACTACGCCTTCGTCTTCGACGAGATTGCGGCCATCAAGGAAGCCTGTGGCGATGCGCATCTGAAGGTCATCCTCGAGACCGGCGAACTCGGCACACTGGACCGGGTGCGGCGAGCAAGCGTCCTCGCCCTGCACGCGGGAGCAGACTTCATCAAGACGTCGACGGGCAAGATACAGCCTGCGGCGACGATGCAGGTGACGCTGGTCATGCTGCAGGCGATCCGGGACTACTTTTATGACACGGGCCGAATGGCCGGCATGAAGCCTGCCGGTGGCATCTCGAGTGCGAAGCTCGCGATCCACTACCTCGTGATGTTGCGCGAAACGCTCGGCAACGCCTGGATGACGCCCGAGTGGTTTCGCTTCGGAGCGAGTTCGCTGGCGAATGACGTGTTGATGCAGATCGTCAAACAAGAGACCGGCGTGTATCAATCGGCGGATTATTTTTCGAAGGATTAGAGAATCGCGCGCCCACGCGCGCCTACAGGTTAATAGCGATGGCGACACCCGAAAACAAACTCGCGTTTGATGGCGGCTGGGAATACTCGCCCGCTCCGGAAAGCACCGACCACATCAAGGTCGAGAAGAAGTACGAGCTTTTCATCGGTGGTGACTTCGTCAAACCGGAATCCGGCAAGTACTTCAATACGATCAACCCTGCCACCGAGGAGCGACTGTCGCGCGTGGCACTTGCGAACGACGCCGATGTGGACAAGGCGGTAAAGGCCGCCCGCAAGGCATACCGTGGCCCCTGGTCGCGCATGAAGCCTGCCGACCGCGGCAAGTACATCTACCGCATTGCGCGGATCATCCAGGAGCGCGCGCGTGAGTTCGCGGCGATCGAGTCGCTCGATGGCGGCAAACCGATCCGCGAGGCGCGTGACGTCGATGTGCCGCTCGCCTCTGCACACTTCTTCTATTATGCGGGCTGGGCAGACAAGCTCGAGTACGCCTTCCCGGGTCGCAAGGTCAGGCCGATGGGGGTGGCGGGCCAGATCATTCCGTGGAACTTCCCCCTGTTGATGGCGGCCTGGAAGGTCGCCCCCGCGCTGGCCTGCGGTAATACGGTCGTCCTCAAGCCTGCGGAGACTACGCCGCTGACGGCAATGAAGCTCGCGGAGGTCATCGCCGATGCCGGACTTCCGGAGGGCGTCGTCAACATAGTGACCGGCGCCGGGGACACCGGGTCGAGCATCGTTTCACACCCGGGCGTCGACAAAATTGCATTCACCGGCTCGACGGAAGTCGGCCGCATCATTCAGAGGGCGCTGGCGGGCAGCAAGAAGAAATACACGCTCGAGCTCGGCGGCAAGGCGGCGAACATCATCTTTGCGGACGCGGCCATCGACGAGGCGGTCGAGGGCATCGTGAACGGGATCTTCTTCAACCAGGGGCACGTGTGTTGCGCGGGTTCGCGCCTGTTTGTGCAGGAATCGGTGGCGGAGCAGGTGATCCGGAAACTCAAGGACCGCATGGAGACCCTGATCGTCGGCGATCCGCTCGACAAGAACACGGACATCGGCGCAATCAATTCGAAAGCACAGCTCGAGACGATCCAGTCGTACCTGGATATCGGCAAGCAAGAGGGCGCGGATATCTATCAGAGCGCCTGCGCCTTGCCCGACAAGGGCTATTGGTGCCGGCCGACGCTATTTACGGGCGTGTCGCAGTCCAATCGTGTCGTTCAGGAAGAAATCTTCGGGCCAGTCCTCGCGATCCAGACCTTCAGGACCTTTGACGAGGCCATCTCGAAAGCCAACAACACGCCGTACGGCCTGTCCGGCGGCGTATGGACGGACAAGGGAGCGAAGATCTTCAGGATGACGCAGAGCGTGCGCGCAGGGGTCGTGTGGGCGAACACCTTCAACAAGTTCGACCCCACGTCACCGTTCGGCGGCTACAAGGAATCGGGGATCGGCCGCGAGGGCGGGCTGCACGGACTCGACGCCTACCTGAGGCTGGAGGCGTAATCATGGCGGCGAAGGCGGAACGAAGCAAAGAGCGCGTGGCGGTCGCGAAGACCTACAAGATCTATATCGACGGCAAATTTCCGCGCACGGAATCAGGGCGGTATTTCACGCTCGAAGACCCCAAGGGCAATGTGATCGCGAACGTGTGCCGCGGCAGCCGCAAGGACTTTCGCAATGCGACCGTGGCGGCGCGCAAGGCTCAGCCGGGATGGGCCGGCGCGAGTGCCTACCTGCGAGGGCAGATCCTGTATCGCATCGCCGAGATGCTGGAGGGACGACGGGAACAGTTCATTGCCGAGCTGAAACTCCAGGGCGTGACGCAGCGCGCGGCTCAGAAAGAGGTCAACGCGTCGATCGACCGGCTGATTTATTTCGCGGGCTGGGCGGACAAGTACCAGCAGGTGTTCAGTGCGGTGAACCCGGTCGCCTCGTCGCACTTCAATTTTTCAGTCCTCGAGCCCACAGGGGTGGTATCGATCATTGCGCCTGACGACAGCGGACTGTTGGGCCTGATATCGAACGTTGCGCCGACGATCGTAGGCGGCAATACCTGCGTCGTGCTCGCTTCCGAGTCGATGCCGCTGTCCGCGGTGAGCTTTGCCGAAGTCCTGCACGCGTCGGACGTTCCGGCAGGCGTCGTCAACATTCTGACGGGGCTTCGCTCGGAGCTGACCGAGCACTTCGCGTCGCACATGGATGTCAACGCGATCGTCTTCTGCGACGGCGCCAGGAAGACGGCCAGGACGGTGCAGGAACTCGCGTCGGACAACATCAAGCATGTCGTCGCGCGCACTGATATCGACTGGAACAGGGATTCGGCGCAGCACCCCTACCTGATAAGGGACACGCAGGAAGTCAAAACGACCTGGCACCCCATCGGTAGTTAGTCGAGCACGCCTTTCTCGATTCTCGCGCCGACCTGCTGGATAACGGCAGTTGCGCACAGCGTACCGGCACGCGCGCACTCCGCGAGCGACTTGTCGTGAACCCAGCCGTACAGGAATCCCGCGCAATAGGCGTCGCCGGCCCCGGTCGTGTCGATAACTTTCTCGACCGGCGTCGCCTCCTGCACGTGCTGCTCACCAGGACGGATGATGACCGAGCCCTTGTCGGAACGGGTCATGACGAACAGGTTGTCGAAGTCGCGAATGGCTTCGAGCGTGTCGTCGAAGTTGTCGGTCCCCATTAGCACATTGATCTCGTCTTCATCAGCAATGACGATTTGAACGCCATCGCGGACTGCCTCCGCGAACGATTCCCTGTGCCGCTCGACGCAAAAAGAGTCTGATAACGATAGCGCTACCGTGGTGCGCGTGTTGGCGGCGAGCTCCATCGCTTTCCTGGCGAGCGCCGGGCCCTCCGCGATATCCCAGACGTACCCCTCGATCAGCACTGCTTTCGGCTTGCCGAAGGTCTCGGCCCTGATATCCGCGACGCCGAGTTCCGTGCAGGCGCCGAGGTAGGTGTTCATGGTCCGCTGCCCGTCCTCAGTAATCATGACGTGGCTGCGCGCTGTCGGTGCGCCGTCCGGCGCCGGTTGCAGCCGGACGTCGATGCCCAGGGAGCGCATGTCGTGATTGAATATTTCTCCGAGCTGGTCGTCCCTGACGCGGCCGATGTACGAGGCACGCCCGCCGAGATTCGCGAATCCCGCGATCGTATTGGCGACGGAGCCGCCCGACATTTCCGTGGCCGGCCCCATCATCTCGTATATCTCGTGAGCGCGTCGTTCGTCAATCAGGTTCATCGAGCCGGGGACCACACCGATTTTTTCGATGAGTTCGTGGTCGACGTGCGCCAGCACGTCTACGATTGCGTTGCTGATGCCGAGAAGCTGGACGTTATCGGTCATTTATCAGTATCTCCGAGGTAAATGCGGCGCATAGCCTATCATTGTGACGCTACGCTTGCTTCTGCAGCGTGTGGCGTCCGGACCAGCGGCAGGGTATCTTGTCGGTGCCGGGGAGGCGGAGAACACAATGAGACGATCCGCGGGACTGCTGATACCGATTACGATAATTCTCGCCTACTATGTTTTCTGGATCGGGCTGGCGTGGTTCGTGCTGCGCCGGTTCCCGGCGCTCTCCGAGTATTTTCCGGTTGGTGGCATCAGCGAGCTGGCGGACGCGGGTTACGATTCCTTCGAGCCGGTCTACTCGCGGGCCGAACGTACGATTCTCGCCCCGAGCGGTCCGATCAAGCTGTTTTTCGCGATCATCGGCTCGATCATCGCCGTCGTGCCGGTCTCCTGGGTCTATTTCATCACCAGTCGGGCGCGCAAGCTGGACCAGTCGTTCCTGCAAACGATAGTAATACTGCCGATCGTCGTGACCGGCATTGCAATGATAGTCATAAACAGTATCGCACTCGCCTTCAGCCTCGCCGGCGTCGTTGCGGCTGTACGGTTCAGGTTTTCACTGGCATTACCGTCCGACGCGATGTATATCTTCGTGGCGATCGGCATCGGCCTGGGATCCGGAATCGGTGCCGTGGCCATATCGGTGGTGATATCGTTCGCGTTTGTGATTTCGACACTGACAATTTGGAAGCTGGAATACGGCAAGACAATGTCCGGCTCGTTTCTGACGATGCTGACCCGACGGAATATCGAAGAAGACGAATACTAGTCGCCCGCATACCGCCCCGAACTCGATATGACAGAACAAGCAAATAGCGCACGGCGCAGCATACTCATTGTGCACGGGGGCGACTTCAAGCCGCCGCAAGAGGTCTACATGGATGAGGCTTCGACTGCTCTGCGTGCAGGCGTGCAGCGCGATTATCCGGACCACGTCGAGGCATTCGGGAAGGTCGGTATCGAGCTCGCATACTACGGAGACCTCGGCAACGCCTACCTACGATCCAAGGGCCGTCACTACGACGAGCAGCTCGACATCGGGGATCGTCGCAACGCCCTCGAGAACCTCAGGAAAATCCCGCAGCGGAAAAGATTCGGCCTGCAGCAGTACGACAAGCTGCGTGGCAAATCGGCGGTGCCCGAGGCGATTGCGGACGTTGCGTCCCCGTTGCTCGGCATGCTGGGCCTTACGACGGTGCTGGT
>JAACFJ010000019.1 GCA_009937505.1 Gammaproteobacteria bacterium
GCCGAGGATGGGCAAATTGCCCGTGCGGGCGTAAGGCGTGCTGCCCTGCCTGGGCTGCACCTCCATCGTCATGGTTACGGCCTCGAACTGGGCGCCGGAATCCCGGATTTTCCCGGTGTGGGAGATGAAAGCGCTGATTCCCGTATTGGTCGCCCGGATCGCGGCGCGGCCGACTTCGAGGGATCGCATGCGTGCAATCTCGAGGTGCTGGTGCGGCGCAATCGAATCCCCGAACCAGGCGTCATTGCTGACATTGATCAGGATGGACGCGTCGGGTAACGCGTAAAGCTGCTCCGCCCCGTACGCGTCTTCGTAACAGATTGCGACCGCCAGCTTTTCGCCGTTGGCGGCTTCGAGGAGCGGCTGCACGTCGTCGCCCGCGGCGAGGTCGTTGTGCGGCAGGCTCATCATGCGCATCCATTCCCGCACGTTGGGCGGTACCGGGAAATACTCCCCGAACGGTACGAGGTGGCGCTTGCGATATGCCTGGCGGCGATCACCTGCAACCAGTATCACGCTGTTGTAGACCCTTGCCTCGCCGCGGCTGTCGTCGCGTTCCAGTATTCCAAAGAGGATGCTCCGGCCCGTATCGCGCGTATCGGCCTGTAGTGCCTGGATGTAGGGTTCGACCCTGTCATCGAGAGACGGTATGGCAACCTCCGGCCACACGATGAGCTCGCTGTCGGATGCCTTCGCCGCTGCTGCACGATAGAACTCGAGCGTCGGCCGCAGGCGCTCCGGCAGCCACTTCTCGGCCTGCGAAATTCCGGCCTGCACGATGGTGCTCTTTACCGGGGAGCCGGACGGTTCGGTCCATTCGAATGTCTTGAGAATCCCGCCGCTCAGAAGCGGAAGCACGAAGATCGCGAGCGCAATCGCGCGCTGCCGGCCGTCCGTCATGACCGCGACCAGGATCGCAGTCGTGCTCAGCATTGTCATGAATGACACGCCATAAACACCGAGAACCGGCGCCCATCCTGCAGTAACAGAGTCGACCTGGCTGTAGCCGATGGCAAGCCACGGAAACCCGGTAAGCACCCAGCCGCGCAGCCATTCGATCAGGACCCAGGTTGCGGGCGCGACGAGCAACAAGAACCAGGGTTCCCCCTGGGCGAACCGGCTGATAAGCCAGCCCGTGGCGAAGAAGTAGGCCGTCATGATGAGGACCAGCCCGAGCATCAGGACGAGGGCTATCCACGCCGGCGCTTCGCCGAAGACGACGACGGAGATGTAAATCCAGTAGGTGCCGGACAGGAAGAGACCGAAACCGAAGAAGAAACTGAGCCATCCCGCGTCGCGAGGTGACATGCTGAGGTACACGTAAAGCACGGGCAGAAGCAGAACGGGCACGAGCATCGACAACCCGAACGGCGCGAATGCCGTTGTCAACAGGCAGCCCAGGAAGAACAGTATGCCCCGGCTCGTCCATGGCCGGTCCGCCGGCCATTGAAATACAGACCCGCGAAGTTCCACGGAGATCAGGTTTCGAGCCGATGCACGCGGAGTGCGCCGATCCGGCGTTTGTCCGCCTTGGTAACCGAGAATTCGAACCCGCCAAAATCAATGCTCTCACCGCGCCGCGGCAGGCGGCCGAGCTCGTGCAGCACGAGCCCCCCGACGGTGTCGTACTCCTCGTCGCTCAAATCGCATTCGAAAAACTCGTTGAAATCCTCGATGCGCGTCAGCGCGCGGACCGCGAAACAGGGCCTGCCATTGCGATCACCCTCCGGCCGGATGAATTCATCCTCTTCAGGATCGTGTTCGTCGTCGATTTCACCAACGATCTCCTCGAGTACGTCCTCGATCGTGAGCAAACCGGAAACGCCACCGTACTCGTCGACGACGATGGCCATGTGGTTGTGGCTGGCTCGAAACTCCTTCAACAGCGCGTTCAGGCGTTTGGACTCGGGAATGACGGCCGCGGGCCGCAGCAGCTTGCGGATCGGCACTTCCCGCCCGGCGCCGCGGCCGAAGAAACGCAACAGGTCCTTTGCAAGCAATACGCCGAGTACTTCATCGCGGTCCTCGCCCATCACCGGGAACCTGGAATGTCCGGACTCGACGATCACCCTGATCATTTCATCAACGCCGTCTTCGATATCGATGACCACCATCTGCGAGCGCGGAATCATGACGTCACGCACCTGGGTCTCCGATACCTCGAGCACGCCGGCAAGCATGCTCTTCTCCTCGGCATCGATATCGGTCTCGGATTGCTGAATGATGTCCTGGATTTCTTCGCGGCTCCAGGGCTCACCCTTGATCGCACGCTTGAGGCGCGCGATCAGTGAAGTGCTCCCCGTGCCGTTGGTACTTGGCGGTTTGTCGTTCATCTGACTGTTGCAGTTTTGGCCGGGCGGCTGAATCCCGATTTAGAGCCGGTCATTGTATCAGTTTCCCGCGTAAGGATCGGCGATGCCCAGGCTTGCCAGCACGCGCCGTTCAAGCGTCTCCATCACTTCCGCATCCCGGTCGGTAGCATGGTCGTGACCCAGCAGGTGCAGAGTGCCGTGCACCAGCATGTGGCCCCAGTGATGGTCCAGCGGTTTGCCCTGTTCTTCCGCCTCGCCCGCCACCACGGTGGCGCAGACAACTATGTCGCCAAGCAGCAGTCTCTCCCCGGGGGGCACAAAGCCCGCGTCGCCTGCCGGAAACGCGAGCACGTTGGTCGGCTGGTCCTGGTCCCGGTAATCTCTGTTCAGGGCGCGCATCTCGTGTTCATCGACGATTCGTACCGAGACGTCGACATCCCGGCCCGGAGCCGTCTCGTTCACAGCTCGTTGGACCCAGTCCCGGATGGAATCGCTTGCGGGAATACCGGCGGCATCGGCGGCAATCTGTACGTCGACGTTCACCGCACGAGGCGCGATGAACTAGGCAACGTCATTATCGTCCGCCTCGTACGCGGCGACGATACGCTGCACCAGCGGATGCCGGACAACGTCCTTCCTGGAAAAGAACGTAAAGCTTATACCGTCGACATTGTCGAGTATCTGCGCGGCGTTATTGAGGCCGGACTGCTGTCCGGTCGGGAGATCGATCTGCGTCACGTCGCCGGTAACCACGGCGCGTGACGCGAAACCTATACGCGTGAGGAACATCTTCATCTGTTCCACGCTGGTGTTCTGCGCCTCGTCGAGAATCACGAACGATTCATTGAGCGAGCGGCCACGCATGAATGCGAGCGGTGCAATCTCGATGACGTTGCGCTCGATGAGGCGCGTGACGCGATCCGCGCCGAGCATGTCGTAAAGCGCGTCATACATCGGCCGCAGATACGGGTCCACCTTCTGTGACATGTCTCCGGGCAGAAAGCCCAGTCTTTCGCCCGCCTCGACGGCCGGCCTCACGAGGACGATTCGACGCACGTGCTCGTGCTCGAGCGCATCGACGGCCGCCGCAATGGCGAGATAGGTCTTGCCGGTACCGGCCGGACCGATGCCGAAAGCGAGGTCGAAATCGCGCATGCTCCGCATGTACGCCGTCTGGTTGGCGCCGCGCGGCCGGATCCGCTTCAGGCGCGTCTGGATAGCGAGATGTTCCTGGTCCTCGCCGGCATCCCCGGACGGCCCGGACTCTGCTTCTCCCTCATTCATAACCGACTCCTGCAGGAGAATGTGCACGCGCTCGGGATCGAGGCGCTCGCGGTCCGTCATACTGAAAAGCCTGTACAGCACGTCGCTGCCGAGCTGGGTCGCGCCCGGCTGTCCGGTGACGCGAAAATGGTTACCACGACTGGCAATTTCAACATCGAGGCGGCGTTCGATCTGCCGCAAGTGTTCGTCGAACTGGCCGCAAAGATTGGCCAGGCGGTTGTTATCGGCGGGCTCGAGAACGACATCCCGAGATATCTGGACTGCATTCAAGATCGGTGCTTCAGACCTCTGTCGATGGTTTAGGGCAGAGTACCGCGAAGCGGGCGCATTTTGAAGTGCGTGCCCGGCAGTTCATGTCATGCCACTGCCTTGCTGTCTGAAACTCTGCCACGCAGGGAATTCGGCAGCGCTTCCGTGATGACGACGTCGACGAACCGGCCGATCACCGACGGGTCGGCATCGAAATTGACCCAGCGATTGTTCTCGGTGCGGCCGGCTACCTGGCGGGCACTCTTCTTCGAGGTCTTCTCCACGAGCACGCGTTGCGTCGTGCCGACCATTGCCTCGCTGATCGCCTGTGCCTGCTGGTTGATACGCGCCTGGAGAATCTGCAAACGCTGCTTCTTGACATCTGTCGGCGTGTCGTCGGGCAGGTTCGCTGCCGGCGTTCCCGGGCGCGCGCTGTACACGAAGCTGAAAGACTGGTCGAAGCCGATGTCGGCGATCAGGTTCATCGTCGCCTCGAAATCACGATCGGTCTCGCCGGGGAATCCTACGATGAAGTCCGAAGACAGGGAAATGTCGGGGCGCACCTCGCGTAACTTGCGGATCTTCTGTTTGTATTCGAGCACCGTATGCCCGCGCTTCATCAACGAGAGAATCCGGTCCGAGCCATGCTGCACCGGCAGGTGCAGGTAGTTGGCGAGTTTCGGTACCTCGGCGTAGGCCTGAACCAGGCTGTCGGTGAACTCGACCGGGTGTGACGTCGTGAAGCGGATGCGATCGACGCCTTCGACAGCAGCCACGTAGTAGATCAGTGTCGCCAGGTCGGCAATGGAACCGTCATGCATCGGCCCCTGGTACGCGTTGACGTTCTGGCCAAGCAGGTTGATTTCCCGCACATCCTGTTCCGCGAGCTGCACGACCTCGGCAATTACGTCGTCGAGCGGCCGGCTTATCTCCTCGCCGCGCGTATACGGCACGACACAAAAGCTGCAGTACTTGCTGCAGCCTTCCATGCAGGAAACGAACGCGGTGGGCCCATCTGCACGCGGCTCGGGAAGCCGGTCGAATTTCTCGATCTCGGGAAACGATACGTCGACGACCGAGCCGCGCTTGCTGTCGGCATCCTCGATCAGCTGCGGCAGCCGATGCAGCGTCTGCGGACCGAAAACCACGTCCACGAACGGTGCACGCCGCGTAATGCCGTCGCCTTCCTGGCTCGCGACGCAGCCGCCAACACCGATCATGACGCCGTCGCGGCGCTCCTTGATTGGCCGCCACCGGCCGAGTTCGGAGAACACCTTCTCCTGGGCCTTTTCCCGAATTGAGCAGGTGTTGACGAGCAGCAGGTCCGCATCCTCGGCAACGTCCGTCAGCTCGTAGCCATGGGACTCCCGCAGCACGGCCGCCATCTTTTCCGAGTCGTACTCGTTCATCTGGCAGCCGAAGGTCTTGATGTAGAGCTTTTTCGTCATGCTCGAATTCTACACGCTCCGACTGAAGACCCCGTAATCGTCAACCGATCAGGGTTTTCTTCGACCGAAGTTCGCCGCTCTCGCACATCCATGTGCTACGCGGCATTCGTCCATCCGTGGACATCAGGCGCAGCGACAAATTCGCCGGGAGCGAATTTGGACGCGCTTGCGCGCCCGAAGGGCCAGCGACAGGATGTCGCTGGTCAACCATGAGGGAGAGGAATACCCTGATCGGATGACTACCTCATGAAGCCCATGCTCTCAAGCTTCAGCATGATGCGGTGGGCGGCCAGGTCGGGCGAGATATTCTCCGTATCGATGACCATCTCGGCATTCTCGGGTTCTTCATAAGGGTCACTGATCCCCGTGAACTCCTTGATGATGCCGGCGCGCGCTTTCGCGTAAAGACCCTTGCGGTCGCGTTGTTCGCAGACCTCGACCGACGTCGCCACGTGGATTTCGACGAATCCGCCCAGCGGGGCGATCATGTCGCGCACGATCCGGCGCGTCGACGTGTACGGCGCGATGGGGGCACAAATCGCGATACCGCCGTTCTTGGTGATCTCACTCGCGACGTAGCCGATGCGGCGGATATTCAGGTCGCGATGCTCCTTGGAGAATCCCAGCTCGCTCGACAGGTTCTTGCGCACGACGTCGCCGTCGAGCAGGCTGATCGCCCTGCCGCCGGTCTCCATGAGCTTCACCATCAGCGCGTTCGCGATCGTGGACTTGCCGGAACCCGACAGTCCCGTGAAAAACACGGTGAAACCCTGCTTGTGCCGCGGCGGATGAGTGCGCCTGAGCTCGGCCACGACGTCGGGGAACGAGAACCAGTCGGGAATCTCGAGTCCTTCGGCCAGGCGCCTCCGCAGCTCGGTACCGGAGATGTTCAGTATTTGGTCCGAATCGCCAGCCTCGTCTGCCGCGATGTACTGCGCACGATTCTCCGCGTAGACCATCATGCGGAACGGCACCATCGAAATGTCGAGCTCTTCCTCGTGCTCCTTGAGCAATTCCTGCGCATCGTAGGGACCGTAGAAGTCGTTGCCCTTCGAATCCTTGCCCGGACCCGCGTGGTCACGGCCGACGATCAGGTGCGTACAGCCGTAGTTCTTGCGAATGATCGCGTGCCACAGCGTCTCGCGCGGTCCGCCCATGCGCATGGCGAGCGGCAATAGCGACAGCATCGTGGTCTGCTCAGGGTAACGGTCGAGCAGGTGCTCGTAGCAACGCACGCGCGTGAAGTGGTCGACGTCGCCCGGCTTGGTCATGCCGACGACCGGGTGGATCAGCAGGTTAGCCTCGATATCGAACGCAGCTCGCAGCGTCAGTTCCTGGTGAGCCCGGTGCATCGGGTTGCGCGTCTGGAAGGCGACGACCTTGCGCCAGCCAAGCTTGCGGAACCGTTCGCGCAGCTCGGCAGGGCTGTTGCGAAGGTGCTTGAAATCGTAGTGGGTGGGAGCTTCTACGCCCCGAATCTTGCCGCCAACGTAAACCGGGTTGGCGATATTGTTGAGGTAGTGGACAGCGGGATGCGCCTCGTCGGCCGTCCCGTAAACGCCTTGCGCTTCTGCGTTTTTGTCCGGCGTCCAGATGTCGGCGACTTCCAGTGTGGCGATGATGACGCCCTCGAGATCGCGCAAGGCAATCCGGTCGCCGCCCTGGATGCTCCCGGCAAACTCCTCGCTGACGTCCAGCGTGATCGGGACCGGCCAGAGAACACCCGACGCGAGCCGCATGTTTTCGACGACCGATTCGTAGTCGTCCTTGCCGAGAAAGCCCTCGAGCGGCGAAAACGCGCCGTTCAACAGCAACTCGATATCGCAAAGCTGGCGTTCTGTCAGGTCCCAGGAAGCAAACTCACGCGCTGCCTGTTTTTCCGCCTCGGCCTCCTCGGCCGGCAGGTAGAGATTCTTAAGTTCGCCGCCGTGCGGCTCTTTGTAAGCACCCATTTCTTGTTGTTCCTGTATTAGAGCGAGGCGCAGGCTAACATCGCGCGCGCCCGGCGATTAGGCATTTTGACAAAAGCTGTCAGCTAGAAAGGAATATCGTCCTCGAACTCGTCGGGGGGCGACTGCGGCGGCCCGCCGGAGCGTCCCGAATCGGACGGCATGGGCGCGGTACCGCCACCGCCGCCGCGGCCTCCGAGCATCTGCATTTCGTCGGCCACGATCTCGGTCGTCCAGCGGTCGTTGCCATCCCTGTCCTGCCACTTGCGCGTGCGCAACTTGCCCTCGATATAGACCTGCGATCCCTTGCGCAGGTATTCCGCAGCAATCTCGGCCAGCCGGTTGAACATCGCCACCTTGTGCCACTCGGTGCGCTCTTTCTGTTCGCCGGTCTGCTTGTCCTTCCACTGCTCGCTGGTCGCGACCGACAGGTTGGTCACGGCACTGCCGCTCGGCATGTAGCGCGTCTCCGGATCCGCTCCGAGATTTCCGACGATGATGACTTTGTTGATTCCACGGGACATAACGATTCTCTGCTTGTGGCGCCTTTGCGGCGCGATTGGTGTGCATACCAAACCACCCCGATTTCTGCATCGGGAGCCCCTTTTCTCCCGAGAACACCCCCAATGCGAGCCGCGGCAGCTGTCTGCTGCGTCGCGCCCCCTGGCTCAAACTGCACGCAGGCGACCCGGGGCGTTTTTCGACCGAAGTAAAGCGGACCGAAGGGAGCCATGAGGGAGAGAAATGACCCGGGCCGCCTGCGTGCAACCGCGCCTGGGCGCCCGCTTCTTTGTATTCAGGTGCTGCGGAAGCGGCCGAAACTCTGCATGGCGAGCCAGATCGCCGCCAGCAGCACGCAGACGAAGAACACGTCCGCCGGGCGGCCGGTCGCCAGGAACCGCCCCCCGATGAGTCCCCCGACGAAGGCACCGAAGAACTGCGCGCTCGCGAACAGGCCGAGCGAGGCACCGCGCGAATCGTCGTCGGCGACGAGGGAAAGGCGCGCCGGCAGACCCGCTTCGAGGAAGTTGAAGCCGGCGAAGAACAGCACCAGCCCACCGAACACGGTCGCCGTGGCGAAACCCGCAAACGTGAGCACAAGCTGACCGGCGAGCATGAGCGTTACCGCGATGCCGATGGTCGAACCCTTGCCCTGGCGCTCGTCGCGGATGATTAGAGGAATCGTGCCGGCGAGCGAAAGCAGCAGCGCCCCAACGTACATTTTCCAGTGATCGGTAACCGGCAGTTCCAGCCGGTCGACAAGCAGGAACGGCAACGCGACAAAACTCGCGGTCAGGATCGCGTGAAGCAGAAACACGAAGATATCAAGGCGCAGCAGCTCGGGCCGGAAGGCCGGACGGAAATTCCATCGCCGCGGTGTCTCGGGCCGAGGAATATCCGCGGGGAGAGCGACGAGCAGGAAGGCCGCGACAAGGGCCAGGAACGCCGCGAACAGGAACAGGGCGGGCACTCCGAAGTGACCCGAGAACTTGGGGCCGAATATCATCGCGAGCATGAAGGCGCCACCGACGCCGACACCGAACACCGCCATCGACCGCGTCCTCACGCCGTCACGCGTGGCATCGGCGATCAACGCTGTCAGCGTCGCCGAGATGGCGCCTGCTCCCTGCAGCAGGCGGCCGGCGATCACGCCCCAGACGCTGTCACTGTAGGCCGCAAGGATGCTGCCCGCCGCAAACACGGCGAGCCCGGCGACGATGACCGGCACCCGGCCAATGCGATCCGACAGCGCACCGAGCGGTATCTGCAGGCCGGCCTGGGTCAGGCCATAGGCCCCAACCGCCATGCCGATCAGGATCGGTGTTGCGCCATCGAGCGTGGCCGCGTGCAGCGCCAGCACGGGCAGCAGCGCGAACAGGCCGAACATACGCAGCATGCCGATGAGCGCAATGACGCTGATGGCGCGCCGCTCGGCCGGCAGCCACGTAGTTGTGCTGTCACTCTCTCCCGGGGTCATCGTCCGCTGTCTTTGCGCCGGAGTTGCAGGGCGGCGTATATTAGCAGGTTGGTCGACAAACTCTCCTCGATTTATGAAATCCATCGACATCCGCGGCGCGCGCACGCACAATCTGTGCAATCTCGATCTCAGCCTGCCGCGCGATAAACTGATCGTCTTGACGGGCCTGTCCGGTTCCGGCAAATCTTCGCTCGCGTTCGACACGATCTACGCGGAGGGGCAACGCCGTTACGTCGAGTCACTGTCGGCCTATGCACGGCAGTTCCTCTCGATGATGGAAAAGCCCGACGTCGACCACATCGACGGGCTTTCGCCCGCGATCTCCATCGAGCAGAAATCCACCTCGCACAACCCGCGCTCGACCGTGGGTACGGTGACCGAGATATACGATTACCTGCGCCTGCTGTTTGCCCGCGCCGGCATCCCCCGCTGCCCCGACCACGACACGACGCTGGAAGCACAGACCGTGAGCCAGATGGTCGACCAGGTGCTGGCCATGACCGAGGGCACGCGCCTGATGCTGCTGGCTCCCGTCGTCGACGACCGCAAGGGCGAGCACGTGCAGCTGATGCAGGACCTGATGGCGCAGGGCTTCATACGGGCCCGCATCGACGGCGAAGTGTACGAACTGGACCAGCCACCGAAACTCGACCTGCGCAGGAAGCACACGATCGAAGCAATCGTGGATCGTTTCCGGGTGAAGGATGACATCCGGCTGCGGCTGGCGGAGTCGTTCGAGACCGCCCTTCGCATTGCCGACGGCGTTGCGCGGATTGCTTGGATGGATGACGCGGGCCAGGAAGAAATCATCTTCTCCGACCGCTTCGCCTGCAACCTCTGCGGTTACAGCCTCACGGAACTCGAACCGCGTCTGTTCTCCTTCAACAACCCGTCAGGGGCCTGCCCGTCCTGTGACGGGCTCGGCGTCAAGCAATTCTTTGATCCGGAGCGAGTCGTCGTCAACCGGTCGCTCTCTCTCGCCGGCGGCGCGATCAGGGGCTGGGATCGCCGCACGACGTATTACTACCAGATGATCCGCAGCCTCGCGGACCACTACGAGTTCGACGTCGAGACGCCCTTCGAAGAACTCGACAAGAAGCTGCAGCAAGTCGTCCTGTCCGGTAGCGGCGACGACAAGATCGACTTCTTCTACCAGAACTCGCGCGGCATGGAAGTCCGCAAGCGGCATCGCTTCGAGGGCGTCATCCCGAATCTCGAGCGGCGATACCGCGAGACCGAATCAGGCGCCGTGCGCGAGGAACTCGCCAGGTTCCTGAACAGCCAGCCCTGCCCCGAGTGTGGCGGCACGCGCCTGAATCGCGCCGCACGCCACGTCTTCGTGAGCGATCACTCGCTGCCGGAAATTACCCGCAAGTCGGTCGGCAGCGCGAAGGCGTTTTTCAGCAACCTGGAACTCGACGGCTGGCGCGCCACGATAGCCGACAAGATCGTGAAGGAAATCGGCGATCGAATCAGCTTCCTCTCCGACGTCGGCCTCGATTACCTGTCGCTCGACCGCAGCGCAGAGACCCTGTCCGGCGGCGAGGCGCAGCGCATCCGCCTGGCCAGCCAGATCGGCTCTGGCCTGGTCGGGGTCATGTACATACTCGACGAGCCCTCGATCGGCCTGCACCAGCGCGATAACCAGCGCCTGCTTGGCACGCTGACGCATCTCAGGGACATCGGCAACACCGTCATCGTCGTGGAGCACGACGAGGAAGCCATCATGGCGGCGGACCATGTCGTCGACCTTGGACCCGGCGCGGGCGTCCACGGCGGCAAGATCGTCGCCGAGGGTACCCCTGAAGAAATCATGAGGACGCCGAAGTCGCTGACCGGCCAGTACCTCTCGGGTAAGCGCGCCATCGAGATTCCCGGCGACCGCACCGCCCCGGACGCGGAGCGCCAGATCCGGATAGTCGGCGCGAGGGGCAATAATCTCAAGGGCATCGACGCGGCGATTCCGGTCGGCCTGATGACCTGCGTGACCGGTGTTTCCGGCTCCGGCAAGTCGACGCTCGTCAACGACACCCTGTACAAGGCCGTCGCCGACCTGCTCAACCGCACGAACCGAAACCCGGCACCTCATGACGAGATTCTCGGTCTCGAGCTCATCGACCGGGTCATCGACATCAGCCAGAGCCCGATCGGCCGCACGCCGCGATCGAACCCCGCCACGTACAGCGGCCTGTTCACGCCCATCCGCGAACTGTTCGCCGGCACCCAGGAAGCGCGCTCCCGGGGTTACATGCCGGGCCGCTTCAGTTTCAACGTCAAGGGCGGCCGCTGCGAAGCCTGCCAGGGCGATGGCGTGCTGAAGGTCGAAATGCACTTCCTGCCGGACGTATATGTGCCCTGCGACGTCTGCCGGGGCAAACGCTATAACCGGGAGACCCTCGAGATTCGTTACAAGGGCAAGAATATCCACGAATTGCTCGACATGACGGTCGAGGATGCGCTCGAGTTTTTTAGAAACGTCCCGGTGGTTGCGAAGAAACTGCAAACGCTGACCGACGTCGGCCTGTCCTACATACGGCTGGGCCAGAACGCGACCACATTGTCCGGCGGCGAAGCCCAGCGTGTAAAACTGGCCAAGGAACTGTCGAAACGCGATACCGGCAGGACCCTGTACATCCTGGACGAACCGACGACGGGACTGCACTTCCACGACATCGAACACCTGCTGGAGGTGCTGCATCGCCTGCGCGATCGCGGCAACACGATCGTGGTCATCGAACACAACCTCGACGTCATCAAAACGGCCGATTGGGTAATCGACCTCGGGCCGGAGGGCGGCGACGGTGGTGGCGAAGTGATTGCGACGGGCACTCCCGAAGACGTGGCTGGTAATTCGCGCTCGTTTACGGGCCAGTACCTGAAATCTCTGTTGCGGGAAACCCGGGCAAGACAGAGCGCCTGATCACTTTGGCCAAGGACCGAACCATGCGAACAAACTTTATCCTGTTATGCACTTTCGTGGCGCTGACCGGCTGCAGCCCTGATCAGGAGCAAAGCCCGGGGGCGGCCGATACAGCGAACGATGGCGAAGATATGGCAACTCTCGAAATACAAAGACTGTACGCCGCTCCCGATCTCGACGGCCCGTCTCCCAGGGGCGTAAAGATCTCACCAGATTCCAGCCGGGTGACGTTCATGCGCGGCAAGGAGACGGATCCGTTGCAGATGGACCTCTGGGAATACAACCTCGCGGACCAGGAGATGCGGTTGCTCGTCGACTCGGCTTCGCTGGTCGGAGGTGATGAGGCGCTATCGGAGGAGGAACTCGCACGCCGCGAACGCCTCCGCATCGTCGGCCAGCGTGGCATCGTGAGCTACCAGTTTGCGCCCGACGGAAAGCGCCTGCTGTTCCCGCTTAACGGTGACCTGTTCCTGTACGAACTCGCGAGTCACGAGACTCGCCAGCTGACCGACACGGAAGCGGGTGAGACCGACCCGAAGTTCAGCTCCACGGGGCGCTTCGTTTCGTTCATTCGCGACCAGGACCTGTTCGCCATCGACCTCGAAACGTTCGACGAGCTGCGGCTTACCCGCGATGGCGGTGGGCTGATCCGAAACGGCATGGCCGAATTTATCGCCCAGGAAGAGATGGACCGCTACACCGGCTACTGGTGGGCGCCGGACGACTCGGCTGTCGCTTTTATTCGCGTTGACGAATCCCCCGTACACGTGGCCGAGCGGTTCGAGATTCATGCAGAGGACTTCGAGGTCTACGAACAGCGTTACCCCGCGACCGGCACGCCGAACGTTGAAGTACGGCTCGGCATGGTCGCGCCCGACGGCACTGACTTGCGCTGGATGGACATCGGGGAAAACACCGATATCTACGTCCCGCGCGTGGACTGGTTTCCGGACAGCCAGTTTCTCGCGGTACAGCGGCAGTCGCGCGACCAGCAGACGCTCGAACTGTTGAAAGTGCATTCGCGTAGCGGCGAATCCCGCGTCTTGCTGACCGAGTCCAGCGACACCTGGATCAATCTTGACAACGAGCTGGGCTTTCTCGAGTCCCGGCCCCGGTTCATCTGGAGTTCCGAACGCAGCGGACATGCCCACCTCTACCTGTATGACAACGACGGCCAGTTGCTGCGGCAGCTCACGTCTGGCGACTGGGACGTCGTCGACGGCGCGCGCGCACGCTCGGCGCTGCTGCATATCGACGAAGCCGGCGACAGGCTTTTCGTGACGGGTACGTTCGACAGCCCCGTGGAGCGCAACGTCTACGAGATTTCGCTGTCCGGCGAAACCGAGCCGCGCCGCATCAGCAAGGATGCCGGCTGGCACATGGCCGACTTCGCCGATAACGGCGAGTTTTTCGTGGACAGCTTCAACAGCGTCGGCACGCCGCCGCAGTTGAGCCTGCACCGCTCGGACGGCTCCCGCATCGCCTTCATCGAGGAAAACCCTCTCGACGAGACGCACCCGTATCACCCCTATCTCGCGACGCGCCCGTCGATCGAGTTCGGGACGCTGCGGGCCGAGGACGGGCAGCCGCTGTATTACCGCCTGTCGAAACCGGCCGGTTTCGACAGCACCACGCGCTACCCGGTCATCGTGTACGTGTACGGTGGTCCGATGGGTCAAAGCGTTACGAACACGTGGGCCGCAGGTTTCAACGAGATCCTCGCACGGCAGGGCTTCATCGTGTTCACGATCGACAATCGCGGCACGGGCTTCCGAGGCACCGCCTTCGACGCACCGATATACCGCCGCATGGGCGAGATCGAGGTCCGCGACCAGATGGTCGGCGTTGACTACCTGAGGTCGCTGGACTTTGTCGATCCGGCACGAATCGGCGTATGGGGCTGGAGTTATGGCGGCTACATGACGCTGATGAGCCTGTTCACCCAACCCGACGTGTTTGCCGCCGGTGTATCCGGGGCGCCCGTTACCGACTGGACGCTGTACGACACACACTACACCGAGCGTTACCTGGGTACGCCACAGGGGAATCCCGATGGTTACGAGGCATCGGCTGTGTTCCCGTACACGGAAAACCTGGCAGCGCCGTTACTGCTCATTCACGGCATGGCCGACGATAATGTCCTGTTTACGAACAGCACCAAGCTCATGAAGGCGCTGCAGGACGAAGGCCGCCCGTTCGATGTTATGACCTATCCCGGCAGCAAACACGGACTAACGCGGGTACCGGCTACCGGTCAGCACGTGTATGCGCACATCCTGCGGTTTTTCCGGCAACACCTGGAGTAGTCCCGAATCAGGCTGCAGCCCGTGTGAGCGCCCTCGCGAACCGGCTCGCCGAACCGGGATCGGTACGGAAATAGAGCGCCGGCTCGATCAGTTCGAGCTCCATGAGCAGGAACCGTTCGCCTCTGCCGCGGACGAAGTCGGCGCGGACGTAGACGGGTCGCGGATTCACGACGCCCAGAACGTGTCGAGCCGTCTCGACGAGCGCCTCCGGCGCCTCGATGCTCAGGATGTCCGCGCCGTGCTCCTCCTGCGAGCGAAAGTCACCCGCCCGGGGTTTCTTGAGAATCGCGTGGCTGTAGCCACCACTGAAAAAGAACAGCGAGTACTCGCCCTCTGACTGCACGCTGTCGATGAACGGCTGCACGAAGAAGGGACGGCGTTCGTAGGTTTGCCGAAGCTCATCGACGACCTCATCGGTCAGCGGATCGGTAACCACGAAAATATGGTCGGAGTTTGCACCGACAACCGGCTTCAGGACGACCTTGCCGGTGTTGTGGGCATCGAAGCATGCAGCGACGCGGTCGGCGTCGAACCGATCGAAAAACAGGCTGGGAACGATGTCGGCGCCGCGCATCTCCAGCTCGCTCAGGTAGGTCTTCTCGAGATTCCAGCGCACGAGCTCAACGCTGTTGACGAGCTGTGCCGACGAGTGTTCGACGGCTTCGAGGACATCCAGGAACGCAGCGACATCTTCCTGGTAATCCCAGGGTGTGCAGATATAGACGAGGTCGTAATCGCTCCAGTCGACGTCGCGCCGCCACGGCACCATCTCGACCTCCCAGCCCAGTTCAGCCATCGGCGCGATACTCAGATCGGCGTCAGAGACGAAATCACTGATGTCGTCCATGGTCAGGTATGCACAACGCTTGCCCATATTTATTCCTTGCCCGCGTCGGTTGGCAGCCGCAGGAGCTTACAGGTCCTGCGCAATATCTGCGAGCTGCCGATCGTGAATCCGCCCGAGTAGTGCGAGAGCAAGGACCGCGCCGACAAGCGCCAGGAACATGTCCGATTGCGTGTCCCAGGCATAACCCTGCGTGCCGAGGAATGCCTCGGCCGCCTCGTCGGACAGAGCCGCGACCCACCACTCGATGAGTTCATAGAACGCGCTCACCGCGAGGCAGAAGCTGACAATAAAAAAGTTTCTCCAGGCCGCGCCGCTGAACACGCGCAACCGTATGACCACCTCGCGCGTGATAATAGCCGGCACGAAGCCCTGCGCCAGGTGTCCCAGTTTGTCGTAGTTATTGCGCGGGGGATCGAACAAGTCTCGGACCCACTCGCCGGCGGGCACCTCCGCGTAGGTGTAGTGCCCGCCGATCATCAGGATGACGCAGTGTATGAGAATCAGCACATACGCCAGTCGCGTCAGTGGAAAGCGCCGGCGCGTCGCGAACAGGACGATGGCCGCGATGACGGCCGGCGCGACCTCGAGCATCCAGGTGACCGTGTCCTTCGGTTCGAAGCCCGACCAGAGCAGCAACGCGGTGAAGACGGCGATCCAGGTCGCCGGCCGGGGCTGCGTCAGCTGCACAGGCTCCGGCATCATTGCGCTCCGGCCGACTGGTCGATTTCGTCCCCCTCACGAGAGTGCCAGAAGCCGTCTTTTGCGAAAGACTTCCAGACCCACGGCAGCCAGCGCAGGAGTGCAAAGCTGAGCCAGAGCGCCCAGGCCAGGATCAGGACCTTGTAGATCCAGATCGGCACCGACCACGCGCTAGCGGCCGGCAGGGCCGACTCGCTGCGATCGGCAAACCACACGAGCGAACTACCGCCTGAGCCGTTGCCGGTCACGTGCATGTCGGGCGTTCCGAGCAGCCCGCTCGGCAGGCTGACGATGATCGACAACAGCGCAATCACGGTAAACAGGGCAAACACGACTTGCGTCGCGTTGTAGCGCCACCATGGAATGCGGTCGCGCAACTGCTCGCGTGCACCGGCCGACAGCAACCATGCGACGACAATAGCGAGCACCGGCCAGTTGAAGGTACTGAAGCCGAGCCCGAGCAACAGCCAGTGCCTCGTGTTCAGCGGCGTCCAGTCGATCCTTCCGAGTAGCAACGCAAACAGGATCAGCGCGGCGAGCTCCGGCCAGTAGAGCACCGCAGGGCCGAGTCTTGGCCCGGTCGTGCCCAGCAGCCACCGGTTCTGTGGCAGCGTCAGGCGCATCGTGATGTTGCTGGCGGGTGCGCCGAGATCGACATCGGGTGTCCCGGCGACGCTGTCCACGCCCTCACCTTCGCGCCAGGTAACCGCAATGGTATGCGAGCCAGGCAGAATCGGCACCGTGAGCTCACGGCCTTCGCTTCGCAGCGGTTCGATCCGGTTGTCGATACGGACTTCGCTGACCTCGGCACCTGCAGGGAGGCGCAACACGTGCTGCGCACCGCTCGTGCTTCGATATTGCAGCGTCAGCTTCGTCGTGCTCGACCGGTCGCCCTGCGAAATCATGAGATTAACGGCGTCGAACGCAAGCGTCGTGCCCTCGCTGGCCTCCGGCCGCGTCGTCGTCATCGTCAGCTGCTCGCCGCCCCGTGGATGAAACTCGGCGATGCGAGCACCTTCGTTGCCATGCTGCGCTTCGCTCTCGGGAATGCCGCTGAATCGTGCGTGCCAGATGCTGCCGACTCCGACACGCCATACTTCGCTCCACGGCTCGCCGGCAGCCGCCGCGAGCGTCAGCGGCGACACGCGGCGCAGGCTCGATACCCAGGTGACCGCCCGCTGAGTCGGCTCCATGGACACCAGCACCTTGTCTTCCGTAGCCGTGACGTGCTCGCTCAGCACGATCTCGCCGTCTATCAGCGGGATTTCGAGCGTCAATGCGCCCTGTGCCGGAACGACCCTGATGACCGTCGTCGTCACGCGCCAGTCCAGGTCGAGTTCGAGGTTGCGCTCGACGCGCACGAAAGCGGGAAAACGGCTGCTCTCCCAGCGCGGCATCGCCTCACCGCCCTGATCGGACTGCAGTCGCGTCAGCTGCAGCGAGCCGGACAGGAGGCGGCGATCCTTGATGCCGGCCACGAACCAGCCGTCACTGTCTACCTCGATAACGCGCGGCGGCGTGGGAAACGGGATCTCGAGGCTGTCAACCGGCGGCGCGGCGCCCCGCAACACGACGGTATGCCGGCCGGGCGACACGTGCAGCCAAAGCGCCTGGTTGCTCGTTCGAAGAATCTCCGCTGCGGCGGAGCCGTCCAGCGCTATGGCCTGCGGATGCCAGCCGCGCTCCGATCCGGGAAGCGGTATCGCAACCTCCTCGGACGCGTGTACGGTCAGCGTCATGCCGACGCTGTCGCCCCTGACCTCGACCTCGGCAGCCGCAATTTCGGCGCAGCGCGGCACGCAGTCGGGCGGCTCGAGCAGCCTCGATTCGAGTTCCCGCAGGAGTTCGCTGTCCGGTGTTTGCGCCTCCGCGGGCGGGCTCACGCTCAATGTCAACGCGAGCAGCCCGGCAACCAGGAAAGCTGCCGGCCGGGCGGTACCCAAACCGAGGCCACCGGGCAACGTCCAGCGCTTCTTCAGGATTTCGGCTGCCAGTACCGCCGCAAACAACAGCAGCATCGCAACCTCGAAGAACCGCAGCGACGTGACGGCCCAGCGCGGCAGTACGATGAGCCGCATTGCCTGGCCCGCATCGACCGGCCCGCTCCAGCTCAGCCGGTAGCTGTTCCATTGCCACGAGGGCACGCCCGGTCCGGCCTGCACGACGGCGTTCGGCGCATAACGCGAGTATCGGCGTGGGGCTTTCGCCGCGCTGCCGGAGACGGCGATTTCCTCGAGCGAATCGGCCTCGACGCTTCTCGCCGCGTCGGGCGCCTCCAAATGCTGGATCGTGGGCCTCGATTCGGGTTTCTGCAAGCGGCCTTCCATCGGCACGGCAGCCGGCATTTCCGGGGTGGCAGACGGGAAGATCCCGTAACCTGCGTCGTACTGCGGCTCGAGCTGGGGATAAATGGCGATGCGCAGCTGGCCGGCAATGAACGGCACCAGGACGAGCACCAGGATCGCCACGCTGATGCCCTGGTAAGCCTGTACCGCCTGCCGGAGCCGCCCCGGCGGCGCCACTCGCATCAATGCAATCGCGATCAGCAGGTTCAGCCACAGCCAGGCCGGTGCATCAAATTCGTGGTAACTGAGCGCAAGCGCGAGCAGCGCGATGACCCCGGCGGCAGGGCCGAAAAGGCGCCAGGCGGCAATGGTGATGATCAGCACGAGAAAGAAATCCAGCAGCTGCCAGCGGCTGACCCAGCTGGCGGGTGCCTTATCGACACCGGGCGCTGCCAGCAATTTGTGCCCGGGCGGCAAGTGCAGCAGCGCACCGACGCTCGCGAAGCGCGCACCCCACCCGGTTACAGGCATCGACGCACGCGTCTCGCTACGCCCGATTCCCGTCACGTCGACCCGTGCCTGGCGTAGCTCGATGCCCGTCTCGCCCGGCTCTTCGCCTTGCGTGATGAGCAGGTTTTCACCGTATTCGTTGGCGCTAAGCAAGGCATAGGGCGGCGCCATGTCCAGCCGCCACTCGCTGCGCATGGTGCCGCTGACCTGGTCGCGAACCACGAACCCACCACTATCGAAATCGAGCCACAGGGTCCGGTTGAGCCCGAGCTCGTTCTCGTGCGCAACGATGCCGCGACTGCGCTCCACGATAGACAGCGTAGCGCCCGCCTCGACGCGGAATGCGGGTAGCTGGCGCCACTGGTCGGGGACCTGCGCCTGTCGCGGATCGACGGGCGGCGGGCCTTCAGCAGCGGTCACGCGCAGGCGGTCGTTGGAACGATAGGACCAGATTTCCGTCTCCGGGAGATTGTTCACGACGGCGGGCGGCGACAACTCGTTGATCACTCCCGGGGCGCGCGCCGTCAGCATGATTTGCCAGCGGCCCGGGCGGACCTGTGCGCGCAACTTACCGTCGGCCTCGAGGCGCACCGGCAACGGGCTGTTGATGAACATCGGCACGAAACCGTCGGGCAGCGCCGGGCCGAACAGTTCTTCGCGAACGCCGCCCGCGACATTGATCCGGATGATGGTCGTGAGCAGTGTCGGTACATCATCGCCGACCAGTCGGTAGACCTCGGCTTCGACCGAATCTCGTGCCAGCGTCTCACGCTCTCTCTCGCCCAGGAACAATCCCCGGGGATCGCGTTCGGGCCTTGCGATGCGTTTGCCGTTCACGCTGAGCGCGACCAGGCCGCTCTGCCCCGGGATCGGCAACACCCCCGGCCGCTCGTCCCATTCGAACGACCCGGCCAGCCGGTGAGTGCCGGGCGCAACCCGTACGGCGGGCAAGCCGTCGCGCTCGACGACAACGGCGGCGTTGCCATTGACGCTCAGGTCGTGGGGCCAGTAATCGCTGTTGCCCGGTAGCGGCAGCCAGGTGTCCTGCGCATACACGGTCCATTGCTGGCTGAAACGCCCGCCATCGGCATCGATAGTGATGTCGAGCAAACCGGGCCAGGCGCAGACGAAGTCGCCGCGTGCGGCGGCGCTGCCGTTGAAATAAAACGGGCAACCCCGGTAGTCCTTGTCGTGGAGCACCCAGTCCTGCCAGCCCTGCAGCTCATCGGGCACGAAAACGTCGGCGGATTGCGCCACCATGGGCAGCACCAGCCAAACGAGAATCAGTCTTTGCTTCCATGACATGGCCTTCCCTCCGGCATGGCCTCGTTGACACTATACTGCAACGCAGGCGATGCCTATTCGGGGTCAGAAGTGACCCAAAAGTTCAATAATGAGGCGGCTTTTCGTCGACGTTTGCGCCGGCTGGCGCCGCCTCGCTCAACGAGCGGACCCGTTCGATGATTGAGTCACACAGCGTCTCCAGGCGCATGATGTTTTCCTGTTGTTTTGTGATGATGTCGTTAAGCTCCAGCAGCAGGTGTTCCTGGTGGGCAAGCTTTGTCTCCAGATCGACGAAGCGTTGTTCTGTCATGATAGCCTCCGTTTATTGCATTCCCGGAGCGCCCGGCGAGCGCGGTTGAATTATGTCACTACTTCGCTTTGACGAAGTGTCCCTCGATTTTGGCGAGCTCAAGATCCTAACCGGGGCCGAGTTTTCCATCGACGCCGGCGAGCGAGTCTGCCTGATCGGCAGGAATGGCGCCGGAAAGTCCACGACGCTGAAGCTCATCACCGGCGAACTCGAACCGGACCGCGGCGAGATCGTCCGCAGCGAGGGTCTCGTCATCAGCCAGCTTTCCCAGACGCTGCCCGAGGCCATGAACCTGCCCGTGCGCGACGTGGTGCGGTCCGGCCTGAACGAGATCGAAGCGCTGCTTGCAGAATACCAGCGGCGCTCCGAGCTGGATCTCGACCGCGAGGGCATGCTGGAACTCGAGGCGCTGCATGCGAGGATCGACGCACACGAAGGCTGGCATATCGAGCAGCGTGTCGACACGGTGATCACGGACCTCAACCTGCCCGCCGACAAGCAAATGAATGAACTGTCGGGTGGCTGGCGGCGGCGCGTGGCGCTGGCGAAGGCCCTGGTGCAGAATCCCGACCTGCTGCTGCTCGATGAGCCCACCAACCACCTCGATATCGCGACGATCAAGTGGCTCGAGGATCGTGTGTACTCCTATCCGGGTGCCGTCATGTTCATTACTCACGATCGCGCTTTCCTGCAGCGGCTGGCGACGCGCATCATCGAAATCGACCGCACGAAACTCACGAGCTGGCCGGGGAACTACGAGGACTATCTCCGCCGCAAGGAAAAGTCGCTCGAGGACGAAGCGGTTGCGAACGCGCGCTTCGACAAGAAACTGGAGGAGGAGGAGGTCTGGATCCGGCAGGGCATAAAGGCGCGCCGCACGCGCAACGAGGGCCGCGCTCGCACATTGATGAAGATGCGCGAAGAGCGAGCGCAGCGAATGTCACCGGAGGCCCGGGCACGGATTTACATCGAAGAGGCCGAGCAGTCCGGGCGCAAGGTCATTCGCGCCAAGAACGTTGGCTACCGCTACGGCGACGAGCCGCTGATCGAGGGTTTCTCGATCAAGATCATGCGCGGCGACCGTATCGGTCTCATCGGCAATAACGGTGTCGGCAAAACGACGCTGCTGCGGCTGCTGCTCGGACAGCTGGAACCGCAAACCGGGACATTGAAGCACGGCACCAACCTCGAGATCGGCTACTTCGACCAGCTGCGGCAAACCCTGAACCTCGAGAAGAGCGTCGCCTATAACGTCGGCGAAGGTCGAACCTACATCAAGCTCAACGGCAAGGATCGGCATGTCGTAGGCTATCTGAAGGGCTTCCTGTTCAGCCCGAAGCGCGCGCAGACGCCGGTTAAGGCCCTTTCGGGCGGCGAGCGCAATCGTGTCATCCTGGCAAAGCTGTTTACGCGACCTGCCAATCTACTCGTACTTGACGAGCCGACCAACGATCTCGACATAGAAACCCTGGAAGTGCTGGAAGAGAAGCTCTGCGAGTACAGCGGCACCCTTATCGTCGTCAGTCACGATCGCGAGTTTCTCGACAATGTCGTAACTAGCACGATCGTTTTTGAGGAAAACGGCCGTATCCAGGAGTACGTCGGCGGCTACAGCGACTGGGTGCGGCAGGGAAAACAACTTGCGGTAACCGACAATCCGTACCAGGCCGGGGAGCGCAAGCGCCGCGCCGCGGAACGACGCAGGCAGCGGCCGGCAACCAAGTTGGGCTACAAGGACCAGCGCGAGCTTGATGCCCTGCCGGCAGAGATCGAGAAGCTCGAGGCGTCGATTGCCGCTTTGCAGGAGACGGTTGCCGACCCGGGCTTCTATTCGCAGGAAGATGACACGGTTCGCACGACGCTCGAGCAGCTCGCCGTAGCCGAAGCCGAACTCGAGAAACGCGTGGACCGGTGGGGTGAACTGGAGACCCTCGCGGCGTCTTTCCGTTCCGGCTAGACGGGCCTCGTCAGGTAATAGCACTGATCGGCCATACGCGCACCCTGCGGGTAATCACGAACGACAAATCCCATCGACTTGTAGCATCTGAGAGCGGCTGCGTTGTGCCGGTAGGCGAACAGGGAAAATTCACCGGCCGTGAACAATGCAGGCCCCCTCTCGATCAGCATCCCGACGAGTCGCTTGCCCACGCCCTGCCCGCGCATGCCGGGTTTGACCGCCAGGCGCGCGAGGTTGATGCGGCCGTACCGTCGATACATCTGCCCGAATGCGGCAAAGTCTCCCGCCGGCGAATTCAGGCGGAAGCTCGGCATCCGGCGCCAGTGACAATCCTTTCGAAACGTGGCCCTGGTAAACGGGAAGCGAAAACGCGGTCCTCCCCAGACATCAACTTCGTCCGGGCTCTGAAACCAGGACATGAGCTCGTCGAGATCGTGATCTGTTGCCTCGATGAGCTGCCAGCCGTCGCGCTCGGCCGGTTTTGTCACCGGCCCGCCTTGGGGAGCGTCCTGTCCAGCACGATATAGCCGAGAACTCCCGAGGCGAGCGAACCGAGCAGGATGCCGAGGCGTGCATCGAAGTCGAACACGGTATCCGCCGGCAGATTCTCGAACGCAAGCGTGTCAATGAACAGGCTCATCGTAAACCCGACCCCGCTGAGTATCGCGACCCCGTAGAGTGCCCCCCACGATGCGCCGTCAGGCAGTCTTGCCATCCCGAGCTTGATCGCCACCAGGCACAGCAGGAATACGCCCAGCTGTTTGCCGGCAAACAGCCCGGTGGCGACCCCCAGTGATACGGGATGCGCGAGATCGGCGAAGCTCATGCCGGCGAACGAAATTCCGGCGTTGACGAACGCAAACAGTGGCAGAACGCCGAACGCAATCACCGTATGCAGATCGTGCTCGAGTTCCATGAGCGGAGAACGATCCGGCTCGTCCTTTGAACGCATGGGTATGAACATCGCCAGCGCGACACCTGCCAACGTGGCGTGGACTCCGGACTTCAGGACCGCCACCCACATGACGAGCCCGACAAGAATATAGGCGGGTACCGCACTCACGTGGCGCCAGTTCAGGTAGCTGAGTATCAACAGGCACACAGATGCCACCATGAGCGCATTCATCGAAAGATTGCTCGAATAAAAGATGGCGATAATGACGATTGCGCCCAGGTCGTCGAAAATCGCGAGCGACACGAGAAACACCTTGAGGGAGACCGGTACGCGCTTCCCCAGGAGCATGAGAATGCCTAGCGCAAAGGCTATATCTGTCGCCGCGGGAATCGCCCAGCCGTTCATGCCGACGGCATCGCCATAGTTGAAGTATATGTAGAGGCCGACAGGTCCGACGATGCCGCCGACCGCGCCCAGCGCCGGCAACAGCACGTTTGCGGGCCGGGACAATTCACCTTCCAGGAGCTCCCGTTTGACTTCGAGGCCGACGAGAAAGAAAAACACGGCCATCAGGCCATCGTTCACCCACAGCAAAAGCGGCTTCGAGATCTGCAGGGCGCCGATGCGGACTTCCACCGGCGTCTCGATGAAGAGGTCGTAATAGTCTGACAACGGGGAATTCGCGGCGATAAGGGCCAGCGCCGCCGCGGCCATCAGGATGATGCCGCCAGCCGACTCCATCTGCAGGAAATTGCGTATCGTGGCTTTCATTTCTCCGTTAACTGCTGCGCGGTCTCGCGACGCGCCCTACTTGCCCGGCATAGTTTCTTCGAAATAACGGTCGAATGCCCGGTGCACGACGTCGGGAGGAACGCCAACAGCCTCCACCGCACGGTTGAACTGCTCCATTTCCGAAACCTGGCGTCGCCCGTCGGCGGCAATAACCTTCAGGGCCATCACCGCAATATCCTCTTTCTGTTTGTCGGACAAGGTGCGGCCCAGTTCGATAAGATGCTCCGTCAGCTCCGGCTTTTCCGCCAGTTCGCTCATTGCGCGCGTCAGCAATTCCAGCGATTCCGAGCCCTCGAGCTGAAAATGCCGCTCGATCAGGTCGATCATTTTCGCCGACTCCTCCGGCTCGATCGTGCCGCTGCCTTTTGCAACATGAATGAGCAAGGCCGCTACGAGAAACTTGCCGTCGTAAACCTCGGTGCCGTGCTTGGTTTCAACTATCAGCTCGTTGCCCTGGAGCCTGGTGGTCTTGATCGTGTCACTCATGGCGTCATCTCGTATCGTAATTCGTTCGCATGTACCCGACCGATTCCCGAATGGGCCGCTCGAGCGCGGCCGCGTCGACGTCGGCGAGGCGCCTGATATGAAGGCACCAATTGCCGGCCCTGTACACGCCAGGCTTCAACACCGAGTTATCAGAGCAGCCATGGCCGACTATACCCGGTCCCCACATCGTTGCACGCTCCCCCGTTGCACGGTGCATCATTGCCGCCATGAATGCAGTAGCTCTGGCTCCGGTCGGGTGGGTCCTGAGTTCTGTCATCGGGCGTGCCCGTTGCTAGTGTGACGTCCCGAACAGGCGATCGCCAGCGTCGCCCAAACCCGGAACTATGTATTTGTTTTCATTGAGGGAATTATCGATCGCCGCGGTATATATCGGGACCTCCGGATGCTCTTTGTCGACCAGCGCCAGGCCCTCGGGACAGGTCACAATGCATATGACGATGATGTCCTTCGCGCCGAACTCTTTCAGCTGATCGATCGCAGCCACCGTCGAACCGCCGGTCGCGAGCATGGGATCGATAATGATGGAGGTACCGGTCCTGGCCTGCGGCGGAAATCGTTCGTAGTAAGCGACCGGCTGCTTGGTCTCTTCATCCCTGTAGAGGCCCACGAAACCGACCCGGGCCGTGGGTACGAGTTCGAGTATGCCCTCCAGCATGCCGACACCGGCCCGCAACACCGGCACGACCACGATGTCGTCGTCGATCATTCGACACTTCGCGACTTCGAGTGGCGTCTGCACGTCGACCTCGCGCGTGTTGACGTTCTTCAACGCTTCATAACATACGAATTCCGTAATCTCGGTGGCGAGTTCCCGGAACTTCTTGTGGCCGGTCTCGATGTTGCGAATCAGCGCCAGCTTGTGCTGCACGCAGGGGTGATCGATCAGAATATGCATATTGGTTTGCTCCGTTATTATTTCTTTTCCAGCTCTCCCCAGATCGCATACTCGTTGCCCAACGGGTCTACGAAATGAAAACGACGGCCGCCGGGAAATTCGAAAATATCCTGGCTGATCGATGCGCCGAGTTCGATAACGCGGTCACGATCGCGCTCGAGATCCTCGCTGAA
The DNA here is from genome assembly GCA_009937505.1 of Gammaproteobacteria bacterium. Taxonomy (GTDB): domain Bacteria; phylum Pseudomonadota; class Gammaproteobacteria; order Steroidobacterales; family Woeseiaceae; genus UBA1847. The sequence continues at coordinate 25,601 of JAACFJ010000019.1, forward strand.
GAATACCAGCAGCACGCCGTTCGACGGCGCCGCTTCCCCGGATCGGCGAAATCCGCCATCGAGGCGCCCGTCCCGGAAACTGATGTAATCCGGGCCCCAGTCGTGGAACTCCCAGCCCATCAGCTGCGCGAAGAAGTCGCGTGCCTGCGCCGGGTCGGTGACCGGAATTTCGATGTAGTCGATTCGTTTTTCAGCTCTCATGTCGCACTCCCCGAACCCTCAGGGTCCCTTGAGTCTCATAACAGGGCGCTCGGCCTCGATGGTGACCGTGCCGAAGTCTCCGCATATTTCGTAACGGCCGTCACCGCGCCGCTGCAACCCCGTGATTGCCCCATGCCCGAGTTTGCTCACGAAGGCATTGATGTCTTCGCCGCCTGTCGACCCGTCCACGCAAACGTCTACGCAGAACGGAAACTCGACGAGCGCGGGACGAACGCACACTTTTTCGGCGGGGCGCGGCTTCTCGTAGAACGGGTGATCCGGCAACAACAATATGTCGGTGTCGATGAACAGCGTCTCCGCTTCAAAGTACCATGACAATACAAAGGAGCGCGTGAGATCCACATCGGCGAACTCGCGCAGGCTGCGCCAGTCGACTACTACGTTACCGCCGGACATCGCCCGGGTCCTGTCCGATCGCTTTCAGAAATCCCTCCTTGTCGGATGGGGAAACCATAATCCGGCGCTTGCCGTAATGGATTCGCAAGCGATCGAGCGACAGTGCCGGCGAGGATAACGGGCTGCGCGTGGCCTCCACCGACTGTATCGCATCGATCGGCACTTTCCACCGCAAAGGACCGCACGCGACACGAAGGGTATTGTCCGCCACCGTGTAATGCGTGCCGAGCAGCATAGAACCGATCAACGCGACGATTACCAGCGCAGCCACGATCAACATTGTCGCCTCTCGTGGGCTATTCAACTGGGACGCGGCGATACTAATGACGACGACCTCGAAAACCATGATCGCTACCAGCAGGAACAGTAGCCAGCGATCGATTTTCGACTTGAATCTTTTCGGCGTCATAGCGACCCATATTCGGTTGGCAAAACCCGGGCTGTCAAGCGAACGCAGCGTTTACCCAGACTCCGATGAAATGCGACGCGACGACCACGACGATGGCAATCGCAACGTGCTCGCAGATTATCGCGATGGGCGATGCCTGCTGTGCGCGGGCAATGAAGTAACTCAGCACCGCGATGACGAAGATCCCCCAGGCGACGGAGGCCAGGACCGCCGGCCACAGGGGAAGCAGCAGTACCGGAATGGCGAAAGAGATGGCGAACACGAACTTCGTCAGGAACGTTGTGACCGTTGCGGCCCAGATGTGCTGCTGCGTGGCATCGGGGTCCGCCTCTTCCGCAAGGTGAATGCCCAGGGCATCGGACAGGGCGTCCGCCACCGCGATAACGAAGATGCCGCCCAGCACCGCGGTAAGGGACCCGGTACCCGCGTGAAGTCCGGCTATCAGGCCGATTGTCGTGATGACGCCCGATGTCGCCCCGAAAAACAGGCCGGTGCGTGCGCCGTCACTGCTAAAGAAACCCATCCACTCAGCTCGCGAAGTCAATGCGGTAGAGGCTGACATCATGGTCGTCGCCCGGCAAACGCATGGGCCGCTCATAATGCATGCCCAGCTTTTCCAGCAGGCCGACGGAAGGCTGGTTCATGGGTGACACTATGGCGGTCACAGATGACAATTTGAGTGCGTCGCGCGCGTGATCGAGGACCGCGACCGATGCTTCGAAACCGAAGCCCTGTCCGCAATAATCAGGCAGGATCGCGAACCCCATGTCGGGTTCATCGAGACCGTCGCGACGAAACAACCCGCAGATTCCCAGGTCGACGCCGTCTTCACGGTGCGTCATGCGAAACGGCCCGTAGCCATAATCCGTATAGAGTCGCAGGGGGCCCGCCTCTACTGCGGCCCGTGCCTGCTCGAGGGTCCGGATACCGCGGTCGCCTACGTAGCGTACGAAGGCGGGGTCATTCCAGACCGCGAGCATCATCGGCGCATCGTCGGGCGTCAACCAGCGCAGTTCGAGGCGTTCCGTATTCAGTATTGGCCCACTCATGAGTTATTCAGAAAAATTCTACCGCTCCCGATGCCAGCGAGTACTCCGCGCCGACCACTACCAGCCCTTCCTCCTCGGCAAGCTGCCGGATGATGCCGGGACTGTTTCGAATGGCATCGACCGCCCTGCGTGCGTTTTCCCGCCCCACGCGGTCGACGAGTTCAGCGTGGCTACTGTTGCCGCCCCTGGCTATCGCGCGTTCTGCGGAGGGTCGGATTGTTTCGACGATCAGGCGCAGATTGTCGGATTCGGGTACCGTACCGTGCTGCACGGTCTTCAGTGCCGCGTCCACCGCGCCGCAATTGGTATGACCGAGCACCACTACCAGACGAGCGCCAAGGATTCCGGCGGCAATTTCGATGCTGCCCAGTTGCGTCTTCGACACGATGTTACCCGCAACGCGTATGACGAAGAGGTCGCCCAGACCCTGGTCGAACACGATCTCTACCGGGACCCGTGAGTCGGAACAACCGACAATGATTGCGAATGGCTCCTGGCTCTCGCCAAGTTGCTCGCGCCTGGTCTGGTAGCGAAGCCTGTCCGGATCGATCTCCCCCGCCACGAACCGGGAATTACCCTCCTTGAGTCTTCGCATTGCGTCTTCTGCAGTGATCATGCCGGCGCCTCGAATCGGTTTCGAAACGTGAATGCCTCCCGGGTAGGGCCCTCATTCCACAACAGCTCGAGGCGCCAGCGTGCGTCCTCGACGGTCGGCAGCTCACCGGCCGCCAGCCACCAGAGCACAAGTCCCGGCTTCACCATGCGCTCGAACCACTCGCTACGCGCCCGCACGGCTTCGACGTGCGCGCTCTTGTAGGTATACGCGTCGAGATCCTCTATCGATCGCCACACGGAGAGATTGAAAAGGATTCGCTCGTCTTCGAAGATGCGTATCGCCGTCGCATCGCCCTCCTCATCCTGCAGGCGCCAGACGAAGCCGGGGCTCGAGTCCGCCAGCGCGTTCAGCGGCTCCAGCCGCTCGACGAATCCGGCCATTACGGGATCGTCGAGGGCCGCGCGCATACGGGCAATGTTGGCGTGAGCGAGTTGATATTTGCCGGGCACCCGTCAACGTCTCCTGTGTGGCCGTACCCAGACCCAGCTCAGCACCACGATGGCTGCAAAGGCCGTGTAGCACGCAGCGAAAACCCAGGCCGGAGCCCGATAGTACAGGATCGCCTCGAGCCAGTGCGAAACGAAGCTGCCCGCATAAGTCGCATCGTCAGCCTTGCTTCGCAACAGCATTTCGAGCTTCGTGAGGGGACAAATGACGCCGAGCCATGACTGGAGAACGACGATGCCAATTGCGCCGAGGTGGGTAACGCGAAACCACCAGTTACGCACCCACGCCCACGATAGCAGCCTGCCCAGGAGAATCAGGACCAGTCCCACGACGACGAATACCACGAACACAACGTGCAGGAAGAGGACTGCATCGGCCGCAAGCAGGTATGGCATCGGCGTCAGCCCAGCCCGCGAATCCCTATCGTGGCGCGAATCTCACCGAGAAACGGCGCAGATCGCTCGCGCGCTTTCTCGGCACCCTTTCGCAGTTCCGCCTCCACGATTCCAGGGTTGGCGATGAGCCGCTCGTACTCCTCGCGAGCCGGCTTGAGTTGCGCGTTGATGTATTCGAAGAGCAGTTGTTTCATCTCGCCCCAGGCAATACCTTCCGCGTAGCGCTTTTCGATGGCCCCGGTCTCTTCCTCGGCCGCAAATGCCTTGTAGATTTCGAACAGCGTGCTGTCCTCGGGATCCTTGGGATCGCCGGGTTCCAGGCTGTTGGTCTTGATCTTCATGATCAGCTTGCGCAAGCGCTTCTCGTTGGCGAACAGTGGAATCGTGTTGTTGTAGCTTTTCGACATCTTGCGGCCATCGAGGCCCTTCAGTACGGCGGTGTGCTCACCGATCACGGGCTCCGGCAGCACAAACGTCTCACCGTAGTGATGATTGAACCGCTGTGCGATATCGCGCGCCATCTCGACGTGCTGTTTCTGATCGCGCCCCACCGGTACCTTTGTCGACTTGAACATCAGGATGTCGGCCGCCATGAGGATCGGGTAACTGTAGAGCGCCATCATGACACCCTTGTCGGGGTCCGCGTTGCCGCGCTCTTCGTTGGCCTGGACGGCCGCCTTGTAGGAGTGCGCCCGGTTCATAAGTCCCTTCGCGGTCATCCCGGTCAGTATCCAGGTCAGTTCCGGGATTTCCGGGATGTCGGACTGGCGATAGAAGAACGCCCGGTCGGTATCCAGACCCAGGGCCATCCATGACGCGGCTATCTCGAGCGTCGACTGCGCGATCTTGTCCGGATCTTCGTTCTTGGCCAGCGAATGGTAATCGGCCAGGAAGTAGAAATGCTCGGTTGACGGGTCCTTGCTTGCCGCGATGCCCGGTCGAATGGCGCCGACGTAGTTGCCGATATGGGGTGTGCCGGTCGTCGTGATACCGGTCAGGTAGATATCCTGGGTCATGCTCTGGGGCCTGCTAACACAATTAACAAGGCCGCTGCCGACGACGATTTTTTTCGTCCGGCAAGGCGTCGCGCAGCCGAGCTACGCCAGCGAGCGACAACGCTGCCGGCGGGAAAATCGCCGCGGCCTGTAGGGTAGCGCCCGAAATTGCGCCACTCGGTGTTGCTCGTCGTTCATTTGGAATGACCAAATCTCTCTCCTCGCGCCTTGAGTGGCGCAATTTCAAGCGCTTCAGCGGCCCTGTTAATTGTGTTAGCAGGCCCTTAGTAGCCGGCTGCCTGGCCGTCCTTCCTGACTTCAGAGGCGCCATAGTACACGCCCTGTTCGTGATCCCGCAGGATCGCCTGGTAACCGCCGAAGCTGCCATCGCTGTCTCCGAGGGTATGGCCGAGCGCTTCGAGCGCCTGCCTGATCTCCTCGTTGAAGCCATGCTCGAGGAACACGGTGCCACCGTCCGTCATGACCTCGCCCGTCGGCTGTGACGAACCGCCGTGCCGGACCCTGGCAGCGTCGCCTGCCTCCTGCAGATTCATGCCGAAGTCGAGCATGTTCACGATAATCTGCACGTGGCCCTGGGGCTGCATCGAGCCTCCCATGACGCCGAAACTCATCAGGGGCTCACCGTCTTTCATGACGAACGCGGGAATGATGGTGTGAAACGGGCGCTTGCCCGGTTGCAGCGCATTCGCATGATCCGGATCCAGGCTGAAGAGCTCTGCGCGGTCCTGCAGCATGAAGCCGAGATCGCCCGGCACCATGCCGGACCCCATCCCCCGGTAGTTGCTCTGTATCAGCGACACCATGTTGCCGTCTTTGTCCGCGACAGTGAGATAGATGGTGTCGCCGGCCTCGAGTTTCGCGTCGCCCGCCGGCAGGCTCTGCAAAGCTTTTTTCATGGAAATCAGCTTGCGCCGTTCGGCGGCGTACTCTTTTGAAATCAGCCGGTCCACGGGAACGTCGGCGAAGTCCATGTCCGCGTAATACTTTGCGCGATCCTCATAGGCGAGTTTCTTGGCCTCGACGAGAACGTGGATATACTCTGCGCTGCCGAAGCCCATCGATCGAACATCGTAGGCTTCGAGGATATTAAGTATCTGCAGCGCCGCGATTCCCTGGCCGTTCGGCGGCAACTCGTAGACGTCCCAGCCGCGATAGTTTGTCGACACGGGCGTAATCCACTCGGAACGGTGATTCGCGAGGTCCTCGTAACCTAGCAGCCCGCCCTGTTCCGCCATGAAGGCGTCGATCTTTCTTGCGATTTCTCCTTTATAGAACGCATCGCGGCCTCCTTCGGCGATCGCCTCATAGGTGTTCGCAAGCCGCGGATTGCTGAACATTTCGCCTTTGCTGGGCACCTGCCCTCCCGGCATGTAGGTTGCCGCGAAATTCGGGTACTCGGCGTAGTAGGGCTCGCCGCGCGACATGTAATACGCGATGACCTCGGATAGCGGGAATCCCTTTCTTGCATACTCGATGGCCGGCGCGAGGATCTCGCTCATCGGCAGGCGCCCGTAGCGCCCGTGCAGCTCGAACCAGCCGTCAACCGTACCCGGCACACTGACCGGTAACGGACCCAACGGCGGAATGGCATCGATGCCGTTGTCCCGGAAATACTCGATCGTCATAGCCGCCGGCGCGCGACCCGACGCATTCAGGCCCGTCAGTTCGCGGTTCTCTGCATCCCAGACGATGGCAAACAGGTCGCCACCGATACCGCAGCCGGTTGGCTCCATCAGTCCGAGCGCGGCGTTCGCCGCGATGGCCGCATCCACGGCGGTGCCGCCCGCCCTGAGAATGTCCAGGGCGATCTGCGTCGCAAGCGGCTGGCTCGTCGCCGCCATGCCGTGTGGCGCGATGACTTCAGATCGGGATGCATGGGGCAAGCCCGTCACGCGATCATAGGCGGCGACGTTTTCGGCCACGACCGTACTTCCCGACATTAAAAACAAGATTCCTCCCAGCCCATACAATCGCCTCATCGGGCACTCCGCGACATACTCAAGGGCGACAATAATGCCTCTATTAGGTGGCGATTTAAACTCGTACAGCCGACCAACTGCCGGTATGATCCGAGCAATGAACCTGGACTTCAGCGACAGGAACCCGGAACTCGGAGGTCTTTACGGACCGCATATCGAGGAGGTGTGCCGGCGCCACGATCATGCGCTGGAGCGTGCTGGCGCATCGCACGCAGTGATTTTCTCGGGCGCGTCGAAGTACGCTTTTCTCGACGACAATACCTACCCGTTCCGCGCCAATCCTCACTTCGTGAGCTGGGCGCCGCTGACCCGTGTGCTCATCTATTATCAGCCGCGCGACTACTGGCACCCCGTACCGGGCAGCCCGGACGGCTACTGGACGTCGAAATTCGACATTCGTATCGTGCACGAGGTCGGAGAGGTCGCCAGCCATCTTCCCGAGAACCGCGAGAAATGCATACTCATTGGCGAAGTCGATGACGACAATCATGCTTTCGGCATTGATCGCATAAACCCGACGACGGCAATCAATATTCTCCACTTCGCGCGAGGTTCGTCGAAGACGGGCTACGAACTTGCCTGCATGCGCCTCGCGGCGCGGCGCGGCGCGCTTGGCCACATCGCCGCTGCCGCGGCATTCAGCAAGGGGCGGCCCGAGTTCGCCATCCACCAGGCTTTCTGCGAAGCGACGAGTCACGCCGAGAATGAATTACCGTACGGCAACATCATCGCCCTTAATGAACACGGCGCAATCCTGCATTACACGGATCTTGATCGAGAGCCACCTGCCGATATCCGCTCGTTCCTGATTGACGCCGGCGGACAGGTTCACGGCTATGCATCCGATATCACGCGTACCTACAGCAATGGTGATGAACGCTTCTCCGACCTTATTGCGCTCATGGAAACGCTGCAGCAGGACCTCGTGAACCGGATCAAAGCGGGTATCGACTACAGGCAACTGCACCTCGACACGCACCGGCTCATCGCGGGCGTCCTGATCGACTCCGGACTCGCCTCCGGCGAAGCCGACGCGCTGCTTTCGGAAGGCGTGACCAGTGCATTCATGCCGCACGGAATCGGCCACTTGCTGGGCATACAGGTCCACGACGTAGCGGGCTTCCTGGAAAACGAAGACGGCTCGACGATCGATCCACCGAGCGGCCACCCGTTTCTCCGCCTTACTCGCATTCTCGAGGAGGACATGGTCCTTACGATCGAGCCGGGCCTCTATATCATCGACATGCTCCTCGATAACCTGCGCGGCACGCCCGCAGAATCCCTCGTCAACTGGAGCGCCGTGGATGCGCTTCGCCCCTTCGGCGGCATCCGCATCGAGGACAACGTCCGGGTACTCGCCGACGGCTGCGAGAATCTCACCAGGGACGCGTTCGCCGAACTGCAATAGCCCGCGCCATGACCGGGTAACACGGCTGCCGCAATATTGCGCATCACGCCCGAAATACGTGCGCGACCCGCATTCCCCCGTGCGGGCCGCCGTTTTTTCAGGAGTTCGACTCCGACTCTGCAGCCCTGGCCTTTGCCTTGAGTTCCTTTTTCGCACGGCTTCCCTTGCGTTCGAGTGCCGGACGCAAGGCTCTCCCGAGCCACGGCATCAGGTAAATCAGTGTCATCAGGACACCGCGCATCGCGGGTATCGCCTGTTCGCGCTGATTGTTACCACACAGATCCAGTATTGCCTGAGCGACTTCCTCCGCCGAACTCATGGGCTGCGAAAACGTCAGGTCGGAGGTCTTGTCGATGTCGGCGAGAATGAACTGTGTGGAAATCGGTCCGGGCGACACCACGGCGAGCTTGATACCGGAGTCGCGAATTTCCTCGGCCAGTGAAAACGTGAATGCCCGCAAGCCGAACTTGCTTGCAGAATATGCGGCGCTTCCGGGAACCGGCGTGCGTCCCGCCAGTGACGCAACGTTGATGATCGCGCCACCACCGGCCTCGCGGATATGTGGCAGCGCGAGGCGCGTCAGCATGATCGGTGCCTTGAGATTCACGTCGATCGTGCGCCCGAGATCCTCGGCGGAGATGGACTCGACGTAACCACGTGCTTGGAAACCGGCGTTGTTCACGAGCACATCAATTCTGCCGAACTCGAACTGGGTCTTCTTGAACAGATCTACGCAGCTGTCGGCGTCGGATACGTCCATCGGGAATATCTCGACACGGCTCTTGTTGCGCAGCTCGGCGGCGATCGCTTCGAGATTCTTGCGGTTGCGGGCCACCAGCATCAGATTGGCTCCCGCTTCGGCAAACAATCGCGCGGCGGCAGCACCGACGCCTTCGGAGCCACCTGTGACGATGACGGTCTTGTCTTTGAAAATCATCGGGGCATCTTATGCGATGCCAGAGAGATCTAAAAGCCGATAATCCGCTTCACCTTGCGCCAGAGAGACGACTCCCAGCCCTCGACCTCGAGTTGCTCCGGATCGAACTTTATGGCCGGCAGCGTGGTGTCCGGGCAGATCTGCTGGTTAGCGGCCGCATCCTCGGGCCGCAACTCGAGTCTGCCTTTCCTCCGGTCTGCTCCATCGGTGAGACCGTCGACGGCAAGACTCAGGTAGGGCAGGACCTCGTCATCGACGATATCGTCCATGAAAACGGCATCCGGGTCGAAGGCCTCCTTCGACAGGATGACGCAATCATCGAATGACCGGTCCTTGCTGATAGTGGTATCCCCGGAATCGCAGAATCCTTACTTTAGTGCGGTCGATAATTATTGGCTGTGAGGGGCCTCACAGCTGGGGAAATTTCTGGTTTTATTCAGCATTTTCAAAGACTAAACACCGGGCGGTCGCGCCATCAAAAGAATATGTAAAATATTCTGAGGCCGATTTCCGACCCCTTGGCAACCGCCGCGGCCGACTGTAACGATTTGTTACTTGTGACAATTTCCGGGTAGCAAGGAGTAAAATGGTGAGTCTTGCCCGACAGCCGGAAGCTCCAGGCAGATGGTCTCCACGAAGATGCGCAACCTCATAAACACGATAATCATGATCGCGGGCCTGCCGCTGATCGCTGCCTGCAGCGACGAGCCGCAGAATCGTCCCGGTGGCAGTTGGGGCGCTGCGCCGAAGGTCGTGACCCAGAGCGTCGAATTGCGGCCGCTCGTCGATGAAATCGAGGCGCTCGGAACCGCAAAAGCAAACGAGTCAGTGGAGATTCGCCCGCGAATCTCGAGTCTCGTCACGCGCATCCTGTTCGAAGAAGGCCAATTCGTTGAGAAAGGCGACCTCCTGCTCGAACTCGAGAACAGCGAGATCATCGCGGGTCTCGCCCTTGCCGAAGCCTCCCTGTCGGAGAGCCGCAGTCTTTACAACCGCAGCAAGGAACTCGAGTCGACGCAGGCGATTTCCGCATCCAGTCTCGAAACCCTGTTCGCCCAGGTCAAGGTCGATGAGGCCAACGTGGAAGCGGCACGCGCCAAATTGCGAAATACCGTGGTGCGCGCACCGTTTTCGGGACGCATCGGCCTGAGACGAATCAGCCCGGGCAGCTTCGTCAATACGGACACGGTTATCACAACGCTCGACGACGTGAGCGTCATCAAACTCGATTTCTCGGTACCGGAGACCTTCGTCAATGTCGTCAACGAGGACATGAAGATCCTTGCGCACAGTCTCGTCTTTCCGGGCCGGGAGTTCAGCGGCACCGTAGCAAGCATCGATACGCGCCTCGACCCGGTGTCGCGGGCGGTCCAGGTGCGCGCCGTGATCCCCAATGACGACGGGATGCTGAAGCCCGGAATGTTCATGACCGTCGACCTGCAGCGCGACCGCGGCGACGTCCTGCTGGCCCCGGAGCAGTCGATCGTGCCGGAAGGTACCCGGCAATACGTATTCGTTGTCAGCGACGGCGTCGCGGAGAAGCGGCAGGTGACACTGGGCCGCAGGATCCCGGGATTCGTGGTGGTTTCCGAAGGTCTGCTCGCGGGTGAGACTGTCGTTACGGCCGGTACCCACAAGGTACGCGATGGCGCCCAGGTAGAAAGTTTCGACGCGAGCATCGCGGTAAGCGGCACGGCGTCGGACGGCGGCTAAGCCGATGCTGATATCTGACGTATCGGTCCGCCGTCCCGTCTTTGCGGCTGTCATATCGCTGATATTGCTGATCATCGGCGGGATGTCGCTGGGCAGCATGCCCATCCGGGAATTCCCGGACATCGAACGACCGATCGTTTCGATCAGCACCCAGTATCGGGGCGCCGCATCGGATATCGTCGAGCGTCGCGTGACACAGGTCCTCGAGGACCAGATCGCCGGGATTGCAGGCATTTCGAAGATATCGTCGATCAGCTACGACGAGCGCTCTCTGATCACGCTCGAATTCTCCCGCGACCGGGATATCGATGGCGCGGCCAACGACGTGCGCGATCGGGTTTCAGGCGTGCTCGGCATGCTGCCCGACGAAGCCGACCCGCCGCAGATCACCAAGCAGGACAGCGCTGCGACGACCGCCATGTGGATCAACGTGTCGAGTGACACCCGATCGATCATGGAGGTTTCGGACTTCGCGGAGCGCTACGTTGTCGACGTCCTGTCCGCAGTAGACGGCGTGGCGAGAGTCCGCGGAAGCGGATCCCGGCGGCCTGCGATGCGAATCTGGGTCGATACCAAGCGCCTTGCGGCTCGCGAACTGACCGTCACCGACATCGAAGACGCGCTACGTCGGGAAAACGTGCAGATCCCATCGGGCCGCCTCGAGTCGACTGCCCGCGAATTCACCTTGCGCACCGACACGGGTTTCGAGTCCGTCAGTGACTTCGAGCAGCTCGTTATCAAGCAGGGAGCAGACGACTACCTGATTCGCCTCGGCGAGGTCGCGGACGTGGAGTTCGCGCCCGAGAACGTCCGCAGTTACTCCGCGACCGACGGCGTTGCGGGAATGAGTCTCGGCATCATCCCTCAGGCGCAGGCTAATCTGCTGCAGGTTAACAGCGATGTAGCGAAGCGCATCGACGAGATGCAATCGACCTTGCCTGACGACATCAACCTGGCAATAAATATCGACACGGCCTTGTTTATTCGCGCTTCACTGAAGGAAGTCGGGAAGGCGCTGGCATTCGCTCTGGCGCTCGTGCTGATCGTGATTTACGCATTTATCGGCACCGTGCGCGCGACGATCATTCCGGCCGTCACGATCCCGATCTCGATCATCGCCGCCTTCACCGTGATGGCGGCACTGGGCTTTTCGATCAACACCCTGACAATGCTCGGCTTCGTGCTCGCGATCGGGCTCGTGGTCGATGATGCAATCGTGGTTCTGGAGAATATCGTTCGCCGAATCGAAGCCAAGGAGCCGACGCTGCTTGCTGCCGTCAATGGCAGTCGCGAGATTGGTTTCGCCGTGATCGCCACTACGCTGGTGCTGATCGCCGTGATTCTTCCAGTGTCGTTCATGCCCGGAAACATCGGAGACATTTTCAGCGAGTTCGGCATTTCGCTTGCAGCTGCAGTGGCATTCTCGAGCCTCATCGCACTAACGCTCGTACCCATGCTGACCTCGAAGCTGTATCACGACAACCGACTCCATCGCGGCCGCGTGGCACGTTTCGTCGACTCGCTGTTCCAGCGCCTCTCTGCGAGCTACGAGCGCATGCTGCGGCATACGTCGCAGCGGCCGGTCGCCGTGATAATCCTGGCGATGGGAGCTTTCGTCGCCAGCCTGGCGCTGCTCGGCAAATTGCCCAGCGAATTCATGCCCCGCGAGGACCGCGGCTTCGCGATGGCGCATATCAAGGCCCCGGACGGCGCGAGCCTCGACTACACGCTGGGCTATATCAAGCAGGCCGAGAAGATCATGATGGTGGACAAGGAAAAGGGCGACGTTCTCCGGGTGCTGGGCCGCTCAGGTAGCTGGAACGCCGGCAGCGACGTCAACACCGGCATGGTATTCGCACCGCTGGAAGTCTGGTCAAAACGGGAACGCTCGGCACAGGAACTCGCATCGGGCTGGAATCGGCAGTTCGCGGAGTTGCCGGGTGTACAGGCGTACGCATTTGCTCCGGGGGCATGGGCGATCGGCCAGAGTTCGCGCCCGCTCCAGATTGTCCTGGGGGGCACCAACTATGAAGAGCTTGCGCAATGGCGCGATATCGTGATGGACGAAGCCGCCAGGTTACCCGGGTTATCGAACCTGCAGTCCGACTATAACGAGCGGAAACCGAAAATCGACGTGGCGGTAGAGCGCGATCGGGCCGCGGACCTCGGCGTATCGCTGTCCAACGTGGGCCGGACGCTGGAAACGATTCTCGGCTCCAGGGTCGTTACGACGTTCATCAGGGATGGTGAGGAATACCGCGTCATTCTGCAAGGTGCCGACGAACGGCGCCAGACGCCGAGTGACCTGGAGGCCATCTACGTCCGGTCGCAGACGTCGGGGGCCCTGATCCCGTTGTCCAACCTCGTTCGACTGACGGAGGCCGCGGGCCCGGTGGATCTGCGTCGGTTCGACCGAATGCGCTCGATCACCATAAGCGCGAGCCTCGAGAATAATTACTCGCTCGGCGATGCGCTCGCCGAGCTCGAGCGCATCGTTGCTGACAACCTGCCGGAATCAGCACGACTCAGCTACAACGGCGAATCGCGCGACTTCAAGGCGACGGGGCGCTCGATCTATGTAACCTTCGTTCTGGCGCTGGCGATCGCGTACCTCGTGCTCGCCGCACAGTTCGAGAGCTTTAAACATCCTCTGATCATCATGACGACCGTTCCGCTCGCGGTAACCGGCGCGCTCATCGGCCTGTCGGTATTCGGGTCTACGATCAATATCTACAGCCAGATCGGCGTAATCATGTTGATCGGACTTGCAGCCAAGAACGGTATCCTGATTGTCGAATTCGCAAACCAGCTGCGCGATCGCGGCGAGGACTATCGCGAGGCGGTCATCCATTCCGCCAGGACACGACTACGTCCCGTACTGATGACGAGTATGTGCACTGCCTTCGGCTCCATCCCGCTGTTGCTGGCTACGGGCGCCGGCGCATTGTCCCGCCAGTCCATAGGTGCCGTGGTCTTCTTCGGCGTTTCGTTCTCCGTCCTGCTGACGTTGGTTGTCGTTCCCGCCGTGTATGTGCTGGTCGCAAAAAACACGCACTCGCCGGAATACGTGTCGCAGCTTATCGACAAGCTCGCCGCATCGCCGAAGAGTCGCCGGGCAACGGAGACCTGAACCAGGCCGGAACGATAGTCATAATGTTAAAGCTGCTGTTTGCCGGACTCGCCTGCTATGCCGTGCTCGTGCTCGTAATCTACCTGATGCAGGCGCGCATGCTTTACCTCGCGGACGTTCCGGGCCGGTCGCTCGAGCGTACACCCGTCGATATCGGCGCCGAGTTTCACGATGTGTCGATCGAAACAGACGATCGTGTCAGGTTACACGGCTGGTACATCCCTGGAGATTCCGATCGCGTAGTGCTGTTTTTCCACGGCAACGCAGGCAATATTTCGCATCGGCTCGAATCCATTCGCCAGTTTCTGCAGCTAGGCCTATCCGTATTGATCATCGACTATCGTGGTTACGGGCAAAGCGAAGGGCGCACGACCGAACAGGGCATATACCGAGACGCCGACGCAGCCTGGCGCTACCTGACGGAAACCAACAATACCCCTGCAAGACGAATCGTCGTCTTCGGTCGTTCGATGGGTGCTTCGGCCGCGGCATACCTTGCAGCGCAGCACCATCCGCTGGCGCTGATTATCGAATCGTCGTTTACGTCGGTCCCGGATATTGCACGGGAATACTATCCCTGGCTGCCGGTACGCTGGCTGAGCCGATTGCGGCACTCTGCGGAGGATTTCGTGCGGCAGGCACGATCTCCCGTGCTGGTAATCCACAGTCGCGACGACGAAATTGTCCCGTTCCATCACGGCGAAGCGATATTCGCGGCAGCCGGGAAGCCAAAAGCATTCGTTGAAATTCGCGGCACGCACAATGATGCATTCCTGCGGGACGAACAGGACTATCTCACCGGCCTGCAGGCGTTTCTCGACACGCTGCCGGCATACGATTAGCCTGGGCCGCACCGCCCGCGCCGGTGATTAAAAACAAAAAAGCCGGGCTATGCCCGGCTTTTCGATCGCGCTGGCGCGCGCCCCTGAAGTTCGCGTGAATTATTCTTCTGCAACGGCCTCGGCTTCCGCGGCCTGCTCTGTCAGCATGACGATCGCCATCGGCGCCGCGTCACCCGGGCGCGGGCCCGTCTTGAGAATGCGCAGGTAGCCGCCGGGGCGGTCCTTGAACCGCGGACCCAGATCCGTAAACAGCTTGCCAACCGCTTCCTTGTCGCGCAGGCGATCGAACGCGAGGCGGCGATTGGCCACGCTATCTTCTTTCGCAAGCGTGATCAGCGGCTCGACGACGCGACGCAGCTCTTTGGCCTTGGGAACCGTCGTACGGATCGTTTCGTGCTTCACCATCGATGTCGCCATGTTGCGGAACATGGCCTTGCGGTGCGAACTATTGCGACCCAGTCGACGACCGGATTTTCTATGACGCATTTGTCTGTCCTTTCCTAGATAGCGAGCTCGTGTTCCGGACGCAGGCTGGCTGGCGGCCAGTTATCGAGACGCATGCCAAGCCCGAGCCCGTGCCCTTCGAGCACTTCCTTGATCTCGGTGAGTGACTTCTTGCCGAGGTTTGGCGTCCGCAGCAGTTCCACTTCGGTACGCTGAACCAGGTCACCGATGTACATGATGTTCTCGGCCTTCAGGCAGTTCGCCGAACGTACGGTAAGCTCCAGTTCGTCGACAGGACGAAGGAGTATGGGATCCACCTGGTCCTGGGCTTGCGCGCCGGCGCCCTCTTCCTGCCCCTGCAGGTCGACGAAGACCGACAGCTGGTCCTTGAGGATGCTGCCCGCACGACGAATTGCCTCCTCGGGATCGATCGTGCCATTGGTTTCGATATCGATCAGCAGCTTGTCGAGGTCGGTGCGCTGTTCGACGCGAGCGGCTTCGACGTTGTAGGTGACGCGGTGCACCGGGCTGAACGAGGCATCGAGCTGCAGGCGGCCTATCGGGCCGGTCTGCTCTTCGAAAACCGGACGCTGGGTTGCGGGCCGATAGCCTCGGCCACGCTCGACCTTGAGCACCATGTTCAGCTCACCGACGCTGGTCAGGTTCGCGATCAAGAGGTCCGGGTTCATGATCTCGACGTCGTGGTCGAGCTGGATGTCTCCGGCCGTAACCGGTCCCGGCCCCTTTTTCGAAATCCGCAGTTCTGCGGTATCGCGGGCGTGCATGCGCACGGCGACCTGCTTCAGGTTGAGCAGGATGTCGACCACATCCTCCTGCACGCCCTCGATGCTGGTGTACTCGTGGAGTACTCCCTCGATTTCCGCCTCCGAAATCGCTGCGCCCGGCATGGACGACAACAGAATTCGACGCAGCGCGTTACCCAGCGTGTGGCCGAAACCACGCTCGAAAGGTTCGATGGTGACCTTCGCCTGAAGATCATTGACCGGCGCCACCTTGACGACGCGCGGCTTCAGAAACTCATGTACAGATTCCTGCATGGGAATAATCCCTCCTGACTTACTTGGAGTAAAGCTCGACGACGAGGTTTTCGTTGACAGAACCCCGCTCATTTTCTTCGCGTCGACCTCTACCCACTCCGGCAGACCGACCTGGCCTGCGATTTCTATCGCGCTTTGAATGCGAAGCTGTTTTTTCGCCTTCTCGCGAATACTGATTGCGTCGCCCGCACTTACCTGTGCAGACGGAATATTCAAAACGCTGCCGTTGACCTCGATACTCTTGTGGCTCACCAGCTGACGAGCTTCGGCGCGCGTGGACGCAAAACCCATCCGATACACGACGTTATCCAGGCGTCCTTCCAGCAGGCGCAACAGGTTCTCACCCGTGGAGCCTTTGAGCTGGGCGGCACGCTTGTAGTAGTTGCGGAACTGGCGCTCGAGCACCCCGTACATACGACGCAGTTTCTGCTTCTCACGCAGCTGCAGACCGTAGTCCGACAGACGCGGTCGCCGTTGCGGCGCGCCACCCGGCGGCACTTCCAGCCGGCACTTCGATTCGAGCGGACGCACGCCACTCTTGAGAAACAGATCCGTGCCTTCGCGGCGGGACAGTTTGCATTTTGGTCCTAAATATCTTGCCATTGTTAGCCTCTATACGCGCCGCTTTTTGGGCGGGCGACAGCCGTTGTGAGGAATCGGCGTAACATCCTCGATGTGTTGAATACGAAAACCCAGAGCGTTCAGGGCGCGGACCGCGGACTCGCGGCCCGGACCCGGCCCACGAACACGCACGTCCAGGTTCTTGACGCCGAAGTCTAGAGCCGTGCGTCCCGCCTTCTCCGAAGCGATCTGCGCCGCAAACGGAGTTGACTTACGTGATCCGCGAAAACCGCATCCGCCAGCGGTCGCCCATGACAACGCATTGCCCTGGCGATCCGTGATCGTGATGATCGTGTTGTTGAAGGAAGCATTGATGTGCGCTATCGCGTCCACCACGTGCTTTTTGACCTTCTTTTTCTTTGTATCTGCCATGTGAAAAGTTGCTCGTTAGGTAACTGGTTATCTATTCGCGACGGTAGAACGTCCAAAAGGGCCGTCCTATCGCTTAATAGGTCTCCTGGGACCCTTTCGCGTCCTGGCGTTGGTCCTCGTGCGCTGGCCACGCAGCGGCAATCCGCGGCGATGGCGGATTCCGCGATAGCTTCCCAGGTCCATCAGCCGCTTGATGTTCATCGACGTCTCGCGACGAAGGTCACCCTCGACGGTGAAGTTTGCGACGGCGGTCCTGAGCTTCGCCACTTCGGGCTCCGCCAGGTCCTTGACCGGGGTCTCGGGTGCAATTCCTGCTGCCTCGCAGATTTGCCTGGCGCGCGAATTGCCGATCCCGAAAATCGACGTCAGCGCGATCACAATATGCTTGTTCAGCGGAATGTTTATGCCTGCTATACGTGCCACTAATTCTTCCTCGACTAAATCCTAGCGTTCTTGCGGACTGCCCTTTAAGTTAACCCTGACGCTGCTTGTGACGCGCGTCAGTGCAGATCACCCGCACAACGCCGTTGCGGCGAATAATTTTGCAGTTCCTGCAGATTCTTTTGACGGATGCCCGAACTTTCATGAGCTTTCTCCCAGGAGCCTTATGCTCAGCGTAACTGGCCGCCCCTGCCATAATTGCGCAGGTTGGCCTTTTGCATCATGCCCTCGTACTGATGGCTCATCGCATGCGCCTGCATCTGCGACATGAAGTCCATCGTCACGACGACGAGAATGAGTAACGACGTTCCGCCGAAGCTGAAAGGCATGCTCGGGTAGAACATCCGAACGAGCTCAGGCAGCAGGCAGACGCCGGCGATATAAATCGATCCCCAGAACGTCAGCCGCGTCAGAACACGGTCGATGTATTCGGCCGTGTGCGCACCGGGCCTGATGCCCGGCAAAAACGCCCCGGCCCGCTTCAGGTTATCCGCGGTGTCCTTCGAGTTGTACATCAGCGCGGTATAGAAGAAGCAGAAAAATACGATCATGGCGCCATACAGCAGCACGTACACCGGCTGCCCTGGTCCGAGATTGGCGCCGATTGTCTGCAGCGCCCTCTGCACGGCATTCGGCTCGGCAGACTGGCCGAAAAACTGTGCGATCGTCGCCGGGAACATGAGGATCGACGACGCGAAGATCGGCGGAATTACACCCGACATGTTTATCTTGAACGGCAGGTGCGTGCTTTGCGCCGCGTACATCTTGCGGCCCTGCTGGCGCCGTGCGTAGTTCACGGTTATGCGCCTCTGCGCGCGCTCCATGAAGACCACGAACACGATGGCTGCTATGCCGCCGACGAACATGAGGATAGCCGTAGCCGGCGACATCTCGCCGTTCCGGACGAGCTCGGCGGTGCCCGCAACCGCAGCCGGCATGCCCGCCACGATACCGGCGAGAATGATCATCGAGATGCCATTGCCGATACCGCGCTCGGTAATCTGCTCACCAAGCCACATCAGGAACATCGTACCGGTAACCAGCGTGATACACGCGGTGATCAGGAAGCTGGGTCCGGGATTCACCACCAGGCCTGCCTGATTCTGCAGCCAGGACGCGGCAGCCACCGACTGGAAGCTCGCGAGCCCCACGGTACCCCAGCGGGTGTACTTGATGATCTGCCGCCTGCCCTGCTCGCCTTCCTTTCGCAGCTGCTGCAGGCTCGGCACAATGTGGCTCGCCATCTGCATGATAATCGATGACGAGATGTACGGCATGATGCCGAGCGCAAACAGCCCGAATCGGGACAGCGCGCCGCCCGAGAAAAGGTTGAACAGACCGAGCAGGTTGCCCGACTGCTGATCGAAGAAGTCCTTGAGCGCAACGGGATCGACTCCGGGCACAGGTATGAACGTACCTACACGGAATACGATCAAGGCGCCGAGCAAGAACAGGATACGAACCTTCAGTTCGGCCAGTTTGCCCGCCGCTTTCGCGATATCAGCCGGATTTTGTTGGGGCTTTTTTGCCACGTTATCTTCCGCTTTTCCTGTCTTCCGTTGTCGCGCTTCTGGAAGCGCTCCTACAATTTTGCGTTCTGCCTGTCTTCCGTTGTCGCGCTTCGAGAAGCGCTCCTACGAAGCCTTTACTTGCTAATCCTCGATCTTGCCGCCGGCCTTCTCGATGACCTCGCGCGCGCCCTTGGTGACGGCGATGCCTTTCAACTTCACCGCCTTGTCCAATTCCCCGGACTTGATGACCTTCACCTTGATAGCGAAGGCAGGCACCAGGTTCAGCTTCTTCAATACGTCCAGGTCGATAACCTCGGCGTCAGGTATCGCCAGTTCATGAAGCCTGAGCTCTGCCGTCAAATGCGCCTTGCGCGAGCGGAAGCCCACTTTCGGCAGTCGCCGCTGCAGCGGCATCTGGCCACCCTCGAAGCCAACCTTGTGATAGCCGCCCGAACGTGCGTGCTGACCTTTCTGGCCGCGGCCGCTCGTCTTGCCCTGACCCGCGGAATGACCGCGGCCCAGGCGCTTGCCGGCTTTCTTGGCGCCCTTGCCGGGCGAAAGTTCATTGAGTCGCATGTCAGACTTCCTCTACCGCGATCATGTACGAGACACGATTGATCATGCCGCGGTTCTCAGGCGTATCGGCCACAGTCACCGTCTGGTGCATTCTGCGGAGACCCAGGCCGGCAACACAGGCTTTGTGGCTCTTGAGCCGCCCGTGCCTGCTCCTGACCAATGTCACTTTCAACTGTTTTGGCTTCGCCATGATCGTATCTCTGCTATTCCCGCCGGGCCTAACCGACGATTTCCTTTACTTTCTTGCCGCGCTTGGCCGCGATTGCCTGCGGTGAATGAATCTCCGACAGCGCGCTGATCGTTGCACGAACCACGTTGATCGGATTGCGCGACCCATAACTTTTGGCGAGTACGTTGCGCACGCCGGCGCACTCGAACACAGCTCTCATCGCACCACCGGCGATAACACCGGTACCTTCCGACGCCGGCTGCATATAGACACGCGTCGCACCGTGACGGCCCTTTTTCGCGTACTGCAGGGTCTCGTTGTTCAGATTGATCGCTATCATGTTCTTGCGTGCGTTCTGCATAGCCTTCTGAATCGCAATCGGCACTTCACGCGCCTTGCCGTAGCCGAAGCCGACCTGGCCTTGCCCGTCGCCGACAACGGTCAGCGCCGTGAAGCCAAACTGACGGCCGCCCTTGACGACCTTGGCTACGCGATTGACCGTGACCAGTTTTTCAATCAGGTCGTCGTTCGATTGTGCTTGTTCAACTCTTGCCATAGTCTGGTCCTGACGGTGATGTCTCCGTCAACAATCCTTTCTTTAGAATTTCAGCCCTGCTTCGCGCGCTGCATCGGCCAACGCCTTCACGCGCCCGTGATATCGAAAACCCGAACGATCGAAGGCGACCGTATCGATGCCGGCCGCCTTGGCTTTCTCTGCTATTCGCGCACCCACGATAGACGCAGCCTCGACGTTACCGCCGCTCTTGACGCCTTTCCGCACTTCCTGCTCGATCGTCGAGGCGCTCGCCAGAACCGTGCCGCCATCCGGGGCTATGACCTGTGCATAAATGTGCCGCGGCGTGCGATGCACGCTGAGCCGATTTACTTCCAGATCGCGAATCTTGGAGCGTCCCTTTCGGGCCCGCCGCAAACGATTTTGTTTCTTGTCCAGTTTCATGATTTAAATTCTTCTGCTCTGCTCTGTGTTTCGCGGTTCGAGAACCGCTCCTACAGAAGCGCCTCTACGATTATTTCTTCTTCGCTTCCTTGATGACCACGCGCTCATCAGAGTAGCGAACGCCCTTGCCCTTGTAGGGCTCCGGCGGGCGATAACCGCGGATTTCCGCGGCGACCTGGCCGACTTTCTGCTTGTCGGCACCCTTCACGATAATCTCGGTCTGGCTG
The DNA here is from genome assembly GCA_009937505.1 of Gammaproteobacteria bacterium. GTDB lineage: Bacteria > Pseudomonadota > Gammaproteobacteria > Steroidobacterales > Woeseiaceae > UBA1847. The sequence goes on from JAACFJ010000019.1 coordinate 46,537, forward strand.
GGCGTTTCGACCGTCACACCCTCCGGCACCTCGTGGACGACCGGATGCGAAAAGCCGAGCGTCAGATTCAGCTTGTTGCCCTGCGCCTGTGCACGATAACCGACGCCGACCAGCTCGAGCTTGCGCTCGAAACCGGTTGAAACACCCCTGACCATGTTGGCCAGGAGGGAGCGCATGGTGCCGGCAATCGCCGTGCTAAAGCGCGAGCCGGAGCGCGGTTTGACCGTCAGCGCATTGTCTTCCTGCTTGAGCTCGACCTCGGAGTTCAACTCCATCGTGAGCGTACCGTTGCTGCCCTTCATCGTGACAACATTCCCGCTCTGGCTGAACTCTACGCCGCCAGGCAGATCGACCGGTGCTTTTGCAATTCTTGACATCGTTACGTCTCGTTTCGAAGAGGTTCACCGCATCAGGAGACGATGCAGATCACTTCCCCGCCAATACCCTTTTCACGCGCCTCGCGATCGCTCATCACGCCCGCCGAGGTCGACACGATTGCTACCCCGAGGCCGCCGAGGACCTGCGGCAGAGCTTCCTTGCCCCGGTAGATACGCAATCCGGGACGGCTCGCACGCTGGATACTCTCGATAACGGGCGTGCCTTCGAAATACTTGAGCTCGACACTGAGCTCTTTCGAAGCACCTTCGCCCGCAACGGAGTAGTCCGCTATATAGCCTTCGCCCTTCAACACCCTGGCCACCGCTTCTTTTGCGTTGGACGCAGGCATGGAGACACTCACTTTTCGCGCTTTCTGACCGTTGCGAATGCGCGTAATCATGTCGGAGATAGGATCTGTCATCGTCATCGTCAGAGGTCCTCTACCAACTGGCCTTGGTCAATCCGGGAATCTCACCCTTCATTGCGCCCTCGCGCAGCTTGTTGCGGCCGAGGCCGAACTTGCGATACACGCCGTGCGGGCGCCCCGTGATCGAGCATCGATTGCGCTGCCGCGTCGGACTGGCGTCACGCGGCAGCGCATTGAGTTTGGCCTGCGCTACAAGACGCTCTTCGTCGGTGCTGTTGACGCTGCGGATTACAGCCTTCAGCTTCGCACGCTTTTCGGCGTACCTCGCAACGAGTTTCGCCCGCTTTAGTTCGCGCTGGATCATCGATTTCTTAGCCATGTTTCTATTTGTCCTAGTTTGTCGCGCATCGAGATGCGCTCCTGCAGCTATCGTTTGAACGGAAAGTTGAACATCTCCAGCAACGCTTTGCCCTCTTCAGGATCGCGAGCCGTCGTGGTGATCGTGATATCCATTCCCCGAATCGCATCAACCTCGTCGTAGTTGATCTCCGGAAAGATAATCTGCTCCTGCACGCCCATGCTGTAATTGCCCTGCCTGTCGAAACCCTTGGGATTCAGCCCCCGGAAGTCGCGAATACGCGGTATGGCGATGTTTACGAGCCGATCGAGAAATTCGTACATACGCTCACGCCGCAACGTCACCTTGCATCCAATCGGCATGCCGTCACGGATCTTGAAGGCAGCGACCGACTTGCGCGCATTGCACGTAATCGGCCGTTGTCCAGCGATCTTTTCCATGTCCGCACGAGCGTTCTCGAGGACTTTCTTGTCAGCGATAGCACCACCCACGCCCATGTTCAGCGTGATCTTGGAGATGCGAGGCACCTCCATCGGATTCTTGAGGCCGAGCTTCTGCTGAAGTTCACCCATCAGCTCGTTCTCGAACTTTTCCTGTAACCTTGACATATCCCAGTCTCTTAAATGTCTACGACGTCGCCGCTCTGCTTGAAGATGCGGACCTTGGATCCGTCATCGTTCACGCGAAAGCCGACGCGCTCGCCTTTCTTGCTCTTCGCGTTGAAGACCATCACATTAGAATGTTCGACAGGCATTGCCTTGTCCTGGATGCCGCCGGGTTCACCGACATTCGGGTTCGGCTTTACGTGCTTCTTGGCAACGTTTACGCCTTCCACGAGCACCCGGCCGTCCGGAAAAACCTCGAGCACGGTCCCGCGCTGGCCCTTGGACTTGCCAGTCTTCACGATAACCTCATCGCCTTTTCTGATTTTGTTCATAACTGCTACCGTCGTTGCCGGGTTCCTAGAGAACCTCTGGCGCCAGCGAAATAATCTTCATAAACCGATTGGTGCGAAGCTCGCGCGTCACGGGGCCGAAAATACGGGTACCGATCGGCTCGAGGCGGGCATTCAGAAGCACTGCAGCATTGCCGTCGAAGCGGATCAGCGAACCGTCTTTGCGCCTTACGCCCTTGCGCGTACGAACGACCACGGCGTTGTAGATCTCGCCTTTCTTCACCTTGCCGCGAGGAATCGCGTCCTTGACGCTGACCTTGATCACGTCACCAACGTTCGCATAACGGCGCTTGGAGCCGCCCAGCACCTTGATGCACTGAACGCGACGCGCACCGGAATTGTCCGCCGCTTCCAGAACTGTCTGCATCTGAATCAGTTGACTACAGCCCAGGACTTGTTCTTTGAAACCGGCTTGCACTCCGAGATCGCAACACGATCCCCGGCTTTGCACTCATTCGCAGCATCGTGTGCGAGCACCTTCGATGTCCGGCGAATGTACTTACCGTAAACCGGGTGCTTGATCAGGCGCTCGATGGCGACCGAGACGGTTTTGTCCATCTTGTCGCTCACGACACGCCCGACAATCGTGCGCTGCCCCTTTTTTGTCTCTTCACTTTTTGTCTCTTCACTCATTTGCCTTCACCTGCCGAGCGCGAAAGCTCGTTCAGTACAGTCTTCACACGCGCGATATCCCTGCGAACGCGACGATGCTCATGGTTGTGCGTCAGCTCGCCCGTGCCCTGCTGCATACGCAGGTTGAACTGCTCACGACGCAGCGCGACCAGCTCTTCATTGAGCTCATCCACCGACTTTTTTCTAAGATCGCTCGCTTGCATCACATCACCTGCCGGGCTACGAATTCGGTCTTGAAAGGCAGCTTTGCAGCAGCCAGGCGGAATGCCTCACGCGCAATCTCCTCGCTGACGCCCTCCATCTCATAGAGGACACGGCCGGGCTGAATCTGGCAAACCCAGTATTCGACGTTGCCCTTGCCCTTGCCCTGCCGAACTTCGAGCGGCTTCTTCGTGATGGGCTTGTCGGGAAATACGCGAATCCAGATCTTGCCGCCACGCTTGATGTAGCGGGTCATTGCACGACGCGCCGCCTCGATCTGGCGAGCCGTCATGCGTCCGCGCCCGGTCGCCTTCAGGCCATACTCGCCGAACGACACCGTGCTACCCCGCTGAGCAAGACCGCGATTGCGGCCCTTCATCTGCTTGCGAAATTTTGTACGTTTGGGCTGTAACATTTACCTCACCTCGGAAAGCGGCCGTTCTCAGGAACGTCCGCCTGCTGCCGCCTCAGGCGTCTCCGCCTGCTGTGCTTCCGGCTTATCGAAAACTTCACCCTTGAAAATCCAGACCTTCACGCCGATCACACCATAAGTCGTACGTGCCTCGGCCAGTCCGTAGTCGATATCGGCGCGCAGCGTATGCAGGGGCACGCGGCCCTCGCGATACCATTCCGAACGTGCGATTTCCGCACCATTCAGGCGACCGCTGACTTTCACCTTGATGCCTTCCGCGCCGACTCGCATCGTGTTCGTTACCGCGCGCTTCATGGCACGACGAAACATGACGCGGCGCTCCAGCTGCTGGGCAATACCTTCTGCAACCAACTGCGCGTCCAACTCGGGCTTGCGGACCTCGCTGATGTTTATGCGCACGTCCGCAATGCTCATGCCGATCATATGCGCGACCTCTGCACGCAACTTCTCGATGTCCTCGCCCTTCTTGCCGATAACGATTCCCGGCCGCGCCGTGAAGATCGTGATGTTGGCTTTCTTGGCGGGACGCTCGATCGTGATCCGGCTCACGGATGCATCCTTCAACTTTTCCTTGATAAATACGCGCAACTGGTGGTCCATGCGAACGTATTCCGGAAAAGTGTGTGTATCGGCATACCACTTGGACGACCAGTCCTTGACGATGCCGAGGCGAATACCCGTTGGATGTACTTTTTGACCCATGGTTTACTTCTCGTCGCCTACCCGAATGGTGATGTGGCTGTTCCGTTTGATGATGCGTGCGCCACGGCCTTTGGCCCTCGCGCGATAGCGTCGAAACGTCGGCGCCTCATTCACCTCTACGGTCGAAACTTTCAATTCATCGATGTCCGCACCATGATTGTGCTCGGCATTCGCGATCGCCGACTCCAGCACCTTCTTGACGATGCGGGCACTTTTCTTCGGCGTGAACGTCAGTGTGCGTAACGCCTCGTCCACGGTCTTGCCACGAATGGTGTCAGCGACCAGGCGGCACTTCTGCGGCGAAACGCGCGCATATCGAAGTGTTGCTGCAACTTGCATTGACCTGCCCCCTCGCCTTACTTCGTCTTCCGATCACCGGAGTGACCGCGGAATGTGCGGGTCATTGCAAACTCACCGAGTTTGTGACCGACCATGTTCTCTGAAATCAGAACCGGCACGTGCTGGCGGCCGTTATGCACGGCGATCGTCAGTCCGACCATGTCCGGTAGCACCATCGAACGCCTCGACCACGTCTTGATCGGACGGCGATCGTTCTTCGCTGCTGCTTCAGCCACTTTCTTCGCCAGATGCGTATCGACGAACGGGCCTTTTCTTACACTACGCGGCATCTTTCAGATCCTTTATTTACGCTTGCGGCGACGAACGATCATATTGTCCGTGCGCTTGTTCTTACGGGTCTTTGCACCCTTGGTCGGCGTGCCCCAGGGGCTGACCGGATGACGTCCTCCCGAGGTGCGTCCTTCGCCACCACCGTGTGGATGATCGACAGGGTTCATTGCCACACCTCGAACCGTAGGTCTCACACCCCGCCAGCGGCTCGCGCCGGCCTTGCCGAGCTTCCTGAGGTTGTGTTCGCTGTGTCCGACCTCGCCGATCGTGGCGCGACACTCGGTGTGAATTCTGCGCGTCTCGCCGGAGCGCAGGCGCAGCGTCGCGTAGACGCCCTCGCGTGCCGCCAGCTGAGCATACCCGCCGGCCGAACGGACCATCTGGCCGCCCTTTCCGGGTTTCATCTCGATGTTATGAATCACCGTACCGACGGGAATCGATTTCAGGGGCAGGCAATTGCCGGGCTTGATCGGTGCCTCTTCCCCGCTGATGACGGCCGCGCCCGCCGTCACGCCCTTGGGCGCGAGAATGTAGCGACGTTCACCGTCCGCATACTTCACGAGCGCCAGGTGCGCGCTGCGATTCGGATCGTACTCGAGACGCTCTACCACGCCGGGAATACCGTCCTTGTCGCGCTTGAAGTCAACAACGCGGTAGCGCTGCTTGTGCCCACCGCCCTGGTGACGGACCGTGATGCGGCCATTGTTGTTGCGGCCGCCTTTCTTGCTCTTCTTGTCGAGCAGAGCATCGTGAGGCTTGCCTTTGTGCAAGCCCTGCGTCTTGACGCTGACGACGAATCGACGACCAGCGGATGTCGGTTTTGCTTTGTGCAGAGACATATCCGGAGTTCCCAGTCCTATTCCCTATTCGCCGCCGAGGAAGTCGAGCTGACTGCCTTCGGCGAGCTTCACGTAGGCTTTCTTCCAATCGGAGCGCTGGCCGCGCGTCGTTCCGAAGCGCTTTGCCTTGCCCTTAACGTTTACGACCGTGACGTTATCGACGTCGACCTCGAACAGCAGCTCGACGGCCTGTCGAATCTCCGCCTTGGTCGCGTCTTGGCGCACCTTGAAAACGACCTGGTTGTTCTCCGCGGCGATGTGGCTCTTCTCCGAAAGGTGCGGTCCCCGGATCACCGTCATCAACCGCTCCTGGTGTGCAGCTCGACTCATGACAGGCGCTCCTCGATCAGCTTCAACGCCGGCAGCGTGACCAGCACTTTCTCGAAGCGGATCAGCACGACCGGATCGATGGATGCTGCATCGCAAATGCCTACGTTCGGCAGGTTGCGTGCCGCGAGAAACAGCGTTTCGTCGAAGGCCTCGTTAAGGATCAGCACGTTGTCCAGCTCGAGCTCCTTCAGTTTGCCGGCAAGCAGCTTCGTCTTCGGTGCCTCCAGTTGCATCGACTCGACAACAACCAGGCGATCCTGGCGGACGAGTTCGGACAGCACCGACCGCAGAGCCGCGCGGTACATTTTCTTGTTGACCTTCTGGTCATGGCTGCGGGGCTGAGCTGCAAACGTGCGGCCACCGCCCACCCAGATCGGGCTGCGGATCGTTCCGGCGCGTGCACGGCCCGTACCCTTCTGTCGCCACGGCTTGGCGCCGCCACCGCGAACTGCGGAGCGGTTCTTTTGTGCCTTGGTGCCGGCCCGCGCGCCCGCGAGATACGCGGTGACGACCTGGTGGACCAGCGCCTGGTTGAATGCTGCGCCGAATGTGCTCTCGGCGACGTCGACAGATCCGCTGCCCTGCATTTTCAGCTTCATCGTTACGCCCCCCGCGCCTTGATTGCCGGACGCACGATTACCCGTCCGCCCTTGTGCCCCGGGACGGCGCCCTTGATGAGGAGAAGGTTGCGCTCTGCGTCGACCCGGACCACCTCGAGATTCTGCACGGTGCTGCGCGCGTTACCCATGTGCCCGGACATCTTCTTACCCTTGAACACCCGGCCCGGAGTCTGGTTCTGGCCGATCGAGCCCGGGGCGCGGTGTGCCAGCGAGTTGCCGTGCGTGGCGTCCTGGGTTCTGAAATTGTGGCGCTTGACCGTGCCCGCGAAACCCTTACCGATAGACGTACCGATGACGTCCACCTTCTGGCCTTCTTCGAAGAGATCGACTTTGACTTCGTTGCCGGCCTCGTAATCAGCTTCGTCGGTGTCGTCGAGGCGGAACTCCGCAATTAGATCGCCGGCTTCAACCTTCGCCTGGGCGAAGTGGCCGGCTTGAGGCTTGGACACGCGAGACGCCTTGCGCTGACCCGCAGAAACCTGCAGGGCGCGATAGCCGTCATTCTCGGCGGTCTTCACCTGAGTAATCTGATTCGGTTGTGCCTCGATAACGGTGACGGGAATCGATACTCCGTCCTCCGTGAAGACACGTGTCATGCCGCACTTGCGGCCAACAAGACCCATAGTCATGCTCAAAACCTCACACTGACTTCGTTTGGCCAGCGTCTAACTCTGTCCGTATCTCTCTTCGCCCCGACTACGATTGGCCGGAGCTGCATGTGTTCGCGCATATTGCAGACACGCGAAAGGGCCAGCCATCGCTGAGAGCTTCATGCTCTACCTGCTCAGGGGCTGACCCTAGCTCCCAACGCCGTCCTTCGACGACGCCGGCGGTCCGGGATTTGCCGAGGACGCCTTGCGGTTTCCCGGCGTCCAAATAGTCAAGCGCCACACGAATGCCCTTCTTGGTGCATCGGTGACGCCATTTTTCGAATCTGGCCGACTCCCGGCCCGGCCAAATCCAGCGAGCCCGCAATTATACCCCGCACCCTCTCTAAAGCAAGGGTTTGATGGCGAGAATTTTCAGCTTTTTTTCGCCTATCTTTCAGCCACTTACAGGCGCGCCGAAATCCTGCCTAGTTCAGCTTGATCTGAACGTCGACCCCAGCGGGAAGCTCCAGTTTCATCAGCGCGTCAACGGTCTTGTCCGTCGGGTCGACGATATCCATCAGGCGCTTATGTGTCCGGATCTCGTACTGATCGCGGGCGTCCTTATTCACGTGCGGCGAAATCAGGACCGTGAAGCGCTCCTTTTTCATCGGCAGCGGAATCGGGCCCTTGACCGTGGCACCCGTACGCTTGGCGGTGTCCACGATCTCGCGCGCTGAGTTGTCGATCAGGCGATGAT
>JAACFJ010000114.1 GCA_009937505.1 Gammaproteobacteria bacterium
GTCTCGTGCTGCGTGCCGGCATGGCGGCGCGCACGTGCAACCTGTTTATCTCGAATATTCCCGGACCGCAGGTACCGCTTTACATGAACGGCGCCCTGCAGGTCGGTGCCTACGGTCTCGCGCCGCTCGTAAACGGCATGGGGCTCTTCATCGCGACGCCGAGCTACAACGGTGAAATGACGTTCAACGTGACGTCAACTCGGGAAATCATGCCCGACATGGAGTTTTTCATCGAGTGCATCGACGCGTCCCTCGAGAGCCTGAAGGCCGCGGTCAAACCCAGGAAGAAGGCGAGCAAGAAGAAAACGAAGAAGAAAGCCGCAGACAAGTCGGCTAAGGCGACGAACGAATCGCCGGCCGCCTGAGCCTGTAAGCAGTCAACCGGCTCGTCGCACCGTCGATCCGCTCAATTTCGGCGCGCCGTGATCGAGCTGCCCTACGATCCGGTCGAGTGTGCGACCAATCTTCGTCTGGACGCGGATCATCTCGATCTTCGGCCACGTTGCACGTTCGCCCATCGCGATTAGCTCGATGACTTCCTCGACGGAGCGGTGCGCGAGCAATTTGAGCGGATTGAAGAGCAGCTTGTCGGGCAGGATATTGATGTCGCCGATATAGTCCTGGTTGATGATGCTCAGGCCCGCGTTGGTCAGCCTGTTGAGTGTCGGGTTCCACGCGAGCGGCTTTTCGAACAGGGTCGCGCCGGCGTTCAGCCATTCGCGCGCCGTGCGGCTACCCGCGGCTGTCATTATCGAGAGCGGATCAGTGCCCCGCCGCGTATCGGTAATAAAAGGGAATACGTGCGGATTGACCTGGCTGACGATGAAGTGGTTCACGCCGTAGATCCTCGTCAGCCGTTTGGCCGGCAAATCATCACTGATCGAACCGTCGACCCAGCGCCGCGATTTCAGGTACGGCTGCTTCTCGCCCGTGTCGTCCCTGGCCATAAGCTTCACCGGCGGGTAGAAGCCGGGTACTGCGGCGGATGCCATCACCGCCTCGCGCACGCACACGTTCGGCGTCGTAATCGCGTTAAGCAGGCGCGAGGTCTGGTGCTTTTCCGCAGCGGCGATGGAGACGTTCATATGCCGGCCGGTGCGTGCGAATGCTTCCTGGAAGGTCAGGTCCGGAAGCAGACGCTCCAGCGCCCCGTAGACCTCGTCGATGGACGCGACCTCCGGCCGGAACATGTCGAAGTATCGCCACAGCCCCGTGTCGCGCTCGATTTCGTGCACCAGGTTGCCGGGCTCGAATAACTTCTCGATATCCTCACTCTCGTACGTGCCGACGAGGCTGCCAACGATCGCCCCGCCGCTGCTGCCCGACAGGACGTCGGGCAGTATGCTCTCCAGCCACATCGCTTTTACTGCGCCGATGTGGAAGAACAACAACGAACCTGCGCCACTCATCACGAACGCGGAACAACCAAAGCAATGCTGTGCCCGGCGGAAGAAATCCAGTCGGTCGTCGAACGGGATGTCCTCAGCGTCTTCGCTCGCCAGCAGTTCCAGCGCGCTGACGACTTCGTCGACATAATCCATGATTAGCCGCTTGGTGCCGAACTTCGCTTTGCCGTATAGCGCTCGGCGACCGATGCCGTCGATATTGCCGTGAATGCCCTCGTTCAGTGCATACAGCATGCGCGCGTGGTCGCCGGACGCACGTAACTCGCGCAGTCTTTCGAGGCGCCGCCTTATGGACACGTAATCGAAGTGCTTCGACTCGTCCGACTCCACCCACTCGTGTACACCGGAGGCCTTGTCGTGCGCGATCGCCGCCTCCCGCCACTCCTCGTAGCTTTGGGCTTCGCTCATGGCCGCCTGCAGGCGCCTTGTTGCCGAGAGAATCATCTGTCCAATTTAGTATGAAGGCCCTAATTTTGCGAGCTACAGTTCCCATAATTCGAAATTAACTGTGCCGAGGAGAAAACCATGGCTAAGAAAGAAAGTAAAGCAAAACAGAGAGTTAGTGAATTCACCGAACAGCTGGACAGTGTATTTCTTGCTGGTCTCGGCGCATTCGCAAATGCCCAGAAAATGGGTTCCGAGACGTTCGAATCGCTCGTTAAGGACGGTGAGAAATTCCGCAAGGAAGCTTCCAAGAAGACCGAGAAGCTGATCGACGAAGTTCAGGACTCCGTCCGCGAGATGAGGGACGACGCCGAGTCCAGGGCCGAAGGCCTGCTCGACCGGGTCCGCGACCGCTCGAAGCTCACCAAGCTGCAGAGTGCTTTTGACAAGCGCGTTGCTGATGCAATGGACCGCCTTAACGTCCCGAGCAAGAACGACATTGGCAAGATCAACAAGAAGCTCGACAAGATCCTGAAGGCGATCGAGCCGAAGGCAAAGAAACCTGTGGCCAAGAAGGCTCCTGCGAAAAAAGCAGTAGCGAAGAAGGCTCCCGCCGCAAAGCCGGCCGCAGCATCTGAAACGAAGGCCGCCTGATAGCGACTTCCTGGCCACTCACTCCGCGTAGTGAGTGGCCAGTTCTTCCAGTTCTCTCGCCGCCTCCGCGGTGGCGAATGGTTTCAGTACGTTGAATAGCGATCGTGCCACGCTGATCGAGGCGTCATCGGCATCCTGCCGCAAGCCGGTCAGCTCATCGAAACGCTCCGACATCAATGCGACAATCGCGAGGTTCCTGGCGACGCGCCTGATTGTTTCCATGTCCGCGTTGAGCAGGCCGTTTCTCGCCAGGCCGATCACGTAAATCTCGAACATCGCATTGACGCCCCGGGCGAAGTGCCGCAGGACCCTGGCCACTTTCGGATACTCGTCGGCAAGCACTTCCGTGTCCGTCAGCATGAAGCGGTAAGCCCCTTTCAGTTCCAGCAGGTGATGCAGGAACCACCAGAAGTCGTCGAGCGATACGGTGTCGGAGTCCGGTGGATGCAGCACCTTGCGCGCATCAGCCTGGAACTCGGCCGTCAACGCGTCGACGATTTCCGACTTCCTGCGGAAGTGGTAATGCAGATTGCCCGGACTGATGTCGATTTCGTCCGCGATTTCGTTGATCGTGGTTCGCGGCACTCCCTGTTCGTTGAACAGAAGGAGACTGGCGACGAGAATCCGGTGTCTGGTGTCACGAGCCATGGCCGCACTACTTTAGATGAAAAAGGGGACAGTGACCTTAATTCCCAGGGTCAACGTCACTATCTCCTGGTTGTATCGGCCACCCAGTCGGCATACGGCCCATAAGCTTGCGTGATATCGAAAGCAACGATGGCGGGCAGATCGTAGGAATGCAGCTCCAGGATCGCGACCTCAACCTCGGCATAGCGCTCATCCGTGGTCTTCAGAAGAATCCGGAACTCCTCGTCATTCTGGACCGCCCCCTTCCACGTGTAGTAGCTCTGTATCGACGAGATCTGTGCGCAGGCAGCGAGTTTTCGCTCCACCAGCGTGGCCGAAATCGAACGAGCCTCCTCGAGGCTGTCCGTCGTTGTCATTATCGCAATGGTTCCCATTCGTCCTTCGTACAGTAGGGGGACAGTGACTTTAAGTGCCAGGCGAGATGGAAATAGCCTATTTCACCTGGCACTTAAAGTCACTGTCCCCTTTCTGGTCGTCAACCATCCTCGTGTCGCTGACGATGGCGGTCGCGCCCAAAAGGCGGTGAAGGAAGTAAATTGGCCGCCCGTTAGCCTCGGTCTCGTCGACCCCCTTGCGGACGTCGACGGCAATGCTCGGCATGATGCGGGCCTCAGTCCCGGCCCAGCGAGTCTCGACCGGCCAGTGTACGTGGCCGCAGAGTAACCCGATGACCTGAGAATGGCCGCTGACGATATCGGCGAGCGCTACTGACTCTTCCTGCCGGCGGTAGCCACCGACGTAGTGATCGCCGACGTCGAAAGGAGGATGATGAATAAACAGCAGCGTCGGTCGGTCCGGCTGCTCGCTTAACACGCCGTCGAGCCACGCCTGGCGCAATGGGCAAAGTCTTCCTTTGCGCTCCCCCGGAGACGTCGAGTCGATCGCCACCAGGCGTACCGAGTGCTTCTCGACAGTGTAGTGCAGAAAGTCACCGCTATCGGGCAGCTCCGGATGATCGCTGAAAGCCGTCCGCAGGGCATCCTTGTTATCACGATTACCGGGCACCAGGTAGAGCGGCGCATCCAGCGGCGCCAGCAGCTCGCGCAGGAGAGCATACTCCTCCGGCGAACCGTGCTGCGTCGTGTCGCCGGTGAAGATGACGGCGTCCGGCTTTTGCCCGTTGATATCCGCGACCGCTCGGCGCAGACAGTCGGCCCGCAGACTTGCTGCGGGCTGATCAGACTCCTTCGGCAGGATATGGGTGTCGCTGATCTGGGCAATTAGCAATAGCGGCCCTTAGTCGACGATGTAAGTCTGCATCACCGCGGGTGAAATGAACGCCGAGAGATCGGCGAAGGGATTGCTCGTGAACATCAATTCTCCCCAATTCTGGCCAGTTGGTATCGCCGCATTGCGAAACGTCCTGGCTGGTACTTCTAGAACACCCTTTCGGCATTCACTGCAATTCGTAATCGTGGCAATTGACACAGCAGGCCCCCCTGCTCGCTGCGCCAATCAGCCGTCGGCCCGGCCGACATAAGAATATTCGATTTTTCTAATTTGTAATACGGTTTCGGTGTCCGTGTCAATCAGAAGCCTGACGGCCGAGCCCGTCGTAATATTCCCGCAGCACGTCGACGACCTCGGTGCGGCTGAATTCCGGCGGTATCGGTTCTGCATTGCCGAACATTTCCCTGAGGCGCGTACCGGAAATTGCCAGCCTTTCGCCGGCATCGTGAGGACAAGTCTTTCCAGTCGCCATGCCACCGCACGTGTAACAGTAGAACGTGATATCTATCTTCAGTGGCTCTGTCTTGAGGCTGCCCTCTTCGAGCGTATCGAAGATGTGGTGCGCATCGAAAGGACCGTAGAAGTCGCCGACGCCGGCATGGTCGCGCCCCACGATCTGGTGCGAGCAGCCGAAATTCTGCCGCAAGACCGCATGCAGCAGCGCTTCACGCGGCCCCGCATAGCGCATTTCGATCGGGTAGCCGGCCTGCAGGATGGTGCCGTGCACAAAATAGTTGTTAACGAGTGCATCGATCGCCTTGACGCGCACCTCTGCCGGAATATCGCCGGGCTTCAGGGCGCCGAGAACCTGGTGGATCAGGACACCGTCGCAGATCTCGATCGCAATTTTCGCCAGGTGCTCGTGACTGCGATGCATCGGGTTGCGCGTCTGGAACGCGGCTACCTTCGACCAGCCCCGTTCCTGGAACAGCGCGCGCGTCTCCGCCGGACGATGGTAGAAACCGGCATAGGTCTCCGGGAAATGCCCTTCGGATAAGGTGCGAACGGGGCCGCCGAGATTGACAGGTCCCTGCTGCATCACCTTGTCCACCCCGGGGTGCGCCGTATTCGTCGTACGGAACACGTGTGAGCACTCGAGTTCCCGGTCTATGCCGTATTTCTCTTCGACGGTCAGGATTCCCAGCAATTCGCCACTCTCCCCGTCCGTCAGCGCCACGTCCTCGCCGATGCTGATTCTGTCCCCGAGGTCCTGCGCACAGGACAGCGTGATCGGAATAGGCCAGAAGGTTCCGTTGGAAAGCGTCATGTGTTCGCAACAGCCGCGCCAGTCTGCCTCGCCCATGAAACCGTCGAGCGGCGTGTAGGCACCCATACCGAGCATGAACAGGTCGGAAACCTCTCGGCTAGACAGCGGGACCTGCGTGAGTCGTTCAGCTCGTTTTGCTTCTTCCGCCCTTTCAGTCTCGGGCAACAGAAGCGGCTTGAGCGAGTCAGCGCCATGCGGTGGAACCAGATTCGACATTAAAACGTCCTCTTTTCAGAAAAACCGATTGAGCGTCTCACCTCACGGCTGACTACTGGATCAGCGCGACGCCACCAATCACAAACAGAGCAAGAAATACGGTCTGGGCCAGCATTACGCCGACAGGCGCAGGGCCGACTTCGGCCAGTGACTTGAGCGAAGTTTTCACCCCGAGAGCCGCGACAGCTGTGAGCAAGCACCAGCTCGATACTGGCGTCAGGACACTGTGAGCCTGGGACGGGACCCACCCGAGACTGTTTAAGATTACGAGCACGACAAAGACAACGAGAAACCAGGGCAACAGAGGTCCCCCCGGCGCGTCCGGAGCACGTCGGCGATGCATCACCATGGAGATGACGATAACGACAGGGACGAGGCAGGCTACGCGAATGAGTTTCACGACTGTGGACAGTTCGCCCGTCTCGTCGGAGATGATATAGCCCGCACCAACCACCTGCGCGACATCATGAATGGTCGCACCGAGAAAGACGCCGGCCGTGACGTCGTCGTAATGAAGATAAGAAACTAACACTGGATAGACGACCATGGCGACCGTGCTGAGCGCGGTAACGCCGGCAACGGTCAAAATCGTATTGCGTTCATGATCCTTGTGCGCCGGCAACACGGACGCGATCGCCAGCGCAGCAGATGCGCCGCAGATGGCCACCGCGCCGGCCGAGAGGATCGACTGGTCACTCTTCATGCCACCGATACGCCCAATCAACATACCTACGAGAATGGTTGCTACTACGCCCGCCACGACCAGGGCGAGCGCCTGCCAGCCGAGCTCCATGACCTCGGCCGTTGTAATCCGTATTCCGAGTAATGCGACTCCGAATCTCAGAATATGGCGGCTGGCAAATCGGATTCCGCGCGCAAAGCGTTCATCCTCGGTCAGAAAGTTGAAGGCCATCCCGAATAACAGGGCATACAGCATCGCGGGACCACCGAGGTGATCACTGACGAATCTAACGGCAAGTGCGATGGTCGCACTGAGCAGCAGACCAGGCATCGCGTCCCGCAGGGTATCAGTCATTGATTTCATTCGAAGTCGGCAGCAATGAATGCGAAACGTCCCTTCCGAAGCGGGGGACGCGACACGATATCATGCCAGCGACACGCGCAAAGGGAAACTCAAAGCAGTCCAGCCCTGCGCTTCAGGGAATAAGAATCAATTGCAGGTCTTACGGGATTGCCGGCAATTCACCCACCAACGTGTCCGCGATAAGGCTGTAGCCCGCGATAGTCGCGTGGATATCCGGCCCGACGGGCGGGGCGTCACACATGTAGGTGAATGTGCAGATGTTCGCCACGTTGACCGGCAGAGTACCGTTCGGCGGCGGCAACGAGGACGGCACCATCGTGACGAAGTTATCGGACTCGAATGCGGCGTACACGTCGGCCATCGGCGTTCCCGCGGTCGCGTAAGTCGACGACAACGCGTCGTTGAATACGACGGCCGCTTGCGCCGAGCTCGTGGCCAGCACCTGGCCATCGGAACCCTCAAGCCACGACGACAGGTAAGGGTTGTAATAATTCATGCCAATAATCGTCGTGGCCGGGTCGGCGGCGCCGCTCAACGTCGCCAGGACCGCCGCCAGATCCAGTCCGATTTGCCCCGAAATCTCATTGACGCAATCGAGATCTACCGCATCCGTGATGCAGTCCGCATTGCGAAAATCGTTGCCACCGATGTCGATCGTAAGCAGCAGCACCTTTTCGGCGTTGTCACCAAGAAAGTCGACCGCCGCGTCGAGCTGGGAGCCCGCCAC
>JAACFJ010000020.1 GCA_009937505.1 Gammaproteobacteria bacterium
TACGCGGTACTCGGCGGCATGAAAGGCATTACGTACACGCAGATCGCACAGTATTGCGTCTTGATCTTTGCGTACACGATCCCGGCAATCTTCATTTCCATGCAGCTCACGGGCGTCCCGATCCCGCAGCTTGGTCTGGGCTCGACGATGTCGGGCAGCGAGGTCTACCTCCTCGACCGGCTCGACCAGGTACTGACCGACCTGGGCTTTGCGGAGTACACGACACAGGCGCGATTAAGTTACTTGAATATGTTCGTGTACACGATGTCGCTCATGATCGGTACCGCGGGACTGCCGCACGTCATCATCCGCTTCTTCACGGTTCCCAAGGTGAAGGACGCACGCAGCTCGGCTGGCTGGGCGCTGGTGTTCATCGCCATCCTCTACACGACGGCACCGGGCGTCGCCGCGATGGCTCGCCTCAACCTCGTCGAGACCATCAACAAGCCCGACGGCACGCAACTCATCTACGCAGAGCGTCCGACCTGGGTCAAGAAGTGGGAAGAGACCGGCTTGCTGGCGTTCGAAGACAAGAACGGCGACGGCGAGATCGTTTACGCGGCCGATCCGAACGTCAACGAGGTAACCAAGATCGACCGCGACATCATGGTCCTGGCCAACCCGGAAATCGCGGGTCTGCCGAACTGGGTTATCGCGCTGGTCGCGGCCGGTGGTCTCGCAGCGGCATTGTCGACAGCTGCAGGATTATTGCTCGCAATATCCTCGGCGATCTCGCATGACCTGCTCAAGGGCGTGTTCAGACCGGATGTTACGGAGCAACAGGAACTGCTGGCCAGCCGCATCGCGATGGCCTTCGCGATCCTGCTCGCCGGCTACCTCGGCTTCAACCCGCCGGACTTCGCCGCGGGTACTGTCGCCCTGGCGTTCGGCCTGGCAGCATCGTCGATCTTCCCGGCGCTGATGATGGGCATCTTCAACAAGAACATGAACAAGGAAGGTGCGATCGCGGGCATGGTTGCCGGTATCGGCGTGACCCTGCTGTATGTATTCCAGCACAAGGGCATCATGTTCATCGCCAGCACGGCGTACCTGGGTGACCTGCCGGAGAACTGGTTCCTCGGCATCGAGCCGAATGCCTTCGGTGCTATCGGTGCCCTGGTCAACTTCGCGGTCGCCTATGGCGTATCCAAGGTGACGGCGCCGCCGCCGGAGCACATCCAGCACATCGTGGAAGACATCCGCGTACCGCATGGTGCCGGCGCGGCCGTCAGTCTCGATCACTGAGACCCATTCTCGGCCTGACAAAAGGGGGCAGCAATGCCCCCTTTTTTTTGCGCTAAGATTAGGGCCTGTTGGCAATCAGCCGGTTGCCGCATTGCTGCCTGAAAAGGCCTCGGGCAAGGAGCGAGGAGAGAGGTTTGGTATCATCAAATGAACGACGAGCAACGTCACCCGCGGCCTTTTCGGGCGCAACCCTTCGGGGCGGGGCCATTTTTCCGCCACGCCGTGTTGCAGCTCGCTTACGTAGCGGTGCTACGCCCCGCTCGCTGCGCCTTGCGTCGCAGCAAAATGGCCGCCGCTGCGGCGACCGGCTGATTGTCAACAGGCCCTAGCCCATGTGGAAATCCTGGCAATCCTCGCGTGGATTGCCATTGGCCAGATAGCCGGAGAAAAGGCGCAGGTCGCAGAACCGGGTGGCGCGTATCCGCTGGTGGCTCGTTCGAACTGCCGCTGGGAAAGCGGTGAATGCGAGCTCGTGAACAATGACCTGAAGATGACCATACTGCCTCTGGAACTCGGTGCGCAGTACACCCGGCTTGCACTCGATTCGGAATTTCCGCTGGCACAGGCTACGTTCGCGTTGCTCTCTGGCGGAAACGAAGTCGTAGCCAACGCCACGTACGACGAGTCGCCCGATGCTGCGGCGCAGATGACCGTGACGATACCGGCATTCGCGGATCCTGAGGCCATGCTGCGTGTCGCCGTCACGGTGCAGGAGTCGCTGTATTTTGCCGAGGTGCCAGTGGTATTCCTGCGGCCGGAAGAGCCGCGTTTCAGTCGTTAGCAGCCAATGTCGTGGAAGTGATACGCAAGTGAGGAGCTACGACGAGACCCTCTCATCGGAACACCTCCACGTGGCGCTGGAGGCGGCACGTGCTGCCGGAAATATCAGCCGCGGTTATTACGCAGGCGACTTCACCGTCGAGATCAAGGCCGACATGACCCCGGTGACACAGGCTGACGTCGAGTGCGAGGCGGCGATTCGCGAGATCATACTCGGGCGCTTCCCCGACCACGGCATCTATGGCGAGGAAATGGGCCAGACACACGGTGATGCCGAGTATCTCTGGCTCGTCGATCCTATCGACGGTACCAAGGGCTTCGTGCGGCAATACCCGTTCTTCTCGACGCAGATCGCGCTGATGCACAACGGCGAGATCGTACTGGGTGTCTCGAGTGCGCCGATGATGAAGGAACTGGCCTGGGCGGAAAAAGGCGTCGGCGCCTTCCCGGCGGTATCGACGGGCAACCTGAAGTCACTCGCAAAGAGTGACGGCTGGCAGAAGCTGGGCGAGATCGTTGCGGCGGCCGACCGCATCAGGGGCTACGGCGATTTCTATCACTACCATCTGCTTGCAGCCGGCAAGATCGAGGCGGTGATCGAATCGGACGTCAACATTCTCGATATCGCGGCGCTGTCCGTGCTGGTGACTGAAGCGGGTGGCGTATTCACGGACCTGAACGGCAACCCGCCGGGGCTCGGGACGCGATCGGTGCTCGCCGCAACGCCCACACTGCACGCCTGTTACCTCGGGATGCTCAAGGGCTTCGTCGGCTGACCCGATAATCAGCGCCGCTCGCCGCCAGCGACAAATAGCCGGCGGTCCCGCCAACTTACGGCTTCCATGGGCGTCTGGAACAAGGCCCCGAGCCGCTCTTCGTCCAGCACCTCGTCGGTCGTCCCGAATTCCCAGCGGCCATCGCCGAACAGGAGCAGGCAGCGATCAGCCACCCGCGCCGCGAGGTTGACGTCGTGCAGGCTCGCGATCACGCCGGCGCCGTTATCAGCGGCCTGCCGGAAAATGTGCAGCGTGTCGACCTGGTGTTGCGGATCGAGGTGGTTGGTCGGTTCATCGAGCAGGTAGATTTCGGGTAACTGTGTGAGGATCTGCGCAATCGCCAGGCGGCGGCGTTCTCCGCCGGAGAGCGACAGGACATCACGACCCGAGAGTTCCTCCATGCCGACCTGCGCGAGCGACACACGCGCCAGCTCGTAGTCCTGCGGCGATTCCCAGCGGAAGCGCCCGATGTGCGGGTGGCGACCGACGAGTGCCGTATCCAGCACGGTTGCGGGAAAGATGTCGTCGGTGTCCTGTGGCAGCAGCGCCAGTCGCTTCGCGACCTGCTGCCTGCGCAGCGAGCCTATTGCTGCGCCGCCGAGGCGGACGGTGCCTCCATCGGGCGGCCGCAGCCCGGCGAGCGTCAACAGGGACAACGTCTTGCCGGTGCCGTTACGGCCGAGCACGGCGATGAACTCGCCGCGAGCGAGCGTCATGTCGAGCGACTCGACCAGCACACGTCCGGGTACGCTGATCCGGAGCCCCGATACTTCGAGCAGTCTGGAGTTGTCGTCGGGCATCCCGAGAGCCTAGCCCAGCGGCGGCGGCAGAGAAAGCGCAAAACACGCCTATTCTGCCAGGCGGATTTCCTCTGCGGTCAAGGGGCCGATAATGACGTAGCTGAGACTCGCAGGGGTTATCGCGTCGTCAATTGCGAGAGGAATTCGGCCGCCCATGATTTCCGCGCTTGTCTGCGGATAGAGCGGCGAGCGGTCGGGCTCTGCCAGGCCGTGTGGCGCAATCGGCATCCCGTTGCTGCGATCGTATTTGTCCGTGGCGCCGAGTGTGTGCAGGAACTCGTGCGCGATGACCACGTTGTTCCTGCCGCGTAGCCTGCGGCTCGAATACGCATTGACGACACCGAACATGCCTTTTTGCACGCCCACCGAGTCGTCGAGCTTGAGAGCGCTTTTCGGGCTGTGGTAGCGCACGAAGATTCGAACGTCCGGATCGATGCGATCCTGGTCATCCGTCACGCCAGATACCCACCACCGCATCTTCAGGGACCAGAGCACGACGTCGAGCATGCTGCTTGTGCTCGCGATGGCGGGTGGCTGCTCGGAAATCGGCTCGCCGAGTTCCAGCCGGACCGGGCGTTCGATGCTACGGCCATAGCGCCGGACTTCTCGCGCCAGGAATTTCTCGATGCCCGCAAACGTGTCGGCACTCAGTCCTGTAATGTAGTCTTCGCTTGCCTCACTGCCATCGCCGTTGATCGGGTAGATCTTGACCCACAGGCTGTTGTTCCAGTCCGTGCTGCGCAGCTTTGTCAGCCACGTGCCCGTGGCGACCATGAACAGGATGAACAGCAGGATCGCGATGCGTGCGGCTTTGAACATGGATGACTGGCCCGGGACCGGAGAGTACTGATTAGGCCATAGCGCCTGCGGAGACGCTGCAGAACAGGTCGCAATTCAGCGCGGCAGTCACCCCGGGGTCAGAGGCCTGGACGCCGCCATGCAAACGTGGCCCGCTCGAACGCGCAGGCCATCTCGATCAGCGGGAGTCGATACCTGTGGGCGACAGCGCCCGGAACGCCGTGGAGTACGCCGCTACCGCCAGGCAATAAAAAACCCCGCAGCGTGAGCGGCGGGGCTAATTTCTCTTTTTGGTAAAAGAGGTAACTGCTAAATCGATGGCCGGATACAGATATTTTATTGTTTTGGATCTGGATGTTGTTGTTTTTATAATTATTGTTCTTCTGGCGTCTAAATCCTGTGTCTGTTCCTTATGTGCCACCGAGCACAGTTACACTTCGCTTGGGCAAGCTTATAAAAGCAAGACCTGTGCCAACCTGCCGAAGGCGGTTGGGTTTTCAATGCTTTAGCGGCCGGTACAGATCGAGCAGGCGGGCACGAATTTGCCATTTGTAAAGAAGCTCGACACTAATGTTGCGCCGCACATCACCCGCGGCGCGCAGAAATTCGCGTAAGTTATTGAAAACTCGATGTTTAGCTCCCCCGGCCACGCGGCATCGCACGAACCTGCACCTCGCCCCGTGCGCAAAAACGCGGTTTTTCAAAGGGGCGCCCGCCGCCAACCTGACTTTTTGCGCGGTTTGTCAAATAATTCGACGCTCGCTGGTTCACCGATTCGATCGATCAGGCCGATGGTGCTGAAGAAGCGGCCGTTGCGTACGACGCCCACGACGTTGAGGGCGTCGTCAATGTCGGCGAGGGGGTCGCCATCCACGATGACCAGGTCGGCAAGGCTGCCGACTGCAATGCGACCCAGCTGAAGTCCGACGCCCAGGGCCGACGCCGCATTCACGCCGGCCGCGCGCAGGGCCTGTTCCGGTGTGAGACCGGCAGCCGCAAGCGCGCGGAATTCCGCATGCAGGCCTAGGCCGGGCGGCAGGCCATTGGGCTTGCTGCCGAGTACCACGGTCGTCTTTCCGCTATTAAGCCGCGGCGGCTGCGCGAAGCGGCGCACGGGGGCGAACTCACCGCCGAGCAGGCCGGCCTGGCGTGACGACAGTAACGCGTCGAGGCCCGGTGTTTGCGCATCGGCGAGGCCGGAGACGATCGTTATCGGTTCGTTGCTTCCGGCTGCGAGCTTCATGTCCCGGTACTGATGCCCACCCGAGGAGCCGGGCAGTGCGGCAGCGCCGAGCAGCAGTGATGCCCCGGAGCCGAGAGCGACCTGCCAGGTTTCGGCGAGCACGGGGACTCCCTGCTGTTGCCATTGCTCCACCCTATCCCGCTGTTCCATACCCGAGTTCATGTCGCCCGCGACGGTTACGAGCCATGCCGCAGGATCCGCAGCGTCTGCGGCGGGCCGGGCCTCGAGAATGCGCGGCCCCGGGACCTCCGTGCCCGACCAGCGCCGGCTGAGGGCATCGGCTTCGCCATGATCCGCGATCAGCGTGGTAACGCCGCAGGCCAGGAGGGCCGGGCCCAGCCGTTCACCGGCGGTCGACGGCAGCGAGGCATAGCCGTCGATGAATCCCGGCAGCACCGTGAGATCACCCATGTCCACGACTACGGAGCCCGTGCGATCCTCCTGCGGCTCGATGGCAACGATGCGCCCGCCTTCGATCAGTATGTCGAGCCCTTCACGGTAGCCGCCGCCGGTGCCGTCGAACAGCCTCGCGGCGCGCACGACGAGCGTGCCATCCGGCTCGTCGATGACGGGGAGTTCGCGAACTGGCCGGCTTTTCGGTGCGTGCGCTACCGGCCGCCCCACCGTGGCGCGAAACGGCACCGTCCTGGATACCCAGGAGTTGAACTGCCGGGTGCGGATCCGGCCGTTCGCCGCGTACAGCATCTGTTGCCGGTCGAGCCAGGCGACGGGCGCAAGGAACAGGCCCGTATCGTCGATCAGGGTCCGCTCGAGCAATGGTTCCGACAGGATCAGCATATTGATCGTCGCGCCGTCAGCGGTTTCGCGCGCGAACGTCACGAGGCTGCCGTCCGGGCGCCAGGACGGCGCAGACAAGCGTTCTTCCGACGTAATGAGTACGCGGTCAGGTTGCCCGAAACGTCGCAACACGAGCGACCAGCGATCCTCGCGATTGCTGACGTAGACGAGATTGCGGCCGTCGGCGGACCACGCCGGTTCGCTCTCGTCGCCAGGGAGACTGGTCATTCGCCAGGGCAGTCCCGTCGCTACATCGAGTTCCCACAGGTCGAGCCCGGTGTCATGGCGCTGCGACGCGAACACGATGCGCTGACCATCGGGATGCCAGTCTGGCTGCCGGTCGGAGTAGCGGCTCTCGCCGAGCGCTCGCACGTCGTTGCTCGCAAAGTCATAGAGATAAATACCGCTGCGCTGCTCGGAGCGCGCTTCGAAGACGATGGCCGCGGCGTCCGGCGACCAGCGCGGGCGTTCCACGGGCAGAAGGCCGGCATCGATTGGTTCGGCGTTTCCGCCCCTGAGGGGCAGTACCCAGATTCCGCCCAGCAGGTCCATGATGATGCGGCCGTCCGAAGACACATCGACGCTGATGTCGCTGCCTTCGGTTAGCGTTACCTGCGCGAGGCCGGTTTCGCAACAGGCGAGCGCTGCGAGAAGCGCTGTGATGTCCCTAACTCGCACGCCCCACCCGTACGGACCGGTACCCATCAGCGTCCACATCGACCACCACGCCCATCGGCTGGCAGCAGACCTGGCAGTCTTCGATGTAAGTTTGGGAGCCGGCGGAAAAATCGACCACGATCGTGATCGGTTCGGCGCAGAACGGACAACTGCATCGTTCTTCGGAGATCAGTTCGCTCATCGCTACTCTTTATCAGGGCTGCAGCCGGGTCCCTCGCCATTCGCCGGCGACGAAAACGTGCTCGTTTTTCCTGTCGAGCGTGCGCTGCCAGCGTCCGCGCTCATGTATTCGATCCCCGCCTTCGATCCACAGTTCGACCGCGCTCGCCCAAACGCGCACGCCGCCCCAGTGGCCGGGACGAGGAATGATCGTGCGGCCGTCGTTTTCTATGGACTGCACGTCGTCACTGACGTTCAGTCCCAGTTCGTGCGCACGTTCGCGCAGCTGCCGGAGCAGGGCCTCGCGTGAGGTGAGCGGGGCGCTCTGGTCGCTTCCCCACGCGCCGAGCTGGCTGCCCCGGTTTCGGCTCGCAAAATAGGCGTCGCTTTCCGCCGCGGGCGAGAGTACTGCGGTTCCCTCGATGCGGATCTGGCGTCCGAGGGCATCCCAGTGAAACGTGACGGCGACCTGCGGGTTGGTGTCGAGCTCACGAATCTTGCGCGATTTGTAGTTTGTGTAGAAAACGAGATAGCCCGGTTCCGCGACGAAGTCCTTGCAGAGCACGACGCGGGCCGAAGGCTGGCCGTTGTCTGCAACCGTAACGAGTGTCATTGAATTCGGATTGCGCTGTACGCTCTGACTCGTTGCCTCGTCGAGCCACGCTGCCGCCCAGTGCATGGGATCCCCGGGCAATACGTCCGGAAGATGTTGCGCAAGATAAGGGTTGGTCAATCGGTTCTCCACTGCAGTGACTGTCTCGCCGTCAACAGCGGCGCAGATTATCAAACGACCGGCACGGGATCACGCATCGGAGCGAAACACGCCGCCCTCGCGGCGAGCGTCCGCAGCCACCTCGAATCCCGTGTGGCGGTCGAATGTAGCCACGCTCACCCCGCCGAAGTACATGTTGATATCGGGGAACGCCTGCAACGGCAGGTCGAGCTCCGGCATGTCCAGCCCCGGTTCGGCTCGCAGTCGATCGGTATCGCCTGTGGTGTCGACGTGAACCCGCGGGTGCGCAATCGCGTCGGCAAGCGACATGCCGAACTGCAGCCTGTTGACAAGGACCTGGTGAATGGCGGTGGTAATGCGGTCGGCCCCCGGCGAACCGATGGCCATGACAGCGTCGTCGCTGCGCGCCACGGTGGGGGCCATATTGGAAGGCAGGCGGTCGCCGGGCTCGCGTGAATCCACGTCGCGCCGGTTGAGTTCGATTTCGCCCAGGCCATTGTTCAGCCACAGCCCCGTTCCGTCAGGCATCTCCCCTGAGCCATAGCCCGACGAAGCGGTAACGGCGCAGCCGACACCGGAATCATCGACCGCCGATGTGTGCACCGTCGATGACGAAGACCACTGCGACAGGAGCTGCCCGTGCTTGGCTGCCCGGACGAGTTCCGCCGCCTCACCAGGGACATCGTTGGCCACGTCGAGCCGGTCGCGGCGGAAGTCGAGGCACGCCCGCTGTACGCGAATCAGTTTGTCGAGTGACTGCCTGTCCCAGTCGCTGGCGTGCAGGTCGCCGCAGGCGAGCAGCATGGCCGTGAGCACGGCGCCACCGACGGCCGGAGCCGGATTGGTGGCAATGTGCCAATCGTCGATATCCGCCACCAGGGCGGGTCGCTCGACCGCTTCGTAGCCGGCGAGGTCGTCCCGCGTCATTGCACCGCCCCCCTGCCGCACGTGTGCGGATATAGCCTCGGCCAGCTCACCCTCGTAGAACACCGCGGCGCCGCCTTCCGCGATCGCGGCGAGACTTTCTGCAAGGTGCGGCACGTGGATCAGGCTGCCGCCGTCGTGCAGCTGGCCGTGTTCGTCATGCAGTGCGGCGTAGCCGTCGCTGCTGCGGCCGAAGATCAGGTCGCCGCTGTAACCCAGGTAGTAGCGGCATGCTGCCGGCAGCGGGAAGCCGGAACGGACGACCTCGATGGTCGGCCGGAACAGCTCGTTCCAGGGCAGCTTGCCGAAGCGCTGCCAGGCTTTGTCGACGGCGGCGAGCGCGCCGGGAACGGCCACGGAGCCGGCACCGACGATCGTTGAAACGCCACCTCCATAATCCAGCCGGACGGGCACCTTGCCCTTGCCGCGTTCATCGACAGGGAGGCCGTGTCCCGGTACCCCATGGTTCCCGTCGAACGTCACCGGATCGTGACCCGGCGCCCACACCGTGACGTATGCGCCGCCGGCGAGCGCGCACACGCCCGGCTCCGTATTCATCGACATGATCGCGGTTGCGAGTGCGCAGTCCACGGCGTTGCCGCCCGCGTCGGCGACCTCGCGAGCGGCGTCAGCCGCGATCGCGGAAGTTGTTGCAACGGCGACGCGGGTCACGGGCAAACGAACTCAGTAATGAATGACGGATCGAATGCTCTTGCCCTCGTGCATAAGGTCGAAGGCCTTGTTGATGTCCTCCAGCGGCATCGTGTAGGTGATGAATTCGTCGATCTTGATTTCGCCGCTCATGTACTGGTCGACCATGCCGGGCAGCTGCGACCGTCCCCTGCAGCCGCCGAAGGCCGTGCCTCGCCATACCCGTCCGGTAACGAGCTGGAACGGTCGCGTCGAGATCTCCTGGCCGGCGCCCGCGACGCCGACGATGACGGACTCACCCCAGCCCTTGTGGCAGCACTCGAGCGCCGAGCGCATGAGACCGACGTTGCCGACGCACTCGAACGAATAGTCCACACCGCCGTCGGTGAGCTCCACCACGACATCCTGGATCGGGGCGTCGTAGTCGCGCGGATTGACGGTGTCGGTCGCGCCGAGCTGCTTCGCGAGTTCGAACTTGTCCGGGTTGATGTCGATCGCGAGGATGCGTCCCGCCCTCGCCATGGTCGCGCCCTGGATGGCGCTGAGCCCGACGCCGCCGAGTCCGAACACGGCAACTGTCGCGCCGGGTTCGACTTTGGCCGTGTTGAGCACTGCGCCGATACCGGTCGTGATGCCGCAGCCCAGCAGGCAGACCTTCTCCAGCGGCGCCTCCTTGCTGATCTTCGCGACGGCAATCTCCGGCAGCACCGTGTACTCGCTGAACGTCGAGGTTCCCATGTAGTGATGGATCGGTTTGCCGTTGAGAGAAAATCGCGAGGTCCCGTCGGGCATGAGGCCCCGGCCCTGGGTAACGCGTATCGCCTGGCAGAGGTTGGTCTTGCCGGACGTGCAGAAGTCGCACTCGCCACACTCCGGTGTGTAAAGGGGGATCACGTGGTCGCCCACGGCAATCGACGTGACGCCCGCGCCGACTTCTTCCACCACGGCGCCACCCTCATGACCCAGTACCGCCGGAAACAGGCCTTCGGGATCTTCGCCAGATAGCGTGAACGCATCGGTATGGCATACACCGGTCGCCACGTTCCTCAGGAGGACTTCGCCGGCCTTGGGACCTTCGAGTTCGATCTCCTCGATCTCGAGTGGCTTGCCTGCCTCCCAGGCCACTGCTGCGCGTGTCTTCATCGTTATATCGCTCCGCCGGTTGTTCTCATTCGTTGTTCGATAGCAGCCCGGATATTCGCACGATTGACCTGCCGGCGACAGTGCAGGGCGCCGCCGCCGGGTCGACGCGTCATTCATCCCGCGTTCATAAAATTAATTAAAACAGTAGCTTGAATTAAGCATCGGTTCATGCTGCTGCGCTTAATCTGGCCCCGAACTCGACAGTACCGGAGGTCATCATGTTCAAGTCAATCGGCACGCTCACCGTCATCTGCAGCCTTTGCCTGGGCGCAGCCCAGACGGCATCGGCACACGATCGAGCTTACGAGCGGCATGAATTGCCGCGTCATCACCACGTGAGCATTTATCGCGACCGGTATATGCCGCAATGGCTCAGCTACGACAGGGGATTCCGGCTCTGGTATCACCGCACATCGCTGCGTCACAATCATCACCTGGCCTGGTGGCAGCTTCACGAAATCTACAGCTGGGAGCGGCGCTACAACCATCGCCGGCACCATGCCGTTCACTATGGCGCGCGGCATCACGACTACGACTGGTACCGGCACTACTGGCGCAAGCACGATCGCCATCACGACGACCGGCGTCGCCACTCGAAGCGAAAATACCGTGATGAATCGCGGTACCGCGCGAGGCGCGACTCCCGCCGGCACCATGACGACGACTGAGCGGGACACCGGCTTGCTCACGTTCGCGTGAGTCCTGTAAAAGAGACCCTTGATCTTTGCAGCATGAGCTACCGGAAACCCAATGAGTCTAAAAAACCTTCGCGATGCGCTGTCGGATGTCGATCGGCAGATAATTGGCCTGATCGCGGAACGCCAGCGCATCGTCGGCGACATCGGCCAGAGCAAACTGGAACATGGCACGGCGACGCGTGATTTCGCGCGGGAGAAAGACGTCATCGACAGGGGCCGCGCCCAGGCCGAGGAGGTCGGCATCGATCCGGATCTGGCCGAGAATATTCTCTCGGCGCTGATCCGTTCCTCGCTCGCCAGCCAGGAGCGAGATCGCGTGGTCGCCGAGGGCAAGGGTAATGGCAGGCATGTGCTCGTGATCGGCGGTGCGGGCAAAATGGGCGGCTGGTTTGTCGATTTTTTCGCGAGCCAGGGGTTCGAGACGACGATCGCCGACGACCAGGCGGAAGATGCGCCGGGCGTATTCCCGAACTGGACTGACGCGGGCGTCGACTATGACGTTATCGTGGTCGCCACTCCGCTCGCCGTATCCGGGCGCATACTCGCGCAGCTCGCGGTATTGAAACCGCCCGGCCTGGTATTCGATATCGGCTCGCTCAAGACACCCCTGATAGACGGACTGCGCGAGCTGCAGCGGGCGGGCTGCAAGGTGACGTCGCTGCACCCGATGTTCGGTCCGGACACCCGGCTGCTTTCCGGACGCCACCTGATCGTCTGTGACGCGGGCTCTGCCGAGGCGACGGCCGAGGCAAAGGCCCTCTTCTCGGCGACGATGGTAGAACAACTCGACATGGGACTGGACGACCACGACCGCCTGATCGCTTACGTGCTCGGTCTTTCGCATGCGCTCAACATCGCCTTTTTCACGGCGCTGGCGGAGAGCGGCGAAGCGGCGCCCAGGCTCGCCCGCATGTCCTCGACGACCTTCGACTCGCAGCTGCTCGTGTCCGGCGACGTGGCGCGCGATAACCCGCATCTCTATTTCGAGATCCAGCATCTCAACCGCTTCGGCCTCGGCCCGCTGGACGCGCTGGTCGATGCCGCGGGACGAATCCGGGAACTGGTAGCGAGCGGCGACGAGCAGGGCTTCGTCGACCTGATGCAGCGCGGACGGGAGTACCTGGCCCTGCGCGGCTGAGGTCGCGTTCGTTCTGTGGCCCCGTCGTGCGACGCCGGAGGCCGATTCTGGTAAAAGAATCGCCGGTCATCCTGAACGGTCCCCGTTGCATGCAGAGCGCAGAAAAACTCGAGGCGAAATTCAAGGCAGCTGAACGACAGCTCGAGGCCCTGACGGAGCAGGTCCGGCAGAACGATGAGAAGTTTCGCAGCTCGCAAAGTCGCGAGCTGCGGTTGCTGCAGGCGCCCGATCTCGACAAGCTTCTGCACGAAATGACCGAAGGTCTGCGGGACAGCTTCGACCTCAGGTCCGTCAGCGTCGTGCTCCGAGACCCGGGACACGATATCCGTCACCTGCTGCTCGCGACGGACGTTGACCGCGATCCGAAACTGGTACTCGTCGACACATTGACGGGGCTGGCGCCGCAGTACATTGCGTTGCGGCGGCCCTGGCTGGGCCCTTTTGCCGCCTGCGACCACAGCATGATCGTCGCGTCGACGGCTGGCGTCGCCAGCATCGCGATGATACCGCTCCGCTGCCGCGACGAGTTGATCGGCAGCATCAATCTCTGCAGCGCCGACGTGAATCGCTTTACCGCGCAACACGCGAGCGACTTTCTTGCACGCCTCGGCGTGATCGCGTCCTTCTGCATCGAAAATGCGGTGAACCGGGCGCGGTTGCGGCGCAGCGGATTCACCGATGTGCTGACCGGCTGGCACAACCGCCGATACCTGCAGGCGCGCATGAAGGAGGAGCTTGCCCGGGCATGCCGGGACGGCAGCCAGCTCGTCTGCATGATGCTCGATGTCGATCACTTCAAGCGCGTCAACGACACCTGGGGACATTCCGCCGGCGACAGCGTGCTGCGCGAGCTGGCTCAGCGCATCGATGCCGAGGTGCGTGCCAGCGACGTCGCAGCCCGTTTCGGTGGCGAGGAATTCGTGATCCTGTTACCCGACACCAGGAGCGCGGACGGACAGCATCTCGCTGAGCGCATTCGTAATGCCGTTGCCGCGGCGCCGTTCGGGCTGCCGGAGGGCGGAGACGTGAACGTTACCGTGTCGATAGGCATTGCCGAGTTCAGACCCGGGGCCGGCGACACCGACCTGAAGTCGCTTGGCGATGCGCTAATCGCGAGAGCCGATGTGGCGCTTTACGGTGCAAAGGCGGCGGGGCGCGACCGCGTCGTCGTGGAGGCGGCATGAGGCGGGCCGCGGCCTGCCTGCTGGCGATGCTGGCACTTTGCGCCTGCGAACGGCCTGCCGTGGAGGCGCCGCGCGAGACGGCGCGGCCGGAACCGGTCGTGGTCTACGCGTCCTACGAGGACCAGAATTACCTGCCCTCTCTGTTTGCGGAATTTACCCGCGAGATCGGCATTCCCGTGTCGGTCCGGCACCGGCCCGAGCAGCAGATCGTCAACGAAGTGATCGAGAAACGCGGATCACCGCCGGCCGACGTGCTGTTGACGCGCTCGGTTCATGGAGTCTGGCGCGCTGCCGACGAGGGCGCGTTGCGACCGCTGCAGTCGGAGACGGTATCCGGATTTGCGCCCGGATGGTTGCGAGATCCGGACGGTTACTGGACCGCAATCGGCTTCAGTACGCTTGATGTGGTGTGTAATGCGAGCAGCGGGGCCGACTGCGACGCCGCTGCGGCTTACGAAAATCTCGGGCAGGCTGAATTCCGGGGCCAGCTGTGTCTTTCCTCGTCCTCGCTCGCAATCAACCGGACGTTGATTGCCGGGCTGATCGCAGATCATGGAGTGCGCCCGGCCGAACTGATCGTGCGCGGCTGGATGGCGAATCTCGCGTTGCCGCCGCACGAAACCGAGGAGGCATTGCTGGAAGCCGTCGAGGCGGGCACGTGTGGCCTGGGTATCGTCTCGGGACTGGCGTTCCAGGATTTCAGCGGGTCGACGGTTGTATCGAGCTGGCCGCAGCGCGGCTACTTCAATGTCGTGGCCGTGGGCATCGGGCGGCACGCGCGCAGCCCCGATTCGGCGCGCAGGCTCGTGGAGTGGCTGGTTGATCGCGGCGCGCAGGCCGCCCAATATGCCGCAACCGGTCTGCGGCCGGTCAACCCTGACGTGCCGGCGCATCCCTTCGAATTTCCGGCGCCGGTCGAGCGACGGAACGCGGGCATTGCCGGTGCTCACGAGTCTGACGCGGTCAAACTCGCGGAACGCGCCCGCTGGTATTAACGATACTGTCGGCTGCGGCTCATCAGGATAAGGAACAGCGGCACGCCGATTGCTGCGGTGAGTGCACCGACAGGCAGCTGCCGTGGCGCGAGCAGGGTCCGCGCGAGCGTATCCGCGACGACGAGCAGGGCGCCGCCGGCCAGCGCCGAGGCCGGCACGACGACCCGATGATCGCTGCCGGCAAACATCCGGATGAGGTGGGGAACCACGAGGCCGATGAAGCCGATTACCCCGACGCTCGTGACCGCGAGCGCCGTCGCGAGCGATGCGGCCGCAAAAATCAGGTAGCGGAAGGCCGTCACGGGCAGGCCGACGATCGCGGCCTGCAGCTCGCCGCGGGCAAGTACATTAAGGTGCCTCGCCGCGAGCGTCGCGGCTACCGTCAGTCCAAGCAACAGCCACAGCTCGCGCGCCGGCTCGTAAGCAAAGCTCAGGTCGCCCATAAGCCAGAACAGCATGCCCCGCAGGTGTTGGTCCGGGCTCAACGCGAGCAACAGGGTCGTTGCTGCGCTGAATCCGGCTGCGAGTACGACGCCGGTGAGCAACAGGCGTCCCGGCGTCCATGCCCCGGTACCGTGGGCTATCGAGAAGACCAGCAGCGTCGCGCCCATTGCGCCGCCGAAGGCTGCGGCATCGACGACAAGACTCGACAGCCCGAACAACATGCAGAGCAGGGCCGCGACCGCGGCGCCGCCGGAGGTGCCGAGGATGTATGGTTCCGCCAGCGGATTACGCAGCAACACCTGCATCAGCACGCCGGCTACGGCGAGCAGCCCGCCGACCGCAAACGCGCTCAGTGCGCGCGGCAGGCGCAGGTCCAGGACGAGTGTCCGCACCTGCTCGGGCGCCTGTCCCCAGAGAACGGCCAGGCTGTCGGCGACCCCGATGTTCGCGCTGCCGGACCCCAGGGCCACGAGTAACGTGCCGACCGCGAAGGCGACGAGGCCTGCGAACAACAGTATCGATCGGGTCGCGAACAATGATGACTCCCGGCTGCGGCTGATTCGTGTAAGGTTACAGACAGTTGAAGAGTTTAATACGGTTGCGATGAATAGCGACTGGATCGATGATGAGGGATTCCGTGCCAATGTCGGAATCATCCTCGCCGATGACCATGGCAAATTGATGATTGCCGGTCGGGTCGGCAGCAAGGGATGGCAGTTCCCGCAAGGCGGAATGCTGCGCGAGGAAGATGCCGAAGAAGCGATGTACCGGGAATTGCGCGAGGAAGTCGGGCTCGAGCAGCCCGATGTCGAAGTGCTCGGCGTGACCAGCGACTGGTTGCGCTACCGGCTACCGGACAAGTACATCCGCCGCAACAGCAAGCCACTTTGCATCGGACAAAAACAGCGCTGGTTCATGCTGCGCCTCGCGGCATCACCCGAGAAAATGCGCTTTGATCTCGGCGAGAAACCGGAATTCGACCGGGCGCGCTGGGTGGATTTCTGGCGGCCTGTCAACGAGGTGATCTACTTCAAGCGCCGCGTCTATGCGTGTGCGCTCCACGAACTCGGCTCGACCGTGTACCCGAAGGAATTACCGCCCCGGCCAAGGTGGTGGCCGAAACGCTGGCGCGCCGTGTTCGACAAGGACATCGCGCGGCTCAGGCAATGCGAGGAGTGATCAGAACGGCCTGGCTACGGCCGGCGGATCGATTCACCATTAACGCGCCGTGCAGTCCCTGCAACCAGGGGTAAGAAGCAGTCACGCGCGCATTTTCCAGAATGTGAACGGGTTTGCATTATGGCGCCGTAAACGTGACCTGCCGCACTTCTGTTTACCCGGGGCTCCGCGTAACATAACGTCTTTCCAGGCACTGATGAGCATACGTGGCGCGACACTCTCCATTACAGCTGCACAGCCCCCTGCGCCTTTGGCTGACGCGAGCTGCGCTTGTCATTCTTGCCGCTGTGGGCGGCTACCTCGTCTACGAATTCGGGAGGATCCAGGCGGGCTACGACCTCGTCGATGCAGTGAGCGACCGCCGCGCGTACGAGCAACGCATCGACGGCCTGGACGACGAGATAGGCGCACTCAAGGAGCAGATCGCACTGCTTGAAACGCACCGCGACATCGACCGCGAGGCGTACAGGGAGGTCGAGGCCAGCCTCACCGAACTGCAGGCGAAGATCCAGGAGCAACGGGACGCCATAGCGTTCTACAGGGGCATCGTTTCCCCCGCCGACGGTAATAAAGGCTTGCGCGTGCAGGACATGAAGCTCACGCGCGGAAAGAAAGAGCGCGAGTACAATATCCGACTGGTGCTGGTGCAGGCCTTGAAGCATGACCGCAAGGTTACGGGAAACGTCAATCTCACGATTGAGGGCGATCTGGACGGCGTCGAGAAGACCTTCAGCTATGCGGAGCTCCTGCCGGAGGAAGCGGAGGCCGTTTGGGCGTTTTCGTTTCGCTATTTTCAGGATTTCAACCGGCAGGTCGTCTTGCCGGATGGCTTCACGCCGCAACGCGTGAACGTCGAGGTCCAGTCGAGAACGCGCTCGATATCGAGCATCGAAGAAAGTTTTGCCTGGACCACGGGCCAGGGCTGATTTTTTGCCGCAGTGCGGCGTATGGAGGTACACATGCTGGGACGGAAACAACGCAGGCACACGGTCGTCGACACGCTGGTAGGCGCGAACACGCGAATCAGCGGCGATCTGCATTTCTCGGGCGGATGCCACGTGGACGGCACCGTAAACGGCAGTGTGACGGCGGACCCGGACAGCAAGTCGGCGCTCTCCATCAGCGAAGAAGGCAATATCGACGGCGGCGTTACGGTACCCTATGTTGTGCTGAATGGTATCGTGCGCGGTGACGTGTTCGCGAACCAGCGGGTGGAACTCGGGCCCACCGCGCGTGTCATTGGCAATGTGTATTACAATCTGATCGAGATGGCCATCGGCGCGGAGATCAACGGCAAGCTCGTGCATCAACCCGAAGGCCAGGTGCCGCTGCTGGAGCAGACGGCTAAACTTGATGAATCGGCGGCCGCTGTGGCGGAGAGCTGAGCAGGACGAGAAGACATGCAGACAGATAATCAGGCAATCGGCGGTGCGCCGCCTCCGCCCATCGTTTTCACCGATGCGGCGGCCAGCAAGGTCGGCGAGCTGATCAGGGAAGAGGACAACCCCAACCTGATGCTGCGCGTATTCATTTCCGGTGGCGGCTGCTCCGGTTTTCAGTACGGGTTCACCTTCGACGAGGCGATCGAGGAAGGCGACAGCCAGGTGGAAAACCAGGGTGTGAAGCTGCTGGTGGATCCAATGAGCGTGCAATACCTGATGGGCGCCGAGATCGACTACAAGGAAGACCTGCAGGGCGCGCAGTTCATTATTCGCAACCCAAACGCCCAGACGACCTGCGGCTGCGGATCTTCATTCTCGGTATAACATAGCGGCGAGTCGACAATCCGGCCGGGACAATAGCTACCAGCATTGAAGAGAATCGCGCCGGGATTCCGGCGGCCAGCGATGTGAAAGAGGTCATCGCTGCGGTAGACCTCGGCTCAAACAGTTTTCACATGATCGTCGGAGAGCTCCGCCACGGGCAGCTCACAATCATCGATCGCATCAAGGAAACCGTCCGTCTCGCCGAGGGCCTGTCCGATAGTGGCGATCTGTCGCCGGATGCGCGGGCGCGAGCGCTGCATTGCCTCTCGCTGTTCGGTGAGCGTTTGCGCGACATGCATGCGGGCGGCGTCCGCGCTGCGGGAACAAGCACGATACGGCGCGCGCGCGAAGACACCGGTTTTATGAGCGAAGCCGAGGAAGCGCTCGGCCACCCGATCGAGGTCATCTCCGGCATCGAGGAAGCCCGCCTCATTTACAAGGGCGTCACCCACAGTCTCCCGCCCAACGAAGGGCTCCGTCTCGTAATGGATATCGGTGGCGGCAGCACGGAGCTCATCCTGGGCCAGGGTCCCAACCCGCGGGCCCTCGAGAGCCTCCATCTCGGCTGTGTCCGCATGACGGAACGCTTCTTTCCCGGCGGCGTCATCACGCGCGAGGCGTTCGAAGCAGCAAGGGTGACTGCGCGCCTGGAGTTGCGCCCGGTGAAGGCGTTCTTCCGGGGCTCGGGCGACATCGAGGCGATAGGTACCTCCGGAACCATCATTTCGACGGAGCGTGTCGCCAACGCGATCGGCATCGTGGAGAGAGACCTTAACTTCGAGGCGCTCGGGGAATTGATCGAGCGAGTCATCGAGGCGGGTTCTGTCGATGCGCTGCAGATGCCGGGCTTGTCGGAGCGGCGCGCACAGGTATGGCCGGGCGGTCTGTCTATCCTGGTCGAACTGGTCAGTGTGCTGCGCATCGACAAACTGAAAGTCTCCGACGGCGCGCTGCGCGAGGGCTTGCTTTACGATCTGCTCGGCCGCCTGCAGCACGAGGATGCGCGCCAACGCACCGTGCGCGCGATGGCGGGCCGTTACAACGTCGACGAGGCCCAGGCTCAGCGCGTCGCCGAGACTGCCTGCCTGTTACTCGAACAATGCGCTGAACCGTGGCGGCTGAGGTCGCCGCTTGCCGAGCGGGGCCTGGTATGGTCGGCTCATCTGCACGAAATCGGTCTCGATATTTCGCACACCGGTTACCAGCGGCATGGCGCCTACATAGCCGAAAATGCGGACATGCCAGGGTTTCCGCGCGCCGAGCAACGACTTCTCGCCTTCCTGATTGCAAGCCAGCGGTACCAGATCGTGACGCGCTATCTCAAGGAATTGCCGCGGGCCTGGCGCGAGCCGGCGTTGCGGCTGGGTATCCTGCTGCGGCTCGCGGTCCTCTTGAACCGCAGCCGCAACCAGGCCGAGATTCCGCCCGTCGAGTTGAGCGTCGATGCGCGCAAGCTGGCAGTGAAATTCGACCCCGATTGGCTGAAAGCGAACCCCTTGACGGTCGCCGATCTCGAACGCGAGCAGCGCCTGCTGGCCCAGGCCGGCTACGAACTGAGTTACAGCTAGCTAGCCGCTGGGTGATGCGAGCAATTGCAGGAGTGTCTCCTGCGCGGATACGGATTCCCCGTCGCCGGGCACCAGCCGTTCGTAGCTGCCGTCGCCGTGCAGGACCCAGGCGTTGCAGTTATCGGCCAGGTAGAGTTCCAGGTCGCGTTTCACCTGTTCCTTGAGGGTCTTCTGGCGGACCGGGAAGCAGCTTTCGTTACGCCGCAAGAGATTGCGTTCCATCCAATCCGCGCTGGCGCAATAGATTTCCTCATCGCCATCGTTGTGGAAGTAATAGACGCGGGAGTGCTCCAGGAAACGGCCAAGAATGGACCGCACCGTGATGTTGTCGGAAAGTCCCAGCACGCCGGGCCGTAAAGTGCAGATGCCGCGGACGATCAGCTCGATCCTTACGCCCGCCTGTGAGGCTTCGTACAGTGCGGTTATGACGTTCGGCTCGTTCAGCGAATTCACCTTGACGATGATGTGCGCCTTGCGCCCGGCTTGAGCGTTTTCCGCCTCACGCCGGATCTTCGCCATCACGCCGTCGAACAGGTTGAAAGGCGAGGTCAGCATGAGTTTCAGATCGCGCGCTTCCGTCAGGCTGGTGAGCTGCATGAATATCTTGTGCACGTCCTGGCCGAGCTTCTTGTCGCTGCTCATGTAGCCGTAATCGGTGTACACCTTCGCCGTGCTGTGGTGGTAATTGCCCGTGCCGAGATGCACGTAGCGGCGTAACTGTTCGCCTTCCCGCCGCACGACGAGCGTCATTTTCGCGTGCGTCTTGTAGCCCACGAGGCCATACACGACGTGGGCGCCCGCCTCCTGCAGGCGGTTTGCCAACGATATGTTGGCAGCCTCGTCGAAGCGGGCCATGAGTTCGATGATCACCGTTACTTCCTTGCCCGCGCGGGCCGCGTTCACGAGGTGATCCACGACCGGCGAATCCGCGCCCGTCCGGTATAGAGTGATCTTTATCGCCAGCACGTCCTTGTCCGTTGACGCACTCTTTATGAAGTCGATCACCGGACCAAAACTCTGGAACGGGTGATAAAGCAGGACGTTCTTCTTCGACAGCGTCGCGAAGATGTCGGTGTCGACGAGGAGTTCCTCGGGAAGCCCCTGGGTGAAGGGCTTGTACTGCAGCTCCGGACGGTCTTCGATGTCGCAGACGGTTGCAAGCCGGTTCAGGTTTACCGGACCGTCGACGAGATACATGTCCTGCTCCTGCAAGCGGAAATGATCGAGCAGAAACTGTTGCAGGTCCTCGGCACATTCGTGGCCGACCTCGATGCGCACAGCGGCGCCATAGCGGCTTGCCTCGAGCTGACCTTCGAGTGCGCCGACGAGGTCGCTGACTTCCTCCTCGTCGACGTACAGGTTGCTGTTGCGTGTTACACGAAACTGGTAGCAGCCGTCGACCTTGAGGCCCGGGAACAGCCGGTCGACGTGCACGCGGATCACCGAAGACAGGAATACGTAGTCGTGGCACCCCGGGCTGCCGAGGTGTTCGGGAAGCTTGATGATACGCGGCAGCGATCGTGGCGCCTGCACCATGCCCCTGTGGCGACGACGTCCGTAAGCGTCGCGACCCTTCAGCCTGACGACAAAATTGAGGCTCTTGTTCAGCACCCGCGGGAATGGCCGCGACGGGTCGAAGGTCAGGGGCGTCAGGACCGGCACGACCTGTTCGTCGAAGTATTCGCTCAGCCACTCCTGCTGTTCCTCTGACCAGTCTTCGCTGCGCACGAACCGCACGCCGGCCTTCGCGAGCTGCGGGAACATCACGTTGTTGAGCAGCTCGTACTGCTGGCTGACGACGTTGACCATGCGGTGCCGCAATACCTCGAATACCTGTTGAGCCGGCAGAGACTCAGGTCCCTGCGCGAGAGCGCCGAGTTCCATCCGCTGCTTCAGGGCGGCGACACGGATTTCGAAGAATTCGTCGAGGTTGGTGCAGGTGATGCAGAGAAATCGCAGCCGCTCCAGCAACGGCACGTCGGGATCCTGCGCCAGCGCGAGTACCCGCTTGTTGAACTCCAGCATGCTGAGTTCGCGGTTGATATACAGATCGGCGGGTGGCAGGGAGGGCGAGTCCACGGTCTTCTCTATTTTTCTCTGGCCGGCCAGTATAACAATGCCGGCGTTACGAGACCTTTAACTGTTGCTCAGTTTATCCGCAACGGTGGAGGGCACCGAGCACCGTTTTGCGGCTGGCGCCGGTAACCTCGGGGGCATTGCCCGGTTCGCCGTTCATGGTACGCATCGCGAGCCAGGCGAAGGCAGCGGCCTCCACGTGATCCGGGTCCAGCCCGAATTCCGCCGTCGACGCCAGGTTCACTTGCGCAAGGCGCTCTTCGAGCCGCCTGATAAGATCCTGGTTGTGCACGCCACCGCCGCAGATCAGTAACTCGCGCGTCTGCGGAGCATGCAGGCC
Organism: Gammaproteobacteria bacterium; assembly: GCA_009937505.1. Classification (GTDB taxonomy): domain Bacteria; phylum Pseudomonadota; class Gammaproteobacteria; order Steroidobacterales; family Woeseiaceae; genus UBA1847. Next base: position 22,117 of record JAACFJ010000020.1, read on the forward strand.
GATGGCATCGGCAATCGTAGTCGCCGCCAGGTCCGCCAGGGTTGCCTGCACATCGGCGGGGTCTGCGTCCTCCTGGATCAGCCGGGACAGCCAGACTTCGTTGAAGTACTCGAAGCCGGTGCTTTTTGGAGGCGATTTGGCGAAGTAGGGGTCCGCCAGCATGGTCTCGAGCAGTGCGGGAATGGTCGTACCGCTCGCGGCCCAGCGGCCCCCGTCATCGAAGTCGATAGCGCGATGGCGCCGAATCCAGGCGTCCATCAGCGTGTTTCCCGGGCCGGTATCGAACCCCCGGATCGGACCGGGCGCCGCGGGCAACACGGTTATGTTTGCGATTCCGCCGATATTGAGTGCGCAGCGATCGACGTCCGCAGAGCGAAACAGCCATTCGTGGAACGGCGGCACCAGTGGGGCGCCCTGCCCACCCAGCGCCAGGTCGGCGCCACGGAAATTGGCTACGCAGTCGATGCCGGTGCCCTTCGCGATGACATCGGCGTTACCGATCTGCAGCGTGAAAGGCCTGTCCTCGTCGGGCCGGTGCCGGATTGTCTGCCCGTGACTCCCGATCGCCCGAACTTCGCCCGGCTCGACGCCGGCAGCCTGCAAAAGTCGAAGGGCGGCATCGCGAAAACACTCGCCGACCCAGTGATCGAGTGCTCCAATGACGTCGGCGGTGCAGGTGTCCGGCGCCCGTGCGGCGCCCATGAGTTTTTCGCGAAGCGCTTCGGGATAGGGGCTCGTTCCTGCACTTACGATATCGACCGAGTGGTCACCGAACTGCATCAGTGCGGCATCGACGCCGTCCATGCTCGTGCCGGAGATCAGGCCGATGTAGTGATCAGGCATCGCGCGCCGGTACTACTTGTTGCTGTATGCAACGGATGCGAGCTGCGTATTCTTGAATTTCTCGAGTTCCTGCAGGATCGGTTCCACGGTCGCGAGAAATCGTTGACGATAACGCTGGTCGATCGGGTTGGCCTGCGGCAGTTCGACGGTTCGCGGATTGCGATGCACGCCGTTAAGCCGATATTCGTAGTGCAGGTGGTTTGCCGTCGCGAGGCCCGTCGCGCCGACATAGCCGATAGTCTGTCCCTGCCGTACTCTGCTGCCGATCCGAGTACCGGCGTATCGCGACATGTGGGCATACAGCGTTGTGATGTTGCCCCCGTGCTGCAGGATGATCGTATTGCCGTAGCCGCCCTTTACGCCGCGAAAGATGACCTTGCCGTCGCCTGCGGCCCTGATGGGTGTGCCGCGGGGCGCCGCATAGTCAACGCCACGATGCGCACGGATCGAGTTCAGTATCGGGTGGCGCCGCCGCGGGTTGAAGTTGGAGCTGATGCGGGTGAAGTCGACCGGAGCACGGATAAAAGCCTTTCTTACGCTGTGGCCGTCCGGAGTGAAGTAGTCGCTGTGGCCCTCGTCGTCTATGAAGCGGATCGCGCGGTAGGTTCGGCCGTTGTTGTTGAATTCTGCCGCGACTATTTCACCGTCCATCACGTACTCGCCGTCCTGCCAGACCTCTTCGTACTGTACGTAGTAGTTGTCACCGGTCCGAATATCGAGGACGAAATCGACGTCCCAGGCAAAGATACCGGCGATGTTCATGATGACGCGGTCGGACAGACCGGCATCCGCGGCGCTCTCGAAAAGCGAGCTCTCGATCGTGCCGTAGGCGAGCCGCTTGCGCTTCTCGATCGGCCGATCGACGATTTCGGCTTTGAAACCACTCTCGGCGCGCTCGATCTTGAGCGCGCTCGTGAGGCTGAGGTTCGAGTACATGCTGACGAGGTCGCCCTGGTCGTGCGTGATCTCGAACTGGTCGCCGGGTTTCAGTCTGCGGAAACGTTTGCGAGCCTCGCCCAGCTTCGAAATCTCAGACAGGTGACCCAGGTCGAGGTCGTGTTTTCTGAAGAGCTTGTCGAGCGTGTCGCCGCGCCCGATCGTCAGGTTCAATTTCTGGTAAGGGGGCGGGTTAATCGCGTCAGCGAGCACCAGCGGAGTTTCCGCGTAGACCAGCTCGGCGGGAGTCTCCAAATCGTAGTCGGAACCGTCCGCCGCAGTAATCACGGGTTCTTCGGGCGGAGCCGCGGGTGGCGTGGTCGACGTCAGCGTGGAGACGAATACGAGGCCGGCCAGCGGAATGCCCAGGCCAATGACGAACCACTGCAGGGCTTTGGATTTTTTCGGCTTTTTCGCTGCAGACCGCTTGTAATCGTGCAGTAATGGACTGGCCGAACGATGCAAGTCTGCGACCCCACGTTAAAGAATGCGGGTACTCTACCGTGACGTTGCGGCGAGGTCAAAGAAAACTGTTATAAGTCAGTCTGTTAACAGAGAAGCCTGATAGGGTCGCGAGGTAACCAATAAGGGCTTTCATCGGCGGCCGAGAATGCTACAGTTCCGCTGCACACCGATGGCGGTCACCGACAGGAAGTAATGAGCAACATCAAGGCACAAATCGCAGAGCTGACCCGCGGCACCGACGAGGTGCTGCCCGAGGACGGACTGGCGGCCAAACTCGGGAAGGGCAGGCCACTTGTCGTGAAAGCCGGCTTCGACCCGACTGCGCCCGACCTGCATATCGGGCACACGGTACTCATCAACAAGATGCGCCAGTTCCAGGAATTCGGCCACGAGGTCGTATTCCTGATAGGTGATTTCACGGGCATGATCGGCGACCCGTCGGGCAAGAACGCCACGCGGCCGCCGCTGACTGCCGATGAGATCGGGGAGAACGCGAAAACGTACAAGGCCCAGATTTACAAGATTCTTGACAAGGAGAAGACCCGCATCGAGTTCAATTCGACCTGGATGGGCGACATGGATGCCGCCGGTCTCGTCAAGCTTGCCGCGCACCACACGGTTGCACGCATGCTCGAACGGGACGACTTCAGGAAACGCTACGAGGGGGGGCAGCCGATTTCGATCCACGAATTCCTGTACCCGATCGTCCAGGGGTACGATTCCGTCGCCCTGAAGGCGGATATTGAACTCGGCGGCACGGACCAGAAATTCAACCTGCTCGTGGGCCGTCAGCTGCAGCAGGACTATGGGCAGGAGCCCCAGATCGTCATGACCACGCCCTTGCTGGAGGGACTCGACGGCGTGCAGAAGATGTCGAAGTCACTCGGCAATTACGTCGGAATCACGGAGCCGCCCGGTGAAATGTTCGGCAAGCTCATGTCTATCTCTGACGACCTGATGTGGCGTTACTTCGAAGTTCTCAGCTTCCGCTCCCTGCATGACATCGCAAGCCTGAGGAAGCGCGTCCAGGACGGCATGAATCCGCGCGACGTCAAGTTCGAGCTTGCGATGGAGATCGTGGCACGATTTCATGACAACGGCGCTGCCGATGCCGCGAAACAGGAGTTCATATCGCGCTTTCGCGAGGGTGCCATGCCGGAGGATATGCCCGAACTCACGCTCGAGACCCGGGACGGCACGCTGGGGATTGCGCACCTCCTGAAAGGCGCGGGCCTGGTCAGCAGTACCTCCGAAGCGTTCCGCATGATCAAGCAGGGCGCGGTCCGTATCGACGGCGAACGCGTCGAGGACCGGTCGCTGACGATCGATGCGGGCAGCACTAATGTCTACCAGGTTGGTCGAAGACGTTTTGCACGTGTCAGGCTGTACTGATACCGGGGAGTTACTTTGAACGCTTCGATATTAAGAACCTGCTTGCTGGCCGCCTACGTCCTCTTGCTGCCGGCGGCGTTCGCCCAGGACGCTGCGCGCGAAGCGGAAATGCGCGCCGAGCAGGAGCGACAGGAGATTTTCCGTGCCGGCTTCCAGGATATCGTTACCGACCTGAACAACAACTCGTTCGAGCGCTTTGCGCACGCCATCGACCGGGAAGACATGCTGGAGCGCATCTTCGGTTTGCGCCTGATCGACCAGAAGGTCAAACAGGGTTTCCGCGAGAGTTTCGACGACAACCTGGTCAACATCCTCAAGTCAGCATTTGCGAATACCGAAGACAACATCAGGGCGGCATGGCTGGGTTTCGGCTCGAAAGGCGACCGCGGCAAGGCGATCGTGCGATACGACTTGCCTGACTTCCAGTTCAACTATCACGAGTACGAACTGCGACTTGACGACAGGGGCCGTGTCGTTATCGTCGACTGGATCGACTACCTCGACGGCGAAAGATTCAGTGACGGTGTGGGCCTACAGCTCATCGCGGCGAACCCCGGGAAGCCCGCCGTTCGCAAGCTGCTCGACTTCCAGGGCCCGACCGAGCAGCAGACGTTTCAGGTGACAGAATTGCTGAAGGCATCCCGGGACAGGCAGGTCGATCGCTATTTCGACATTCTGAAAAACGTGGACGAGAAATTGCGCCGCCAGAAGGTTGTCGTAATGACGTCGGTGCATCTCACCAAAGCAACCCGGAATCGCCGCAAGCTGCGCACGGCACTCATCGACGTCGATAAGTATTATTCGGACGAGCCCCTGTATTCTCTAATGTTGCTCGACTACTACTTCCCGTCGCGAAAGTACGAACAGGCCATGCAGGCCCTGCTGAGTCTGCAGTCAACGCTCGGGGTGCAGGACTCTGCCATGTCCGCGCGGCTGTCTGCGGCGTCGCTGGTGAACGGCAATGCCGAGGATGCGCTGAGCTATGCGGATCAGGCCGTTACGATCGAGCCCGGCCTCGAGCTAGGCTGGTGGTCTGCGCTGAGGGCCGGGACGGCAATGCGTCAATTTGACAAGGCCGTGGCGGCGCTCGACGAACTGGAGAAGACGTTCGGCTATACGCTGGGGCCCGAGGCTTTCGAAAAAGATCCGGCGATGTCGGACTTGCTGCTCTCCGAGGAGTACGAAACCTGGTTCGACAACCGCGA